>NZ_JBVKBC010000004.1:0-177848 GCF_055639095.1 Streptomyces sp. NPDC107550
TTCCCCGCGCCCCTGGAGGCGGGGCTTCGCCCCTGCCTCCCCCGATAGAGGTAGCGCACGAAGTGCGCACCGAAGGGGCGCGGGGAACTGCGCGACCAGCCCACCACCGGGCGAAAGGTGAACGACAACCCCAGGGGGCAGCGCCCCGTCAGGGGCGCGGGGAACTGCGCGACCTCAGTTGCAAGCAGCCTCACCCGGGGCAACTCCCCAGGGGCGCGGGGAACTGCGCGACCAGCCACCCACCCGGCGAAAGGTGAACGACAACCAGCAGCCCCGCCCCCGCTGGAAAGCACCCTCAGGACTCAGCCACCACCACAGCGGAAGCGACCCCCGCATCGTGACTGAGCGACACATGAAACACCCGCACCCCCAACTCCGCCGCCCGCGCGGCAACAGACCCCGTCACCCGAAGCCGCGGCTGCCCACTCTCCTCCACCCAGACCTCCGCATCGGTCCACCGAAGCCCCGCCGGCGCCCCCAGCGCCTTCGCCACCGCCTCCTTCGCGGCGAACCGGGCCGCCAGGGACGCGACCCCGCGCCGCTCCCCTCCGGGCAGCACCAGCTCCCGTTCCAGGAACAACCGTTCGGCCAGCCCCGGCGTACGCCGCAACGACTGCTCGAACCGCTCGATCTCCGCCACGTCGATGCCGACCCCGATGATGCTCATACGCCGACCCTAAGCGCCGCCCCCGCGCCAGCACCCCGCCCGCCTACTCCACCGTCACCGACTTCGCCAGATTCCGCGGCTGATCCACCTCGTTGCCCCGCGCGGTGGCCAGCTCGCACGCGAACACCTGCAACGGCACCGTCGTCACCAGCGGCTGCAACAGCGTAGGCGTCACCGGCACCCACACCACATGGTCGGCGTACGCCGCGACGGCCGTGTCACCCTCCTCGGCGATGACGAGGGTCCGCGCCCCGCGCGCCCGGATCTCCTGGATGTTGGAGACGATCTTGTCGTGCAGCACCGACCGCCCGCGCGGCGACGGCACGACGACCACGACCGGCACCCCCGGCTCGATCAGTGCGATCGGCCCGTGCTTCAGCTCCCCCGCGGCGAACCCCTCGGCGTGCATGTACGCGAGTTCCTTCAGTTTCAGCGCCCCTTCGAGCGCCACCGGATACCCCACGTGCCGCCCGAGGAAGAGCACCGTGTCCTGCCCGGCGAGGGAGCGCGCGAGTTCCCGTACGGGCTCCATGGTCTCCAGGACCCGCTCCACGTCCTCGCCGCTGCGCCCGAGTTCCCGTACGACGGCGGCGATCTCGTCGCCCCACTTCGTGCCGCGCACCTGCCCGAGGTAGAGCGCGACGAGGTAGCAGGCGACGAGCTGCGTCAGGAACGCCTTGGTGGAGGCGACGGCGACCTCGGGCCCGGCGTGCGTGTAGAGCACGGCGTCGGACTCGCGCGGGATGGTCGAGCCGTTGGTGTTGCAGATGGCGAGGACGGTCGCGCCCTGCTCGCGGGCGTGCCGCAGCGCCATCAGCGTGTCCATGGTCTCCCCGGACTGGGAGATGGCGATGACGAGGGAGCGGGCGTCGAGGATCGGGTCGCGGTAGCGGAACTCGCTGGCCAGCTCCACCTCGCAGGGGATACGGGTCCAGTGCTCGATGGCGTACTTGGCGATGAGCCCCGCGTGGAACGCCGTCCCGCACGCCACGATGACGACCTTGTCGACCATGCGCAGCACCTGCGGCGGGATGCGCAGTTCGTCGAGGGTGAGCTGCCCCTCGGCGCCGATCCGCCCGAGCAGCGTGTCGGCGACGGCCTTGGGCTGCTCGGCGATCTCCTTGAGCATGAAGTAGTCGTAGCCGCCCTTCTCGGCGGCGGAGGCGTCCCAGTCGACGTGGTAGTGGCGTACGTCGGCGGGCCGCCCGTCGAAGTCGGTGACCGTCACCGCGTCCCGGCGCAGCTCGACCACCTGGTCCTGGCCGAGTTCGACGGCGGAGCGGGTGTGCGCGATGAACGCGGCGACGTCGGACGCGAGGAACGCCTCGCCCTCGCCGACGCCGACCACGAGCGGCGAGTTGCGGCGGGCGCCGACCACCAGGTCCGGCGCGTCCGCGTGCACGGCGACCAGCGTGAACGCCCCTTCGAGGCGCCGGCACACCAGCCGCATCGCCTCGGCCAGATCGCCGCTCGCGGAGAACTCCTCGGCGAGCAGATGCGCGACGACCTCGGTGTCGGTCTCGGAGCGCAGGTCGTGCCCGCGCTCGGCCAGTTCGGCGCGGAGCGCGGCGAAGTTCTCGATGATGCCGTTGTGGACGACGGCGACCCGGCCCGCGTTGTCCAGGTGCGGGTGCGCGTTGGCGTCGGTGGGGCCGCCGTGCGTGGCCCAGCGGGTGTGCCCGAGGCCGGCGGCCCCGGCCGGCAGCGGCCGCTCGACCAGCTCCTTCTCCAGGTTGGCGAGCTTGCCGGCCTTCTTCGCCGAGGCGACGGACCCGTCCGCGAGCACCGCGACGCCCGCCGAGTCGTAGCCCCGGTACTCCAGCCGCTTCAGCCCCGCGAGGACGACATCGAGCGCCGACTGTGACCCTACGTAACCCACAATTCCACACATAGGCCGCAGCCTAGGGGCTGTCCCAGCGCCCCTGAAGAAGCCGGTCCCGTGCGTCTTCCAGGAGTCCGAGATACTCGGCCTCCTCGCAGCGCGGCTTGCTGCCCATCTCGTAGAAGTCGAGGCAGTCGTCCAGGTCCTCGCCGAAGTCCTCGTCGGGCCACTCGTCCACCAGTTCGCTGCGGACCCGGCCCGCCGACCCGTCGGCCGGCGCCGGCGCCGACCCGCGCCGCCCGAAGCCCGGCATACGCACTACGGCCATGGAGCATCCCCTCCCGCCCGCGCGGACGGCTCTGCCCGCACGAGCATCCGAACGTATCGCCGCCTCCACACTGGGTCCATAGGTGTGGCGAGCTGTGGCGAACCTGTGACGGTGCGCTACCGGCGGGCCCACCCGCACGGCCCGTACGGGCACGGCCTCGGCCCGCGTGACGCAGCCCACCCTCCGCTCGGGGCCACACAGCCGTAACAATGGACTGTGATCTCTCCGATCTCCGTGCCCATGACAGAGCCGGCCTCGCGGAGCGCCCACCGGCACAAGCCGGAGGCGACTCCCTACGTCGACCTCACCCGCGACCAGTGGAGCGCCCTGCGCGACAAGACCCCCCTGCCGCTCACCGCCGGCGAGGTGGAGCAGCTGCGCGGCCTCGGTGACGTGATCGACCTGGACGAGGTCCGCGACATCTACCTGCCGCTCTCCCGCCTGCTCAATCTGTACGTCGGTGCCACCGACGGCCTGCGCAGCGCCCTGAACACCTTCCTCGGCGAGAAGGGCGCCCAGTCCGGCACCCCCTTCGTCATAGGGGTCGCGGGCTCCGTCGCCGTCGGCAAGTCGACCGTCGCCCGGCTCCTCCAGGCGCTGCTGTCGCGCTGGCCCGAGCACCCGCGCGTCGAGCTGGTCACCACGGACGGCTTCCTGCTGCCGACCAAGGAGCTCCAGGCGCGCGGCCTGATGTCCCGCAAGGGCTTCCCCGAGTCCTACGACCGGCGCGCCCTGACCCGCTTCGTCGCCGACATCAAGGCCGGCAAGGACGAGGTGACGGCCCCCGTCTACTCGCACCTCATCTACGACATCGTGCCCGACCGCAGGCTCACGGTCCGCCGCCCCGACATCCTCATCGTCGAGGGCCTGAACGTGCTCCAGCCCGCGCTGCCCGGCAAGGACGGCCGCACCCGCGTCGGCCTCGCCGACTACTTCGACTTCAGCGTCTACGTCGACGCCCGCGCCGAGGACATCGAGCGCTGGTACCTCCACCGCTTCCTGCGGCTGCGCGCCACCGCCTTCCAGAACCCGTCCTCGTACTTCCGCAGGTACACGCAGGTCTCCGAGGAGGAGGCGCTCGACTACGCGCGCACCACCTGGCACACCATCAACAAGGTGAACCTGCTGGAGAACGTGGCGCCGACGCGCGGCCGGGCCACCCTCGTCGTACGCAAGGGCCCCGACCACAAGGTGCAGCGGCTGCGCCTGCGCAAGCTGTGAAGGGGCCCGCTAACCTGCGCGCATGCTGCATCTGCGCCTGATCTCCCCCGCCGGCACCACGGACGACGTGGTGCGCCTGATCGAGGGCACGGTCGGCACCACGCATCTCGTGGTGCTGCCGGGCGCGGCCCGCGACCCGGCGGGCGACCTCGTCATGTGCGACGTGGCACGCGAGGCCGGTGACGGACTCATCGCGGCCCTGCGGGAGTTGGGCCTCGACCGGACCGGTTCGATCGCCGTCGAGAGCATCGACCTGTCGCTGTCCCGGCGCGCCGACCAGGCCGAGCGGGACGCGCCGGGCGAGGGCGCGGACGCGGTGCTGTGGGAGCAGTTGACGGACGCCTCGCACGAGGAGTCGACGCTCACCTTCACCTACGTGGCGTTCCTCGTGATCGCCACGATGATCGCGGCCTGCGGTGTCGTCCTGGACAACGCGATCCTGATCGTCGGCGCGATGGCCGTGGGCCCGGAGTTCGGGCCGCTCGCCGGGATCTGCACGGCCGTCGTGCGCCGGGCGCCCCGGCTCGCGCTGCGCTCCCTGATCGCGCTGCTCGTGGGCTTCGCCGTGGCGATGGCGGTGACGGTCGGCTTCAGTTCCTTCATGGACGCCGTGCACCTGTTCAGCGAGGCGCAGCTGAAGGGCGACCGGCCGAGCACCGGGTTCGTGTACGCGCCCGACTGGTTCTCGTTCGTCGTCGCCGTCCTCGCGGGCGCCGCCGGGACGCTCTCGCTGACGTCGGCCAAGTCGGGCGCCCTGGTGGGCGTGGCGATCTCGGTGACGACCGTGCCGGCGGCGGCGAACGCGGCGGTGGCGCTCAGCTACGGCGACATGAAGCAGACCTGGGGCTCCTCGCAGCAGCTCCTGCTGAACCTGCTGGGGATCGTCCTCGCGGGCACGCTCACCCTCCTGGCCCAGAAATGGGCCTGGTCCCGCAAGCGCGTCACGCCGCAGCAGGCACGATGACCCGCGCCCCGGCACCCGGGGTCCCCCAGGTGCCGGGGCGCGTCACCACGACAGGCCGCTCCTACGGGAAAGGCCCTAGCCGAGCGCCGACTTCACCGCGTCCGCGAGGCGGCTCGCCACCGAGCGGGCCTGCTCGATGTCGGCGGCCTCCACCATGACCCGTACGAGCGGCTCGGTGCCCGAGGGGCGCAGCAGGACGCGGCCCGTGGAGCCCAGCTCCGCCTCCGCGTCCGTGACGGCGCTCGCCAGCTCCGCCGAGGTCGTCACCCGGGACTTGTCCACGTCCGGCACGTTGATCAGGACCTGGGGCAGCCGCTCCATGACGGACGCCAGGTCCTTCAGCGCCCGCCCGGTCTGCGCGACGCGCGCGGCGAGGAGCAGGCCGGTCAGCGTGCCGTCACCGGTGGTGGCGTGGTCCAGCACGATGACGTGACCGGACTGCTCGCCGCCGAGCGCGAACCCGTGCTCCTTCATGTGCTCCAGCACATACCGGTCACCGACGGCCGTCTGGACGAGCTGGATACCCTCGCGCTCCATGGCGAGCTTGAGGCCCAGGTTCGACATGACGGTGGCGACAACGGTGTCGGAACGCAGCACACCGCGCTCCCGCATGGCGAGGGCGAGGACGGCCATGATCTGGTCGCCGTCGACCTCGGACCCGGTGTGGTCCACGGCCAGGCAGCGGTCCGCGTCGCCGTCGTGGGCGATGCCGAAGTCCGCCTTGTGCTCGACGACGGCGGCCTTCAACAGGTCGAGGTGGGTCGAGCCGCAGCCGTCGTTGATGTTCAGGCCGTCGGGGTCGGCGCCGATGGTGACGACGTCCGCGCCGGCCCGCGTGAACGCCTCCGGCGACACCCGGGAGGCCGCGCCGTGCGCCTCGTCGAGGACGATCCGCAGCCCCTCAAGACGGTTCGGCAGGACGCCGACGAGGTGCGCGATGTACTGGTCCAGGCCCTGGTCGTAGGAGCGGACCCGGCCCACGCCCGCGCCCGTCGGACGGTCCCAGGGAGCGCCGGTGCGGTGCTCCTCGTACAGCGACTCGATGCGCTCCTCAAGGGCGTCGTCCAGCTTGTGGCCGCCGCGCGCGAGGAACTTGATGCCGTTGTCCGGCATGGCGTTGTGGCTCGCGGAGAGCATCACGCCGAGGTCGGCGTTCAACGCGCCGGTGAGGTACGCCACCGCGGGGGTGGGCAGCACACCGACGCGCAGGACGTCGACGCCCGCGCTCGCCAGGCCCGCGACGACCGCGGCTTCGAGGAACTCACCGGAGGCGCGCGGGTCCCGGCCCACGACGGCGACCGGACGGTGCCCCTCGAACGATCCCGCCTCGCCGAGCACGTGCGCCGCGGCGACCGACAGGCCCAGCGCCAGCTCGGCCGTCAGGTCCGCGTTGGCGACACCGCGCACGCCGTCCGTGCCGAAGAGTCGTCCCACTTGGTGTCCTCCACAACTTCAGGTCGTCCATAAGCCGAACGCCCCGGCGGCACGAAAGGTGCCGCCGGGGCGAACGGAACATACAAGCAGCAGCGGATTTAGCGCTTGCTGTACTGCGGGGCCTTACGGGCCTTCTTGAGACCGGCCTTCTTGCGCTCGACCGCACGGTCGTCGCGGCGGAGGTAGCCGGCCTTCTTCAGGGCGCCGCGGTTGTTCTCCACGTCGGCCTCGTTCAGCGCGCGGGCGACGCCCAGGCGCAGGGCACCGGCCTGGCCGGAGACGCCGCCACCCGAGATACGGGCGATGACGTCGTAGCGGCCGTCCAGCTCGAGCACCTTGAAGGGCTCGTTGACTTCCTGCTGGTGCACCTTGTTCGGGAAGTAGTCCTCGAGCGTGCGCCCGTTGACCTTCCACTTGCCCGTGCCGGGCACGATGCGAACGCGCGCGATGGCGTTCTTGCGGCGGCCCAGGCCGGCGGCCGGCTGGGGGTCGCCGAAGCGGGCGGGGTTGGACTCCGAGGTGTACTCGCCCTCGACAGGCGCGTCCGACTCGGTGGTGTAGCTCTCGACGTCGACGATCTCTTCGACCGGCGTCTCGGCGGTGGTCTCGGCCACGATGCTCCTCAGATTCTTTTCTGTCTTTGGGGGTGTGGCCGGAACTACTGCGCGACCTGGGTGATCTCGAACGGCACCGGCTGCTGGGCAGCGTGGGGGTGCGTCTCGCCCGAGTAGACCTTCAGCTTCGAGAGCATCTGACGGCCGAGCGTGTTCTTCGGGAGCATGCCCTTGATGGCCTTCTCGACGGCCTTCTCGGGGTTCTTGTCCAGAAGCTCGTCGTAACGGACGGAGCGCAGACCACCCGGGTAGCCGGAGTGGCGGTACGCCATCTTCTGCGTCTTCTTGTTGCCGGACAGGTGAACCTTGTCGGCGTTGATGATGATGACGAAGTCGCCCATGTCCATGTGCGGCGCATAGGTCGGCTTGTGCTTGCCGCGGAGGAGAGTCGCGGCAGTGGTGGCCAGACGGCCCAGGACGACGTCCTGAGCGTCGATGACGTGCCACTGGCGAGTCACATCACCGGGCTTGGGGCTGTACGTACGCACTTAGCAGCCTTCTTCTTCTTCAGTGGATGGGTGCTGAAATTGGCATCACTGAAGCGATCGTGCAGCTTGGGACGACAGTGGCCGGGTTCAGCGCCCGTATGCCGCCCACTGGTAACTGCTCCAGGGAACCCGTGTACGGCCCTCTCAGATGAGAACGAGGAAGCCGATACACATAACGACTAGGCAGGATACCCGCGCCGCCCGGCACGGGTCAAAACGCGCCCCTCCCGGGACTCCGGGACCACCCCGCGCGCCCCCTCCGACACCGGCTCGCCGGCCCCGCCCCGCGCGCACCGCACCCCGGCGACCAGCGCGAGCCCGCACAGCGCCGCGCAGTCCAGGAACGCCCGCCGCGTCCCGGTGTCCAGGTACGGCCAGGCGAGCCCGGGCACCTGCGGCAGCAGCGCCGCCCAGAACCACGGGGAGCGCGCCACCGCCCCCGCCGCCCCGGCGCCCGCGATCAGCAGCGGCAGGACGACCAGCAGGTAGTGGTTGTACGAGGGCCGCGACACGAGGAACGCGGCCAGCATCAGCATCGCGGCCGTCTCCGTGAGCCGCGCGGGCCCCGCGTCCCCGCGCAGCCACCGGCGCCGCGCGCACCACACCCCCGCCGCCGCCCCGGCGAGCCCGAGCGCCCCGGCGAACCCGAGCGCCCCGGCGAGCCCGGACGGCACGCCGAGCCGCGCGAGCACCGCCCCGACAGACGCCTCGTAGAGCCGTACGAAGCTGTCGTCACCGTGCAGCAGGAACGGCAGCGTACGCGTGAAGAAGCCGCCCGGGTCCGGCATCGTCAGGGCGGTCAGGGCGCAGGCCACGGCGGGCACCAGCACCATCGCGGCGAGCGCCCGCCCGCGCCGGGCCAGGACGAACAGCAGGGCGACGGGTGCGAGCAGCGGCTTGAGCGCGAGGGCGGCGCCCAGCAGCAACCCGGCGGCGAGCCAGCGGCCCCGCTCGGCCAGGAGCAGCGCGCAGGGCAGCGCGACGACGGCGGTGACGGTCCAGTTGGCGAGCGAGACGAGCTGCCCGAAGGGCGCGAAGCCGAGGGCGAGTGCCGACAGCCCGCCCACCGCGAGCCGGCTCCCCCACGGCACCCGGTGCACCCGCAGCGCGCACGCCCACCCGGCGGCAAGACCCAGCGTCACGCCCGCCGGCACGGCGAGCCGCAGCCAGGCGGCAGGCATGAACACCTGCGGCAGCGCGGCCGGCAGGGCGCTCGGGAAGTACAGGAAGTGCGGGTCCGCGTACGGGGAGCCGCCGTCGAGCCAGACGCGGGCCGCGTGCACGACGATGGCGTTGTCCATGCCTCCGCCGGGCGCCTTGAGCGCGGCGTGCGCGGGCACCACCAGGAGAATCAGGGCGAGACAGACGCGCGCGGCCCGGGACGCCGGCTCCCGAAGCCAGGCGAAAAGCGGTGAAGTGTCCTGATCCATGCCCGTACGGTAGGGCGCGCACCGCCCCCACCCGTGGACCGCGCGCCGCACCCCGCGCCTCGAACGCCCGGACGGTCCGCAGTCCCGCCCGTCTAAGATGCGGCCCATGAGTTTCGGGCAGGGGGGACCCCAGTGGGGCCCAGGGGACAACGGATCGACTCCTGACTGGGCGGCGCTCGCCGAGGCGTCCGAGGCGCGGGCCCGCAAGAAGCGCTGGCTGGTGATCGGCGGGGCGGTGCTCGCCACGCTGGCGGTCGGCTCGGTGGTCGCCTGGGGCATCGTCTCGGCGAACAAGAGCAGCGAGGCGGGCAACAAGCCGGCCGACCAGCTCCCGAGCACCGCCGACATCCCGAGCGCGGGCCACACGCGCGCCCCCTCGTTCGCCGCGACGACCCCGCCGCCCCCGCTCGACCCCAACGACTTCATCGACAGCGCCGCCAAGGACAAGGCGCCGCTGAGCCCGGCCACGCTCTACCCGGGCACGACCCTCACCGTCGGCGACCGCGTCTACCGCAAGGGCGCCACGGCCCGCACGACGGACTGCACGGCCGCCGCGCAGAAGGGCCTCGCCACCGTCCTCAAGCGCAACGGCTGCACCCAGGTCATCCGCGCCACCTACTACAAGGGCGGCTCGGCGGTCACCGTGGGCGTCGCCGTCTTCGACACGAAGGCCGAGGCCACGAAGGCCAAGGAGCAGTACGACTTCGACGGCGGGATCGTCTCCCTGCCCGGCGCGGGCGTGCCCACGTTCTGCCGTACGACGGTGTGCCGCCAGACGGCGAACTCGGTCGGCCGCTACGCGTACTTCACCAACGGCGGCCTGACCGACGGCAAGGACGCCTCCAAGAAGGACACCGCCCTGTTCACCCTCGGTGACGACCTCCAGGTCTTCACCTTCCAGCAGATCAAGCGGCGCGGCGAGGCCCAGGCGTCCGCGGCGGCCACCGCCGGCTGACCCGCCCGGGCCCGGCGCGGTCAGTGCACGGTCCCCCGCACGCGCCGTGCCTGCGTCTGCCGCGCGTGCAGCAGCTCGTCGGCCGGGTACGCGACCTCCTCCAGGGTCAGCCCGTGCGGGCGCACCACGTGGACCGCGCTGTCGCGCACCCCGGCGTCGAGCACCGCGCGCGGCCACTCGACGCCCCGGTGCCCGTCGCCGACGAACAGCAGGGCGCCCACCATGGACCGCACCTGGTTGTGGCAGAAGGCGTCCGCACGGACCTCGATCTCGACGACCCCGTCGTCCCGGCGCCGCACCCCGAAGTCGAAGATCTCCCGTACGGTCGAGGCGCCCTCGCGCTTCTTCGCGTACGCGGCGAAGTCGTGCTCCCCCACCAGCGAACCGGCCGCCGCGTCCATCGCCGCGACGTCCAGCTCCCAGTCGTGCCACAGCACGTGGTTGCGCAGCAGCGGGTCGACGCCGCCGGGCCGGTCGCTGACGCGGTACACATAGCGCCGCCACAGCGCGGCGAACCGCGCGTTGAACCCGTCGGGGGCCTGCCCGACGCGCCAGACCCGCACATCGCGCGGCAGCCGCCCGGCGAGCCGCTTCAGCAGCTTCTCCTCGTGCTCGGCCCACACCCCGGCCGGCAGGTCCACGTGCGCGACCTGCCCGCGCGCGTGCACACCCGCGTCCGTGCGCCCGGCCACGGTCAGGTCGTACGTCACCTCGCCCGCACGCGTGACGGTCGTCAGCGCCGACTCGATCTCCTGCTGGACGGTCCGCCGGCCCACGGCCTGCTTGGCCCACCCGGAGAAGTCGGTCCCGTCGTACGACAGGTCCAGCCGTACGCGTACGAAACCGTCAGCGACCTCGTCGCTCACCTCGACACCCCTCTGCGCTCCTTAGGAGAAACGAAAAAGAAAGCGGGCCCGCCCCCGAGGGCGGACCCGCTCACACACCTGGCACGGAGCCTCAGGCGTCCTTGGACTCCCCGGCGGCCTCGTCGGCCGGCTTGGCGTCCTCGACGACCTCGGCCGGAGCCTCGGTCTTGGCCTCGGCGTCCTTGGCGGCACGCTTGGTGGCGGCCTCGGCCTCACCGGTGGCCTGCTGCGCGACCGTCAGGGCCTCGACCAGCTCGATGACGGCCATGGGCGCGTTGTCGCCACGGCGGTTACCGATCTTGGTGATACGGGTGTAACCACCCGGACGGTTCTCGTAGCGCGGGGCGATCTCGGTGAAGAGCGTGTGCACGATGCTCTTGTCCGTGATGACCTGGAGCACCTGACGGCGGTTGTGAAGGTCGCCCTTCTTCGCCTTGGTGACCAGACGCTCCGCGTACGGGCGCAGACGACGGGCCTTGGCCTCGGTCGTCGTGATCTTGCCGTGCTCGAAGAGGCTCTTCGCGAGGTTCGCGAGGAGGAGCTTCTCGTGCGCGGCGCTGCCGCCCAGACGGGCACCCTTGGCGGGCTTCGGCATGATGTTTCTCCTAGATGTCTGCCCCGGCCGTATCAGGTACCGGAGTCAGTGTCCGAGCAGGCGGTCGCCTGTCGGAGATCCGTGCGCGCCCCGCAGGGGCGGCCCGGAAGGGGCGCGGGGAACTGCGCGACCAGCCACAGCGCACCCGCACCCGAGAACCGTTCCGAGCGGAGTGGCTCAGTACTGCTCGGTCTCGACGAACCCGGCGTCCGCGTCATCGTCCGCACCAAAGGCGTCAGCCGCAGCCGTCGGGTCGAAGCCGGGAGGCGAGTCCTTGAGCGCGAGGCCCATACCGGCCAGCTTCGCCTTGACCTCGTCGATCGACTTCGCACCGAAGTTACGGATGTCGAGCAGGTCCGCCTCGGAGCGGGCGACGAGCTCACCCACGGAGTGGATGCCCTCGCGCTTGAGGCAGTTGTACGACCGAACGGTGAGCTCCAGCTCCTCGATCGGCAGCGCCAGATCGGCGGCCAGGGCGGCGTCCGTCGGGGACGGACCCATGTCGATGCCCTCGGCGTCGATGTTCAGCTCGCGGGCGAGACCGAACAGCTCGACCAGGGTCTTGCCGGCCGACGCCATGGCGTCACGCGGCCGCATGGCCTGCTTGGTCTCGACGTCGACGATCAGCTTGTCGAAGTCGGTGCGCTGCTCGACACGCGTGGCCTCGACCTTGTACGTGACCTTGAGGACCGGCGAGTAGATCGAGTCGACCGGGATACGGCCGATCTCCTGGCCGACCTGCTTGTTCTGCACGGCGGAGACGTAGCCGCGACCGCGCTCGACGGTCAGCTCCATCTCCAGCTTGCCCTTGCCGTTGAGCGTGGCGAGGACGAGGTCGGGGTTGTGCACCTCGACACCGGCCGGGGGCGCGATGTCGGCGGCGGTGACCAGACCCGGGCCCTGCTTGCGCAGGTACATCACGACCGGCTCGTCGTGCTCCGAGGAGACGACGAGCTGCTTGATGTTGAGGATCAGGTCGGTGACGTCCTCCTTGACGCCCGGCACGGTGGTGAACTCGTGCAGGACACCGTCGATACGGATGGACGTGACCGCCGCACCCGGGATCGAGGAGAGGAGCGTACGGCGCAGGGAGTTGCCGAGGGTGTAACCGAAGCCCGGCTCCAGCGGCTCGATGACGAACCGGGAGCGGAACTCGTCGACGACCTCTTCGGTCAACGAGGGACGCTGAGCGATCAGCATGAAGATTCCTTCAGTCAGGGGCACCCACTATTTGATGCCCTGAGGCACAGGCAGAGCCTGTGTTGCTATGTCAAGGGTACGGGCGGCACGGCTCAAAGGAGCTGTACCGCCCGGAACCTTCGACGAAGCGCGCGAACGCGTCAGACGCGGCGGCGCTTCGGGGGACGGCAGCCGTTGTGCGGCGTGGGCGTCACGTCCTGGATCGAGCCGACCTCGAGGCCGGTGGCCTGGAGGGAGCGGATCGCGGTCTCACGGCCGGAGCCGGGACCCTTGACGAACACGTCGACCTTGCGCATGCCGTGCTCCTGCGCGCGGCGGGCGGCCGACTCGGCGGCCATCTGCGCGGCGAAGGGGGTGGACTTGCGCGAGCCCTTGAAGCCCACGTGGCCGGCGGAGGCCCACGAGATCACGTTGCCGGTCGGGTCCGTGATGGACACGATCGTGTTGTTGAACGTGCTCTTGATGTGCGCGTGGCCGTGAGCGACGTTCTTCTTTTCCTTGCGGCGCACCTTCTTGGCAGCGCCCTGACGTCCCTTGGGGGGCATGTCGTTCTCCTACGGGAGGTGGTCGGTCCTACAGCGAAGACCGCGGTTAAGCGTCCGCTGAGGACTACTTCTTGCCCGGCTTCTTCTTGCCGGCGATGGCGCGACGCGGGCCCTTGCGGGTGCGGGCGTTCGTGCTGGTGCGCTGACCGCGGACCGGCAGACCACGACGGTGGCGAAGACCCTGGTAGCAGCCGATCTCGACCTTGCGGCGGATGTCGGCCTGGATCTCGCGACGGAGGTCACCCTCGGTCTGGAAGTTCTGGTCCACGTACTCGCGGATCTTGACGAGGTCTTCCTCGCTCAGGTCCCGAACGCGGATGTTGCGGTCGACACCGGTGGCGTCCAGCGTCTGCTGGGCGCGCGTGCGGCCGATGCCGAACACGTAGGTGAGGGCGACCTCGATGCGCTTGTCGCGCGGGAGGTCAACGCCTTCAACGCGTGCCATTCATGGCTCCTGTTGATGATTCGGAGGTCTGCAGCAGCGCCACTCCCAGCCGCCGTACTAGGTACGAACTGAGTCCCCGGCCTCCGACCGAAGGTGTCGCCACGACGCGTGTGCGCCGCCGGCGGGCCCTGCTTATGTACTCAATGTGCTGCGTCGCGCGAGACTCTGCGAACGAACTGCAGTGGGACGGTCTGCGTCAGCCCTGGCGCTGCTTGTGGCGCGGGTTGTCGCAGATCACCATGACCCGGCCGTGACGGCGGATCACCCTGCACTTGTCGCAGATCTTCTTGACGCTCGGCTTGACCTTCATGTGGTGAGGTTCTCCGGGTCAGTTGCCGGCGGCCCGCCTGGGCGGGACTTGGGCAAGATCTACTTGTACCGGTAGACGATCCGGCCACGCGTCAGGTCGTACGGAGAGAGCTCCACCACGACCCGGTCGTCAGGGAGGATACGGATGTAGTGCATACGCATCTTGCCGCTGATGTGTGCCAGGACCTGGTGGCCGTTCTGGAGCTCGACCCTGAACATGGCGTTCGGAAGAGACTCGACGACAGTGCCCTCGATCTCGATGGCACCTTGCTTCTTGGCCACGCTTCGCCCTTCGAATCGACTACCTTGATCGACTCTCGGTCTGGCATGAGGACACACCGATACACGAGAGCCGACGCGTCAGTCTACGTCAGCACCCCCGGAAAGACGAATCCAGGATTCCTCCCCCACCCCCAAGATCCCTACGCCTCCCTCAGCCCGGGAGCCTCTTAGGCGCCCCCAGCGCCGGGTGCGTGACTGTTGTGCCTCGGGTGCAGCCCCGGTGGGGCTTCTCGCGCAGTTCCCCGCGCCCCTGAGGGGGCTGGTCTCAGCCCCGGTAAATCAAGCCCCTCCGGCGATTGAGGAGCGGGGTCTGGGGCGGAGCCCCAGGGTCGAGTGCCGGGTGCGTCGTGGCCGGGCGCGCAGTTCCCCGCGCCCCTTACGGGGCTGATCTCAGCGGGGATTCCGGGCCGCCGGCGTGGGCGTCAGCCCAGGGGGTCGGGGGCGGCGGTGATGCCGAGTTCCGCGAGTTTGGACTTGCCGCCGTCCGGAGACGTGAGCACGAGCGGCCCCTCCTCGGTGAGTGCGACCGAATGCTCCCAGTGCGAGGACCACGTACCGTCCGTGGTGATGACGGTCCAGTCGTCCTCCAGCACCTCCGTCTTCGGCGTCCCCAACGACACCATCGGCTCAATGGCAAGGCAGAACCCGGGCACGAGCTTCGGCCCCTTCCCCCGCCGCCGCTCGACGTAGTTCAGCAGATGCGGGTCCATGTGCATCTCCGTACCGATGCCATGCCCGCCGTAGTCCTCGACGATCCCGTACTTCCCGCCCCCGGGCTTCGGCTGGCGCCGGATGTACGCCTCGATGGCCCGCGAGATGTCCACAAGCCGGTTGCCGGCCTTCATGGCCGCGATCCCGGCCCACATGGACTCCTCCGTGACCCGCGACAGCTCCAGCAGCTCCGGAGCGTGCCCGGACCCCACGAAACACGTGTACGCCGCGTCCCCGTGCCAGCCGTCCACGATCGCGCCGCAGTCGATGGAGATCATGTCGCCGTCCTCCAGGACGACGTCGTCACTGGGGATACCGTGGACGACGACCTCGTTCTTCGAGGTGCAGATCGTCGCGGGGAACCCGCCGTACCCGAGGAAGTTCGACTTCGCCCCGTGCTCGGCGAGCACCTTGCGCGCGGCCTCGTCGAGGTCCTTGGTGGTGGCACCGGGCACGGCGGCCTCACGGGTCGCGGCGTGGATCGCCGCGACGACAAGCCCCGCCTCCCGCATCTTGCGAATCTGGTCGGGGGTCTTGATCTGCACCATGGGGGCCTGCGCTCTCCGTCATCCAGTACGAGGTGTACGTACACCAACACTAAGGCCGCGATCCCCCCGGAGGGGAACCGCGGCCTGAGCGTACGAACGGGTGTGCCGGGCGGCCAGGGCGCCGCGTCAGCGTCCGAGGGCCTCCATGGCGCGGGCCGTGACCTCTTCCACCTTGCCGAGCGCGGAGATCGTCACGACGAGCCCCTGCTCCCGGTAGTAGTCGATGATCGGCTCGGTCTGCGTGTGGTAGACCTCCAGCCGCTTGCGCACGGTCTCTTCCTTGTCGTCGTCGCGCTGGTACAGCTCGCCGCCGCAGATGTCACAGACACCCTCGGCCGCGGGCTGCTTGTACGCGACGTGGAAGACGTGCGCCGAGTCGTTACGGCAGATGCGGCGGCCGGCGATGCGCTTGACCACCTCGTCCTCGGGGACCTCCAGGTCCAGGACCGCGTCCAGCTTCACGTCGTCGGCCTTGAGGGCGACGTCGAGCGCCTCGGCCTGCGAGACGTTGCGCGGGAAGCCGTCGAGCAGGAAGCCGTTCACGGCGTCCGGCTGCTCCATGCGGTCCTTGGCCATCCCGATGGTGACCTCGTCGGGGACGAGCTGACCGGCGTCCATGTAGGACTTCGCCTGCTTGCCCAGCTCCGTGCCCTGGCTGATGTTGGCACGGAAGAGGTCGCCCGTGGAGATGTGCGGGATCGACAGGTTCTTGGCAAGGAACGCGGCCTGCGTTCCCTTGCCCGCACCAGGCGGCCCGACGAGGACGATTCGCATCAGCGGAGGAACCCTTCGTAATTGCGCTGCTGGAGCTGGCTCTCGATCTGCTTCACCGTCTCCAGGCCGACACCCACGATGATCAGGATGCTCGTCCCGCCGAACGGGAAGTTCTGGTTTGCCCCGAAACCAACCAACGCCATCGTCGGTACGAGAGCGATCAGACCCAAGTACAGCGAACCCGGCCAGGTGATCCGGTTGAGCACGTACGAAAGGTACTCAGCGGTCGGTCGGCCAGCCCGGATGCCCGGGATGAAGCCACCATACTTCTTCATGTTGTCCGCGACTTCCTCGGGGTTGAACGAGATCGCCACGTAGAAGAAGGCGAAGAACACGATCAGGAGGAAGTACGTGACGATGTAAATCGGGTGATTTCCCTTGGTCAGATGGTCGTTGATCCAGACCTTCCACTGGGAATCACCACCGGCGAACTGCGCCACGAGCGCCGGGATGTACAGCAGCGACGAGGCGAAGATGACAGGGATCACACCCGCCTGGTTCACCTTGAGCGGGATGTAGGTGGACGTGCCGCCGTAGGAGCGGCGGCCGATCATGCGCTTGGCGTACTGGACCGGGATGCGGCGCTGGGCCTGCTCGACGAAGACCACCAGGCCGACCATGACGAGGCCGACGAGGATGACGGTGCCGAACTCGATCCAGCCGTCGGCCAGCGAGCCCTGCTGCTTGATGGCCCACAGGGCGGCCGGGAACGTGGCGGCGATCGAGATGAACATCAGGATCGACATGCCGTTGCCGATGCCGCGGTCGGTGATCAGCTCGCCGAGCCACATCATCACGCAGGTGCCGGCGGTCATCGTGATGACCATCGTGACCGTGGTGAAGATCGACTGGTCGGGCACGATCTGGCTGGCGACCGGGCAGCCCTGGAACAGGGCGCCGGTGCGGGCCGTGGCGACGAGGCCGGTGCCCTGAAGGATGGCGAGAGCCACGGTGAGGTAGCGGGTGTACTGCGTGATCTTCGCCGTACCGGACTGACCCTCCTTCTTGAGGGCCTCCAGACGCGGGATCACCACAGTGAGCAGCTGCAGAATGATGCTCGCGGTGATGTACGGCATGATGCCGAGCGCGAAGACCGTGATCTGCAACAGCGCGCCACCGCTGAACATGTTGACCAGACCGAACAGACCACTGCCGGAACCGGCCTGGTCCATACAGGTCTTGACGTTCGAGTAGTCCACACCGGGGATCGGGATATGCGCGCCGAGCCGGTAGATCACGATGATGCCCAGCGTGAAGAGCAGCTTCTTGCGCAGGTCGGGCGTCTTGAACGCCCGGGCGAACGCGGTGAGCACGGTGCCTCCTGCGACCCCCGCGCGCGTGCGTCAGAGGTGACGGTCTTGAAGGATTCGACGAATACGTAACGGTCGAGAGCCGGGTTTGGTGCCGGGGGCACGGACATCCCGGAAATCGACAGCGGACGCCACCTTACCGGCGTACATGCCCCCCTAGGAACGACCAACCGGGGATACCCCTTTTGTGGGGTATCCCCGGTCGGGATCGCTCATGTCATCGAGACGGTGTCTGAAATCAGACGAGCTCGGTGACCGTACCGCCGGCGGCGGTGATCTTCTCCTTGGCGGAGCCGGAGACGGCGTCGACCGTCACCTGCAGCGCCACGGAGATCTCGCCCTGGCCGAGGACCTTGACGAGGCTGTTCTTGCGCACGGCGCCCTTGGCGACAAGACCCTCGACCGTGACCTCTCCACCCTCGGGGTAGAGGGAGGCCAGCTTGTCCAGGTTGACGACCTGGAACTCGGTCTTGAACGGGTTCTTGAAGCCCTTCAGCTTCGGAAGACGCATGTGGAGGGGCATCTGCCCGCCCTCGAAGCGCTCCGGAACCTGGTAGCGGGCCTTCGTGCCCTTGGTACCACGACCGGCCGTCTTACCCTTCGACGCCTCACCGCGACCCACACGGGTCTTCGCGGTCTTGGCGCCCGGGGCCGGACGGAGGTTGTGGATCTTGAGCGGGTTGTTCTCCGCCATGATCAGTCGACCTCCTCGACCGTCACGAGGTGGCGGACGGTGTGCACCATGCCGCGGAACTCGGGACGATCCTCCTTGACGACCTGCGTGTTGATGCCCTTGAGACCAAGGGAGCGCAGGGTGTCACGGTGGTTCTGCTTGCTGCCGATGTACGACTTCGTCTGCGTGATCTTGAGCTGCGCCATTACGCACCAGCCCCGGCACGCGCACGCAGCAGAGCCGCGGGAGCGACGTCCTCGAGGGGCAGACCGCGGCGGGCCGCGATCTCCTCGGGACGCTGCAGGCCCTTGAGGGCCGCCACGGTCGCGTGCACGATGTTGATCGCGTTGTCGGAGCCGAGCGACTTCGACAGGATGTCGTGAACGCCGGCGCACTCGAGCACGGCGCGCACCGGACCACCGGCGATAACACCGGTACCCGGGGACGCGGGCTTGAGCAGCACGACGCCGGCAGCCTTCTCACCCTGGATGGGGTGCGGGATGGTGCCCTGGATACGGGGGACCTTGAAGAAGTGCTTCTTGGCTTCCTCCACACCCTTGGCGATGGCGGCCGGCACCTCCTTGGCCTTGCCGTAACCGACACCCACGGTGCCGTCACCGTCGCCCACCACGACCAGCGCGGTGAAGCTGAAGCGACGACCACCCTTCACAACCTTGGCGACACGGTTGATCGCGACAACGCGCTCAACGTAAGCGGTCTTCTCGGCGGCAGCGTTGCCGCCGTCACGGCCCTTCCGGTCCCGCCGCTCGCCGCCACCGGCACCGCTGCCGCGGCGCTGGGGTCCAGCCATTGGAATTACCTCTCTCTGTTTCCGCTAGCTACGGAACCGGCTCAGAACTTCAGGCCGGCTTCGCGGGCGGCGTCCGCCAGGGCGGCGATGCGCCCGGCGTACTGGTTACCACCGCGGTCGAACACGACGGCCTCGACACCGGCGGCCTTGGCGCGCTCGGCGACCAGGGCCCCGACCTGCTTGGCCTGCGCGGACTTGTCGCCCTCGTTGCCGCGGATCGAGCTGTCCAGGGTGGACGCCGACGCGAGGGTGTGACCCTTCACGTCGTCGATGACCTGAGCGACGATGTTGCGGTTCGAGCGCGTGACGACCAGACGCGGACGCTCAGCCGTACCCGAGATGTTCTTACGGATGCGGATGTGGCGACGCTTGATGGCAGCACGCTTGTAAGCGTCGCCCTTAGCGATCTTCTGCCCGTATGCCATGGCTTACTTACCAGCCTTTCCGACCTTGCGGCGGATGACTTCGCCCTCGTACTTGACGCCCTTGGCCTTGTACGGGTCGGGCTTGCGCAGCTTGCGGATGTTGGCCGCAACCTCGCCGACCTTCTGCTTGTCGATGCCCTCGACCGAGAACCTGGTCGGCGACTCGACCTTGAACGAGATGCCCTCGGGCGCCTCGATCAGGATCGGGTGGCTGTAGCCGAGCGAGAACTCCAGGTTGGAGCCCTTGGCCACGACGCGGTAACCGACACCGCTGATCTCGAGCTTCTTCACGTAACCCGTGGTCACGCCGGTGATCATGTTCGCCACCAGCGTGCGGGACAGGCCGTGCAGGGCCTTGTTCTGACGCTCGTCGTTCGGGCGGGTGACGTTGAGAACGCCGTCCTCACCCTTGGCGATCTCGATCGGCGCCACGACGGTGTGGCTCAGGGTTCCCTTGGAACCCTTCACCGTGACCGTCCGGCCGTCGATGGTGACGTCCACGCCGGCGGGAACCGTGATGGGGAGCTTGCCAATACGCGACATAGCTTTTTCCTCCGTTCCCTTCCGCTACCAGACGTAGGCGAGGACTTCCCCACCCACGCCCTTCTTCTGCGCCTGCTGGCCGGTCAGGAGACCGTGCGACGTGGAGATGATCGCCACGCCGAGGCCACCGAGGACCTTCGGCAGGTTGGTGGACTTCGCGTAAACGCGCAGACCCGGCTTGGAGATGCGCTTGATGCCGGCGATCGAACGCTCGCGGTTCGGGCCGAACTTCAGCTCCAGGACGAGGTTCTTGCCGACCTCGGCGTCCTCGACCTTCCAGCCGGTGATGAAACCCTCCTGCTGGAGGATCTCGGCGATGTGCGACTTGATCTTGCTGTGCGGCATCGCCACGGTGTCGTGGTATGCCGAGTTCGCGTTCCGCAGACGCGTAAGCATGTCTGCGATCGGATCAGTCATGGTCATGAATTGGCCTTCGGCCTCTCTCGCCGGGGTTTCCTGTATGCGCCATCCCTCTCCCCACACAGGGGCGGGACGGGTGCGGCGCGGGGACCTACGGCGTAGTAAGCATTCATTGCGCGGGCAGAAGCCCGCAGGCGGTCAGGGCAGCGAAGACGCCCAACTCTCCTAGCCTAAGCCATGAGAGCCGGGGTCTTCGCCGACCCTTTGCTTACCGAGAGTTCCGGGCACTCCCCAAGTGGGGGACTACCAGGAGCTCTTGGTCACGCCCGGCAGCTCGCCACGGTGAGCCATCTCACGAAGGCACACGCGGCAGAGGCCGAACTTGCGGTACACGGAGTGCGGGCGGCCACAACGCTGGCAGCGGGTGTAGCCACGAACACCGAACTTGGGCTTACGAGCAGCCTTGGCAATAAGAGCCTTCTTCGCCATCTCGCTCACGCCTCCTTGAACGGGAAGCCGAGGTGACGAAGGAGCGCGCGGCCCTCAGCGTCGTTGGTCGCCGTGGTGACCACGGTGATGTCCATACCCCGGACGCGGTCGATCTTGTCCTGGTCGATCTCGTGGAACATGACCTGCTCCGTGAGACCGAAGGTGTAGTTGCCACGGCCGTCGAACTGCTTGGGGGACAGACCACGGAAGTCGCGGATGCGCGGGAGCGCGAGCGACAGGGTGCGGTCCAGGAACTCCCACATGCGGTCGCCACGGAGCGTGACGTGGGCACCGATCGGCTGACCCTCACGCAGCTTGAACTGCGCGATGGACTTGCGGGCCTTGGTGATGGCCGGCTTCTGACCGGTGATGGTGGTCAGGTCACGGACAGCACCGTCCATGAGCTTGGAGTCACGCGCCGCGTCACCCACACCCATGTTGACGACGATCTTGACCAGGCCGGGGATCTGCATGACGTTCTCGTACGAGAACTCTTCCTGCAGCTTGGCCTTGATCTCGTCGCGGTACTTCTGCTTCAGACGCGGGTTGGTGGTGGTCGTCATCAGATGTCCTCACCCGTCCGCTTGGCAACGCGGATCTTGTTGCCTTCGTCGTCGAAGCGGTAGCCGACGCGCGTGACGACCTTCTTGCCGTCCTGCTCAACGACCAGCTGGACGTTGGAGACGTGGATCGGCGCCTCGGTCGTGACGATGCCACCGGCCTGCGAGCCGGAGGCCGTGGGGCCGGCCTTGGTGTGCTTCTTGACCCGGTTCACACCCTCGACCAGGACGCGCTCGTCGCGCGGGTAAGCGGCAATGACCTTGCCCTGCTTGCCCTTGTCCTTGCCGGTGATGACCTGAACCAGATCACCCTTCTTGATCTTCATGCTTACAGCACCTCCGGCGCGAGCGAGATGATCTTCATGAACTTCTTCTCGCGCAGCTCACGGCCCACGGGGCCGAAGATACGGGTGCCGCGAGGGTCGCCGTCGTTCTTCAGAATGACGGCGGCGTTCTCGTCGAAGCGGATGTACGAGCCGTCCGGACGGCGGCGCTCCTTGACGGTGCGAACGATGACCGCCTTGACGACGTCACCCTTCTTCACGTTGCCACCGGGGATCGCGTCCTTGACGGTGGCGACGATGACGTCACCGATGCCCGCGTAGCGGCGGCCCGAGCCACCGAGAACACGGATGCAAAGGATCTCCTTGGCACCAGTGTTGTCGGCGACGCGAAGCCGCGACTCCTGCTGGATCACGTCTATCTCCTGTTTGTCTGCCGGTTCCCGGCAGGGGCGTCTCTCTTACGAGAGGGCCCCTGCCGAGCCTGGCGGAACGAACCCTGAGGGAAAGCCCCTCAGAGCTGTACTTGTTGGAATTCCCTTGCGGGAATTACCTACTTGGCCTTCTCGAGGATCTCGACGACGCGCCAGCGCTTCGTCGCCGACAGCGGCCGGGTCTCCATGAGGAGGACACGGTCGCCGACACCGGCGGCGTTCTGCTCGTCGTGCGCCTTGAGCTTGTTCGTACGGCGGATGACCTTGCCGTACAGGGCGTGCTTGACGCGGTCCTCGACGGCGACGACGACGGTCTTGTCCATCTTGTCGCTGACGACAAGGCCCTCACGGGTCTTGCGGAAGCCGCGGGCGGCAGTCTCTTCAGTCACAGTCTTCTCGCTCATCAGGCGCTCTCCACCGTCTCGATGCCCAGCTCGCGCTCACGCATGAGGGTGTAGATCCGCGCGATGTCCTTGCGGACGGCCTTGAGCCGGCCGTGGTTCTCGAGCTGACCGGTCGCCGCCTGGAAGCGGAGGTTGAACAGCTCTTCCTTGGCCTCGCGGAGCTTGGCGACAAGCTCCTCGTTGCCCAGTTCGCGCAGCTCGGACGCCTTGGTTCCGGCCGACATCACGCTTCACCTGCCTCGCGCTTAACGATCTTGCACTTCATCGGCAGCTTGTGCGCCGCACGAGTCAGCGCCTCACGCGCGATCTTCTCGTTGGGGTACGACAGCTCGAACATCACGCGTCCGGGCTTGACGTTGGCGACCCACCACTCCGGGGAACCCTTACCGGAACCCATGCGGGTCTCGGCGGGCTTCTTCGTGAGGGGGCGGTCCGGGTAGATGTTGATCCAGACCTTGCCGCCACGCTTGATGTGACGCGTCATGGCGATACGAGCGGCCTCGATCTGACGGTTCGTCACGTAGGCCGGGGTGAGCGCCTGGATGCCGTACTCGCCGAACGCAACCTGCGTGCCACCCTTGGACATACCGCTGCGCTTCGGGTGGTGCTGCTTGCGGTGCTTGACCCTACGGGGGATCAGCATTTCGGTCAGGCCTCCGTTCCGGTGCTCTCAGCAGCCGGAGCAGCGGCGGCAGCCTCGGCCTTGGGGGCCTCGGCGGCGGGAGCCTGCTGCTGCGGCTTGCGACCGCGGCCGCCACGCTCGCCACCACGGCCACCACGGGCCGGGCGGTCGTTGCCACCACGGGCCGGGCGGTTGCCGGCGCGGGCAGCGGCGTTCTCGGCGCGGACCTCGGCGATGTTCTTGACGTCGCCCTTGTAGATCCAGACCTTCACGCCGATGCGGCCGAAGGTCGTCTTGGCCTCGAAGAAGCCGTAGTCCACGTTGGCGCGGAGCGTGTGCAGGGGCACGCGGCCCTCGCGGTAGAACTCCGAACGGGACATCTCGGCACCGCCGAGACGACCGCCACACTGGATCTTGATGCCCTTGGCGCCCGCCTTCATCGCCGACTGCATGCTCTTACGCATGGCACGGCGGAAGGAGACACGCGACGAGAGCTGCTCGGCGACGGCCTGGGCCACGAGCTGCGCGTCCGTCTCGGGGTTCTTGACCTCGAGGATGTTGAGCTGGACCTGCTTGCCCGTGAGCTTCTCGAGGTCACCGCGGATGCGGTCGGCCTCGGCGCCGCGGCGGCCGATGACGATGCCGGGACGAGCGGTGTGGATGTCCACACGCACGCGGTCACGGGTGCGCTCGATCTCCACCTTCGAGATGCCGGCGCGCTCCATGCCGGACGTCATCATCCGACGGATGGCGACGTCTTCCTTGACGTAGTCCTTGTACAGCTTGTCGGCGTACCAACGCGACTTGAAGTCGGTCGTGACACCGAGCCGGAACCCGTGCGGGTTTACCTTCTGGCCCATTACCGGGTTCCTTCCTTGCTGCTGACGACCACGGTGATGTGGCTGGTCCGCTTACGGATCCGGTAGGCGCGGCCCTGGGCGCGCGGACGGAACCGCTTCAGGGTCGGACCCTCGTCCACGTACGCCTCGCTGATGAACAGCGACGAGGCGTCCGTGTGGTCGTAGTTGTGCGCGGCGTTGGCGATGGCGCTGTCCAGCACCTTGCCGACCGGCACGCTCGCGGCCTGCGGGGCGAAACGCAGGACCGCCTGAGCCTCCGTGGCGTCCATGCCACGGATGAGGTCCACCACGCGGCGGGCCTTCATGGGCGTGACGCGGATGTACCGCGCCTGGGCCCTGGCTTCCATGGTTGTCCCTTCGGTGTTAGTCATAGTCGATTCCACCCCGCCTTAGCGGCGCTTCGACTTCCGGTCGTCCTTGACGTGACCCCGGAAGGTGCGCGTCGGCGAGAACTCGCCGAGCTTGTGGCCGACCATCGACTCGGTGACGAACACCGGGATGTGGGTCTTGCCGTTGTGCACCGCGATCGTGTGACCCAGCATGCTGGGAACGATCATCGAGCGGCGGGACCAGGTCTTGATGACGTTCTTGGTGCCGGCTTCGTTCTGGGCGTCCACCTTCTTGATCAGGTGGTCGTCGACGAAGGGCCCCTTCTTGAGACTGCGCGGCATCTAAACCCGCTCCTAGCGCTTCTTGTTCGACTTGCGGCGGCGGACGATGTACTTGTTGCTCGCCTTGTTGCGATCACGAGTACGACCCTCCTTCTTGCCCCACGGCGAGACCGGGTGACGACCACCGGAGGTCTTGCCTTCACCACCACCGTGCGGGTGGTCGACCGGGTTCATGACGACACCACGCACGGTCGGGCGGACGCCCTTCCAGCGCATGCGGCCGGCCTTGCCCCAGTTGATGTTCGACTGCTCGGCGTTGCCGACCTCGCCGACGGTGGCGCGGCAGCGCACGTCGACCAGGCGGATCTCACCGGAGGGCATGCGGAGGTGGGCCATCGAGCCCTCCTTCGCGAGCAGCTGCACGGAGGCACCCGCGGAGCGGGCGAACTTGGCGCCACCACCGGGACGGAGCTCGATCGCGTGGATCGTGGTACCGACCGGGATGTTGCGGAGCGCCAGGTTGTTGCCGGGCTTGATGTCGGCCGCCGGGCCGTTCTCGACCACGGCACCCTGGGCGAGCCCACGGGGGGCCAGGATGTAGCGCTTCTCGCCGTCCGCGTAGTGCAGGAGCGCGATGCGCGCGGTGCGGTTCGGGTCGTACTCGATGTGAGCGACCTTCGCCGGCACGCCGTCCTTGTCGTGACGACGGAAGTCGATCACGCGGTAGGCGCGCTTGTGGCCGCCACCCTGGTGGCGGACGGTCACGCGACCGGAGTTGTTACGGCCGCCCTTGCTGTGCAGCGGGCGGACCAGCGACTTCTCCGGCGTGGACCGCGTGACCTCGACGAAGTCGGCGACGGAGGAGCCACGGCGGCCCGGCGTCGTCGGCTTGTACTTGCGGATTCCCATTTCTCAGTCCTCGTCCGATATTCGGACCAGGGCGCTCCGTTAGGAGGCCTGGCCGAAGATGTCGATACGGTCGCCCTCTACGAGGGTCACGATCGCGCGCTTGGTGTTCGCACGCTGGCCGAAGCCGGTGCGGGTCCGCTTGCGCTTGCCCTGGCGGTTGATCGTGTTGACCCCGGAGACCTTGACCGAGAAGACCGCCTCGACGGCCTGCTTGATCTGGGTCTTGTTGGCACGCGGGTCGACGATGAACGTGTACTTGTTCTCGTCGAGCAGGGCGTACGACTTCTCCGAGACGACCGGACGAACGAGAACGTCACGGGGGTCCGTGATGCTCTTGCTCAGCGGCGTGGGCTCGACAGCGATCTTGCCCTCGGTGGCGATGCGCTTCGCCTTGGCGACGCGCGCGGCCTTGGCGGCCTTGGCGGCCTTCGAGGCGATGCTCGGGTGACGCGTAGCCATCAGGCCTCGCTCCCTTCGGTGTCAGCGGCCTTGGGGCCAGACACGAAGGACTCGAAAGCGGCCTGGGTGAAGACCACGTCGTCCGAGACGAGAACGTCGTACGTGTTGAGCTGGCCCGGCTCCAGAATGTGGACCTGGGGCAGGTTGCGGGCGGAGAGCCACGCGGCCTCGTCGGCGCGGTCGGCGACCAGGAGCAGGTTCTTGCGCTCCGAGATCTTGCCGAACAGCGTCTTCGCGGCCTTCGTGGAGACCTCGCCCTCGACCACGCCGGAGACGACGTGGATGCGAGCGTTGCGGGCCCGGTCGGTGAGGGCGTGACGCAGAGCGGCAGCCTTCATCTTCTTCGGGGTCCGCTGCGAGTAGTCACGCGGCACGGGGCCGTGGACGACGCCACCGCCGGCGAACTGCGGGGCGCGGGTCGAGCCCTGACGGGCGCGGCCGGTGCCCTTCTGGCGGTACGGCTTCTTGCCACCGCCGCGGACTTCGCCACGGGTCTTGGTCTTGTGCGTGCCCTGTCGGGCAGCGGCGAGCTGGGCGACGACGACCTGGTGGATCAGCGGGATGCTGATCTTCTCTACGTCGAAGATCTCCGCGGGGAGCTCGACGGACCCGGCCTTGTCGCCAGCCGGCGAAAGGATGTCAATGGTGCTCATCGGTTACCTCAGGCCCCCTTGGCCGCGGTACGGACCAGGACGAGGCCGCCGTTCGGACCAGGAACCGCGCCCTTGATGAGCAGCAGACCCTTCTCCGCGTCAACGGCGTGGACGGTCAGGTTCTGGGTGGTGACCCGCTCGTTGCCCATACGGCCCGCCATGCGGAGGCCCTTGAACACACGGCCGGGGGTGGCGCAGCCACCGATCGAGCCCGGCTTGCGGTGCACGCGGTGGGCACCGTGGGACGCCTTGCCACCACGGAAGTTGTGGCGCTTCATGACACCGGCGAAGCCCTTGCCCTTGCTCTTGCCGGTGACGTCGACCTTCACGCCGGCCTCGAAGGTGTCGGCGGCGATCTCCTGGCCGAGGGTGTACTCGCTGGCGTCAGCGGTACGGATCTCGACGAGGTGACGGCGGGGGGTGACGTCGGCCTTGGCGAAGTGGCCCTTGAGGGGCTTGTTCACCTTGCGCGGGTCGATCTCGCCGAAGGCGATCTGGACCGACTCGTAGCCGTCGGTGTCGTTCGTACGGACCTGGGTCACGACATTCGGGCCGGCCTTGACGACGGTGACCGGAACAACACGGTTGTTCTCGTCCCACACCTGCGTCATGCCGAGCTTCTCGCCCAGGATGCCCTTGATCTGCTTAGCCATCTCTCAGATCACCCGGCCTCAGAGCTTGATCTCGATGTCGACACCGGCCGGCAGGTCGAGTCGCATCAGGGAGTCAACGGTCTTCGGCGTCGGGTCGAGGATGTCGATCAGGCGCTTGTGCGTGCGCATCTCGAAGTGCTCGCGCGAGTCCTTGTACTTGTGCGGCGACTTGATGACGCAGTACACGTTCTTCTCGGTAGGCAGCGGCACCGGGCCCGCGACCGACGCACCAGTACGCGTCACCGTCTCGACGATCTTCTTCGCCGAGGAGTCGATGACCTCGTGGTCGTAGGCCTTGAGCCGGATGCGGATCTTCTGTCCCGCCATGGCTACTTAGTAGTCCTGTCTCTCGTAACGCTCTGGAACCTGGGGGCCCTGTTTCACACTTCCTCCGACCCACGCGGTCGGGCGTGTCGCAGTCCCGCTGACAGAAATATCCGTACGGATTTCCCTGCTAAGGGGTCTGCGGCCCGGGGCCGCGTGTGCTGGGGGAAGAAACCCACCAGGTGCCTGGCCGGGTCCCGCGCTGACACTTCCCGGAAGATTCCCGTACGTCCGCTCCAGCGCTGCCGCAAGCGACAGATGGGGCGACGAGTACTGTGGGACTCGCTTCCGGTCCTCCCGGCGGGAGGCGCGCAGCATCGGCACTCAACCGAGCAACCCCGCTAGTCTGCCATACGGGGCATGCCGGGTGCCAATCGAGCCGAAGAGACTACCCCGTGTGTGACCGAGGTCAAACCGGACGGGGCCCCGTCCCCGGGGAGCGCGGCGCGCCGCGGCGCAGGTCGGGCGCCTGACGCCCCCCGGGGCGAGGGAGGCGCCCTAGTAGGGCTCGGCCAGGACGTGGGCGGCGCCGGGGATGCCGACCTTCAGGAGTTCGTCCTCCTCCGGCGTCGTCGGGGAGCCCGTCTCCTGGCGCAGCACGGCGCGCGACATGGCCTGCACCCACAGGGCGCGGGGCCTGCGGCGCTCCTCCCACGCGGTGAGCGCGGCGGCGACGTCGGGCTCGGCGGTCAGGGACTCGGCGAGCACGAGGGCGTCCTCGACGGCCATGGCGGCGCCCTGCGCGATGTGCGGGGTGCTGGCGTGCGCGGCGTCACCGGCGATGGCGACGCGGCCGACGTGCCAGGGCTCCTCGACCGTCACCTGCGAGATGCGCGAGTAGACGATCGCGGCCGGGTCGGTGACGGCGGCGAGGGCGTCCGCGATCGGGCCGGAGAACATGTGCAGGCGGGCGGCGAGCTGCTCGTGGGCGCGCTCGGGGTCGGGCCGGAAGCCGTCCTCCTCGGCGAAGACCGCGCCCAGGTACATCAGCTCGTCGGTGATGGGCGTGAGCAGCGCCTTCGCCTCCTGGCCCGCCGTGGCCATGACGACCCCGCGCACCTCGGGGGCGCGCGGCACGGTGACGCGCCAGTTGGCGAAGCCGGTGTACTCGGGCGTGAAGCGGTCCCCGTACAGGCGGGTGCGGAGCGGGGAGCCGATGCCGTCGAAGCCGACGACGAGGTCGAAGCGGCCCGCGGTGCCGTCGGACAGGGTGATGTCGACGCCGGTGCCGTCGTCGGCCAGGTGGGTGATCGTGGTGCCGAAGCGCAGGGTCGCGCCGGCGGCCTCGGCGGCGGCGCCGAGCACGCGGGCGAGGGCGGGGCGCGGGATGCCGTTGGCGACGGGCGTGCCCTCCATGCGGGGCTGGGGTATCGCGGCCAGCGTGTTGCCCGCCGGGTCGGCGATGGTGAGGGTGTCCCACTCGAAGCCGGCCTTGAGGCAGTCGTCGAGGACGCCGATCTCCCGCATGACGTGCAGCGCGTTGGTCGGCTGGATGATGCCGACGCCGAGCGCCTCCAGGCCGGGGCGCAGCTCGGCGACCTCGACGGTGTGGCCGCGCCGGGCGAGCGCGGTGGCGAGGGTGAGCCCGCCGATGCCGCCGCCGTGGACCAGGACGCGCAGGGTGGGTGCCATGTCAGGTGACTCCAGGGGTTCGGGTGGGCCGTCGCGCGGGCTCAGGCGACGGGCAGGCTCATGAGGTGGTCGGTGAGGGCGAGCAGCACGTCCTTGCCGAAGGCGCGCAGCCGTACGTCACCGATGAGCAGGGGCACGTACGGGTCGAGGTCGAGGGCGGTGCGGATCTCGTCCTCGGTGCGGGTGTTGTGGCCGTGGAAGCAGTTGATGGCGACGACGAACGGGATGCCCCGGCTCTCGAAGAAGTCGATGGAGGCGAAGCTCGTGTCCAGGCGCCGGGTGTCGGCGATGACGACCCCGCCGAGCGCGCCGTTGACGAGGTCGTTCCACATGAACCAGAAGCGCTCCTGGCCCGGGGTGCCGAACAGGTAGACGACCAGTTCGTCGCTGACGGTGATGCGGCCGAAGTCGAGGGCGACGGTGGTGGTCTGCTTCTCGTCGACGCCCGCGAGGTCGTCGACGCCGACGCTGGCCTTGGTGAGGTACTCCTCGGTGTGCAGCGGTTCGACCTCGCTGACCGCGCCCACCAGGGTCGTCTTGCCGACGCCGAAGCCTCCGGCGATGAGGATCTTGACGGCGGCGGGGGCCGCCTGACTGTGCGTCATGGACGTCATGTGGGTTCAGAGTCTCCGGAGTCCGTCACGTACGGCGGCCAGCAGGCCCCGGTCGGCGCCGCCCCCGCCCACCGCGTGCGCGACCGTGATCGGGGCGCGGGCGGAGAGCAGGCCCTGGCCGACGAGGTCGGCGAGCAGGATCTTGGTCACCGAGATGGGCAGGTCGAGGTCGGCGGCGACCTCCGCGACCGCGGCCGGGCGGCGGCAGCGGTTGAGGATCATCCGGTGCTCGGGCTGGAGCCGGGCGGGGCGCAGCGGCACGCCGCGCTCGTCGAGCGGGGCGTCCCGTGTGGTCAGCACGGTGATGAGGGTGAGGTCGTCGCGCTCGGGCGCGGTCCGGCCCCGGGTGATGGTGTACGGGCGGACCATGCTGCCGCCCGCGTCCTCGTACGGGTCGCTCTCCTCGGGGCCGAAGCCGGGGCGGTCGTACCCCGCGCGGCCCTGGTTCCCCCCGGGCCCGTTCACGCGCCCGGCCCGGTCCCGGTACCGAAGGCGTCGAACTCGCCGCGCACGGGCGTGCCGAGGTTCTGGCCGACCTGCTGGACGAGGTTGTGCATGGCGAGGGACATGACCTCGGCGTCGACGTCCTGGGAGGCGACGACGGCGAGGTGGGTGCCCTGGGCGGCGGCGATGATGAAGAGCCACAGGTCGGCGAGTTCGACGATGACCTGGTGGACGACTCCGCCGTCGAACAGCTGGCCGACCCCGCGCGCGAGGCTCTGCTGGCCGGTGCAGATCGCGGCGAGGCGTTCGGCGTCGGCGCGCGTGATGGTCCTGGAGTGGCTGACGACGAGGCCGTCGTCGGAGAGCAGGACGGCGTTGCGGGTCTCGGCCACCGAGTCCACCAGTCCGTCGAGCAGCCAGTCCAGGTCCTGGTGGGTGGCGGGGGTGCGTGTCATGACCGTTCTTCTCTCGTGGGTCTCGGGGGATGAGGGGTGACGGGCGGTGCGGGGTCGGCCGGTGCCACGGGGACGGGCAGCCGGTTCGAGGTGGTGGTGTCGTCGCCGTCGCGGGCCGCGCGGGAGCGCCGCTGGAACGCGCCGATGGTGGCGCCCGCCCGGCGCGGCACCGGCCGCAGCAGCGGGTCGTCCTGCCAGCGCGGGGGGCGGGGCTGAGCGGGCCGGGAGACGGGGTCCACGCGGAGTTCGTCGACGAGGCTCGCCTGCCGCACCCGCCGGGGCAGCGGAGCCTCCGGGGAGAGCGGGCGCCTGGGGGCGGCGGGCTCGGGCGCGGCGGGCAGGCCGGTGATATAGGGCGCCGGGGGCTGCGGGGCGTAGATCCCGCCGTCCTCGGCCCGGTGCGGGTCCTCCGCCGGCTGCGGGGCGGGCGGCTGGAAGGCGTCGTAGGTGCCGAAGGGGGCGAAGGAGTCCTCGGCGTCCTCGGGATCGCCCGCGTCACCGGGGGTGCCGTAGCTCCCGTACACGGTCTGCGCGGGCGGCGTCCCGAACGGGTCCGGGGCGGCCGGTGCGGCTTCCGGGGCGTGGGCGGTGTGCGCCTGCGCGGTGTCGGCGGCGGTCCCCGCGCTCTCGTACGGGCCCGCCGGATCGGCCGGGTAGGTCTCCCCCGCCGGGTACGGCTCCCCGTACGCCTCTCCCCCGGCGTACGACTGCCCGGCCGGGTACGGCTGACCGGCGTCCAGGACGCGTCCGTGCACCTGATCGCCCCGGTCCGCGCCGGCGTACGGGCCGGCCGGGTGGGTCCGGGCGGTCGCGGGCATCTCCGGGTACGGGTCCTGCGACGCGGTCCGCGGGTACGGGTCCTGCGGCGCCGCCTGCGGGTCGGAGCCTGCCGGGGCGGGCGCCTCGGCGGGAGGGACCTCGGCGGGCAGCGGGGCTGCGGCCGGGCGCAGCTCGGTGACCTGGGCGGGCCCGCGCCCGCGCGCCCGGCGCTGCGGGAGCGCGCCGTCACCGGCGGCGGAGGCAGCGGATGCGGCGGAAGCGGCGGCCGGCTCGGGGACGGCGACGGGACCGGTGGGCGCGGCGGCGGGGTCGGGGGCACCGGCCTCGACGACGAGTTCGCGGGGCACGAGCACGATGACGCGGGTGCCGCCGTACGCGGACGAGCGGAACTCCACGCGCAGCCCGTACTTGGAGGCGAGGCGCGCGACCACGTGCAGGCCGAGCCGGACGTCCTCGGAGTCGGCGAGCAGGTCGAGCCGGGGCGGGCGAGTCATCAGGGCGTTGATCTCGGCGAACCGCTCCTCGTCCATGCCGAGCCCGCGGTCCTCGACCTCCAGGGCGATGCCGTGGCCGACGCGGGCGGCGCGGACCTCGACCTGGCTCGGCGGCCGGGAGAAGGACAGGGCGTTCTCGATGAGTTCGGCGAGGATGTGGGTGAGCGGGCCGACGCCGTGCGCGGCGATCCGGGCGCCGCCGTCGATGTCGAGGACGACGCGCTGGTAGTCCTGGACCTCGCCCTGCGCCGAGCGGAGCACGTCGAGCAGCGGGACGGGCTTGCGCCAGCGGCGGTGCGGGGTGCCGCCGGAGAGGATCACGAGGTTCTCCTCGTAGCGCCGCAGCCGGGCGGTGAGGTGGTCGAGGTCGAAGAGGCCGTCGAGCACCTCGGGGTCCTCGTGCCGGCGCTCCAGCTCGTCCAGCTTCTTGAGCTGCTGGCCGATCAGGCGCTGGGTGCGCAGGGCGATGCGCTGGAGCAGCTTCTCGAACCCGCGGTGCTGGTCGGCCTGGCGGACGGCGGCGCTCAGGGCGCTGGTGCGGGCGAGGTTGAGGGCGTGCCCGAGCTGCGCCAACTCGTCGTCGCCGCGCGGCCGTTCGCCCTCCTCGATGGCGGCTGCCTCGGCCTCCACGTCGATGCGCTCGCCCCGGCCGAGCCGCTCGACGACCTCGGGCAGCGCCTTCTCCAGCGATTCGGCCTGCGCCTGGAGGTGGCCGATGCGGCGGCGCAGGCTGCGGGTCAGACGCCAGGTGGTCCAGATGACGGCGATGACGGCGAGCAGGCCGACGAGGCTCGTGACGACCATCTTGACGAGCAGCGACTTGACCGCGCCCATGCCCTCGTCGACGACGTACGCGGTGCGCTGTTCGAGGAGCTTCTCGATCTGCGGCATGACCGAGTCGAGGGCGCCGCGCCAGGCCTTCTCGTCCACGTCGAGGCGTACGGAACCGCTGGCGCCGGCGGCCGCCGGGCGCAGCAGCCGGTCCTCCAGGCGGGTCTTGGTGCGCCAGGCGTCGCCGCCGGTGAGGTGGCGCCAGGTGGCGCGTTCCTCGTCGGTGAGGCCGGGGACGACCTTGGTCCCGTACAGGAAGGGCTGGGCGACGACGGTCTGGCGGAGCTGGGCCCAGGCGTCGGCGCTCAGGCGCCCGGAGCGCTCGCCGCGGGCGAGGAGGGCGTCGCTGCGGGAGATCATCTCGCGGGTCCAGAACAGGTCCACGAGCGGCTGGGACAGGGTGGTGATGCGGCCGTTGTCGACGTGGCTGAGCGCGGTGAACAGGCGCATGTCGACCGCGATGAGGTCGGTGTAGTAGCGGTAGACGACGGCCTGCTGGCCCTGGTCGCCCTCGTCCACGAGCGTGCGCTGCGCGGGGAGTTGGTCGATGGCGCGGCGGGCGGCGGCGACCGCGTCCAGGACCTCGCCGGGGGCGTCGCCCGCGGACACGTCGGACGCCTCGCGGAAGCTGTCGATGGCGGCGTCGGTCTTCTTGCGCTGCGCGGTGAGCGCGGCGGCGGAGCCCGGGTGGCGGGCCAGGACCTCGGCGCTGAGCCGCCGTTCCTCCTGGAGGTTGTAGTACACGATGTTGGAGGGCTGGCCGGCCTTGTCGGCCAGCATCCCCTGAGCGGCCTGCCGCTGGAAGTCCAGGAAGGTCTGCCCGCTGGTGACCGTCCACAGGACGATCAGCGCGATACCGGGGACGAAGGCCAGAACCAGCAGGGCCGTGCGCAGCGACACAGGTGCCGCGACGCTCCGCCATGACGACGCACGCGTACGCAGAGCAAACTCCTTGGCGTGGAACGGCCTTGACGACCGCTCAAATTCGCACACAACTACGACGCGCGCATATTAGTCACATGAGGGAAACTGTTGTGACGCCGGTCCCACATGATCACCACACTTCGGTCACGACGACTCCCGGACCCTGCCCCCGACCGGCCCCCGCCATCAGGTACGTACCAGCGTCTTGCCCTGGCCGGTGACCGGTACCAAGCTCCTTGCATGGAGCTGGAGTTGAGGCACCTCAGGACGGTACGCACGATCGCCGAGGCGGGCAGCCTCTCGCGGGCCTGCGGGGACCTCGGGCTGACCCAGGCCGCCCTGAGCGCCCAGCTCAAACGGATCGAACGGGCGCTGGGCGGACGCCTCTTCGAGCGCGGCCGCTACGGCGTACGGGCCACCGCGCTCGGCGAACTGGTGCTGGCCCGCGCCCGCGTCGTCCTGCCCGCCGTCAGCGGCCTGCGCGAAGAGGCGGCGCGGCTGGCCCGCACCGGCAGCCCCGACGTGCTGCGGCTCGGCGGGACGCACGGCCCGCTGCTCGGCGCGCTCGTGGACCGGCTCGGGCACGCGGCGCCCGGGATGCGGGTCACGACGTTCACGTCCTGGTCGGAGCGGGAGGTGGCGGCCGGGGTCGTCGAGGGGCGGCTCGACTTCGCCGTCACCGGCTCCTGCGGCGGGGCCGCGCCGCCCGGCAGCGGCGACCTGGAACTGCTGTGGGAGGAGGTGGCCGTCGACCCCGTGTTCGTCATGCTGGCCCACGACCACCCGCTGACCGCCCGCCCCGAGATCCCGCTCGGCCTGCTCGCCGACGCGGCCTGGGCGTGCGTGCCGGGCGACGGCTGCTTCGGCGACTGCTTCCGCGACGCGTGCGCCCGCGCCGGGTTCGCGCCCTCCATGCTGTACGAGACCGACACCGCGTCCTGCGCCCATCTGGTGCGGGTGGGGCGGGCGGTGGGCCTGTGCCGGGCGTCCTTCCCGCCCACCCCGGGCCTCGTCACACGCCCCCTCGCCGGTACGCCGCTGAGCTGGCGGCACTTGCTCGGGCGCGGGCCCGCCACCGAACCCGGGGGCCTCGCCGGGACCGTGCTGGCCGAGGCCCGCTCGGCGCACGAGGAGGTGGCGGCCCTCAGCGACAGCTACCGCGGCTGGCGCACGGCCCACGGCACCGGGCCCCGGCACGCGGACGGCTGAAGCGGGCGCGCCACTTCCATAACACCGGCGTGGGGGTCGGCCGACGGCTTACGGCACCGCCGCGCCCGCCCCTACGGTGACGGCACGTCCCCACCCCCGGGGCACCCGGCACACCGCTTCCCCGCGCACTCCCCGCAGGTCAGGCCCGTACGGCAGCTCACGTACGCGCCCGGCTCGCCGCCGCGTGCCCCACCGACGACGAACGAGGAGACCCCCATGCCTCAACCGCACGTCCCGCGTAGACGGGCCGGTGCCGTGGGCGCCGCGCTCGTGGCGTCCGCCACGCTGCTCACCGCAGGACTCGTCACCGACCAGGCGCACGCCGCCCCCTCCCCCGCGCAGGCCCTGCGCGTCGATTCGGCCCCGCCCGCGCTGCTCGACGCGATGCACCGGGACCTCGGCCTCGACCGCGCGCAGGCCCGGCAGCGGCTCGTCCACGAGGCCGAGGCGGGCGCCACCGCGGGCCGGCTCCGGCTCGCGCTCGGCCGCCACTACGCCGGCGCCTGGGTCAGCGGCCCCGAGTCCGCGCGGCTGACCGTCGCCACCACCGACGCCTCCGACGTGGCGGCCATCGAAGCGGCCGGCGCCCACGCCGACGTCGTCCGCACCCCGCTGACCTCGCTCGACGCGGCGAAGGCCCGCCTCGACCGGGCGGCGCGCGGCCACGACACGCGGGCGACGCCCGTCTGGTACGTGGACGTCAAGGGCAACTCCCTCGTCGTCGAGGCCGCCTCCGGCGCGAAGGTCTCCGGCTTCCTCAAGACCGCGGGCGTGGACCCGGCGCTCGTACGGGTGAAGCGGACCGCGGAGCGGCCCCGGCCGCTGTACGACCTGCGCGGCGGCGACGCGTACTACATCGACAACAGCACGCGGTGCTCCATCGGCTTCCCCGTCACACGCGGCACCACGCAGGGCTTCGCCACCGCCGGGCACTGCGGCCGGGCGGGCTCCACGACGACCGGGTCGAACCGGGTGGCGCAGGGCACGTTCCAGGCGTCGATCTTCCCCGGGAACGACATGGCGTGGGTGGCCACCAACTCCAGCTGGACCGCCACCCCGAACGTCAACGGGGCGAGCGCGCAGGTCGCGGGCTCCACCCAGGCGACCGTCGGCTCCTCCGTGTGCCGGTCCGGCTCCACGACCGGGTGGCACTGCGGCACGGTCCAGCAGCTCAACACCAGTGTCACGTACCAGGAGGGCACGGTCGCGGGCGTCACCCGCACATCCGTGTGCGCGGAGCCCGGCGACTCCGGCGGCTCGTTCATCTCCGGCAGCCAGGCGCAGGGCGTCACCTCGGGCGGCTCCGGCGACTGCACGAGCGGCGGCACGACGTACTTCCAGCCGATCAACCCCATTTTGCAGAACTACGGGCTGACGCTGAAGACCACGGGCGGCGGCGACCCGGGCCCCGGGCCCGGCGACCCCGGTGACCCGGGCGGTACGTGGGCCGCGGGGACCGTCTATCAGGCGGGGGCGACGGTGACGTACGGCGGCGTGACGTACCGGTGCCTCCAGGGGCACCAGGCGCAGGCGGGCTGGGAGCCGCCGAACGTCCCCGCGCTCTGGCAGCGCGCCTGAGCTCCTCCACCCGAGGGGGAAAAAGTGGCCCGGGACCCCAAACCCCGGGCCACACCCGTCCCCACCGGGGGCGCCCAGATCAGCCCCGCCAGGGGCGCGGGGAACGGCGCGCCCAGCTCCAACGAAACCCGCACCCGGCGACAAACCCTGGGGCTCCGCCCCAGACCCCGCTCCTCAATCGCCGGAGGGGCTTGATTGACCGGCGCTGAGATCAGCCCCGCCAGGGGCGCGGGGAACTGCGCGAGAAGCCCCACCGGGGCTGCACCCGAGGCACAACGTGCACATACCCGGCGCTGGGGCGCCTGAGAGGCACCGGCACTGAAAGCCCCCGCAGGGGGCGCGGGGAACTGCGCGCTCAGCCACGACGCACCCGGCACCCTGGGGCGCTGCCCCAGCCCCCGCTCCTCAAGCGCCGGAGAGGCTGGGAGTTGACGCTGAGGCCGACTACGCGAGAAAACCCCCGCACGGGAAAGCCCCCCTCACAAAAACCCCGCCCCCAAAAAGCCCCCGTGATGAACGGAACACGACGCCCGCTCCAACTACAGGCAACCCACCCCACCCCGCACCCCTCTCCCCAGGTGAACACCTGAAAAGAGGCGAGCGCCCCACCGACCGCTGCCTCGACAGCGGACGGAGTGAGCGCCCCCGTGCGAAAGCGACCTGCGATACCCCAGCCGGAACCGACCGGCACCCCCGAATCCCCCCGAGCGATGTCCCGCCGCACGATCATGCTGACCGCCGGCGCAGCCCTCGCCGCAACAGGCGCCGTCACGGCCTGCGCCCGCCTCACCGCCCAGGGCGACACCACCCCGCCGAAGACGACCGCCCCCTCCCCAGCGACCGGCCGCCCCGCCGCCGAGGCGGACCGCGCGCTCCTGCTCCAGGTCCTCGCCCACCCCGACGACGACCTGTACTTCATGAACCCGGACACCCAGCACGCCCTGTCCGCCGGCACCCCCCTCGTCTGCGTCTACGTCACCGCCGGCGAGGCGGACGGCCGCAACAAGACCCCGCAGGACCGCGACCCGGCCCCCGACAAGGCCGCCTACTCCGCCGCCCGCCACCAGGGCCTGCGCCAGTCCTACGCGACCCAGCTCGGCCTGCCCGTGTTCACCCGCTGGGAGACCGGCGTGCTGCGCCTGCCCGGCGGTTTCCAGGCCGAGGTCGACACCCTCGACCACCAGGGCCGCCGCGTCGAGCTGATCCATCTCGACCTGGCGATGCACACCCCCGCCGGCCACATGGGCGTCCCCGCGCTCTGGCACGACCGCGGCCTCCAGCTCCGTACGGTCGTCCCGCAGGGCTCCCCGGTGCGCACCGTCCAGACGTACGACTACGACAGGCTCGTCGGCGTGCTGGTCGCGCTGTTGGACCGCTACCGGCCGACCCTCGTGCACACCCTGGACCCCGACCCGGACATCCAGCGCAGCGACCGCCTCACCCGCATCCGCGACAGCGAGCAGCCCGGCTACTCCGACCACGCCGACCACACGGCCGTCGCCTGTTTCACGTGGGCCGCGCTGATCCGCTGGTCGCAGGAGGCGAAGGGCGGGCCGCCGCCGTTCGCCGCGGCCGCGTTCCGGGGCTATTACAACAACCACTGGCCGAAGAACCTGCCGCCGCGCGTCCTGGAGGAGAAGGCCGCGCACCTCGTCCCGTACGGCGCGGCCCCCGACTGGAACTGCGGCAACCCGGCGGGCTGCGGCGACTACAACGTCGGCGGCGACCGCCCGCTGACCAACCGCAAGGGCTGGGTCCGCGCGACCCACTACCGCTACCCGGGCCCGCGCCTCGCGCTCACCGCGAACGCGGACGGCAAGGTCACCGCGTACGGCGTCCTCGGCCTGCGGGCCGTCCGCTACGACGAGCACGGCACCGGCTTCGGCGCCCCCGTCGACCTCGGCGGCGGCCCGCTCGCCCCGGTGCTCGGCTCGGCGGTGCTGCCGGGCGGCCGCCATCTGGTGTTCGGGCTGCGGCTCGCGGCGCTGGCCGGACGGGGCGAGCCGGACGTGCGCGAGATCGTCGTCCTGGAGGAGCGCGCCCCGCGCCGCTACGGCTCCTGGACGAGCCTCGGCAACCCCGAAGGCGGGAACGCCGACCGGGGCCGCAGGATCGGCGTGCCCGTCGCGGTCACCGCCCCCGACGGCCGCGTCCACCTCTTCGTCCGCGACGCGGGCCAGGGCGTCAGCACCCGCGTCCGCGCGACGGACGGCACCTGGTCGCCGTGGCGCTCGCTCGGGGGCGGCCCGGTCCAGGACGGCCTCACGGCGGTCGTCGGCGCCGACCGCCGTGTGCACATGTACGCGCCCGGCCGCGACACCGTCCACCACTGGACCCCGGACGGCCCCGCCCCGCTCGGCGCGCTGCCCGCCCCGGCCGACGCGATCGCCGCCGCCGGCGACCGCCTGTACTACCGGCCGCCCGCCTCCGACCGCCTCCTGTCCCCCGGCGGGCCCCCGGTCCACTTCCCCGGCTACGGGCCGGTGAGCGTCGCCGGCACCGCCGTCCTCGGCCGGGGCCTCGACGGCCGTATCCAGCTCCTCCAGGACGGCCGCGTCACCCGCCCGACCGGCGCCCCGGTCTGCCTGGACGGTCCGGCTCTCGTCGGCACGCGCCAGGGCCCCACGGCCGCCGGCGTCTCCCCGGACGCGCAGCCCTGGATCTGGCGCCCCGCCGAGGCCCGGGCCTGACCCACCGGGCCGCATGCCCCGGGCCCGGCCCGGGGCATGCGAAAGGGCCCGTACGACCGAAGTCGTACGGGCCCTTCCTCAGCTCGCGGGAGCTACCAGGCGGTCAAGCCCAACAGGTAAGCGGAACTTACTTGTTGATCTTGGTGACCTGGCCGGCGCCGACGGTCCGGCCACCCTCACGGATGGCGAACTTGAGGCCCTCCTCCATGGCGACGGGCTGGATGAGCTCCACCTTCATCTCGGTGTTGTCACCCGGCATGACCATCTCGGTGCCCTCGGGGAGGGTCACGACGCCGGTCACGTCCGTCGTACGGAAGTAGAACTGCGGGCGGTAGTTGTTGAAGAACGGGGTGTGACGGCCACCCTCGTCCTTCGACAGGATGTACGCCTGCGCCTCGAACTCGGTGTGCGGCGTGACCGAACCCGGCTTGATGATGACCTGGCCGCGCTCGACGTCCTCGCGCTTGATGCCACGGAGGAGCAGACCGACGTTCTCACCGGCCTGGCCCTCGTCGAGCAGCTTGCGGAACATCTCGATGCCGGTGACCGTGGTGGTGGTCTTGTCCTGCTTGATGCCGATGATGTCAACGGTCTCGTTGACCTTCAGGACACCACGCTCGATGCGGCCGGTGACGACCGTGCCACGACCGGTGATCGTGAAGACGTCCTCGATCGGCATCAGGAACGGCTTGTCGACGTCACGCTCGGGCTCCGGGATGGCCTCGTCTACGGCCTTCATGAGCTCGAGGACCGAGTTGCCCCACTCCTTGTCGCCCTCGAGGGCCTTCAGAGCGGAGACCTTGACGACGGGAACGTCGTCGCCCGGGAACTCGTACTCGGAGAGGAGCTCACGGACCTCGAGCTCGACGAGCTCCAGGATCTCCTCGTCGTCCACCATGTCGGCCTTGTTCAGGGCGACGACGATGTACGGAACGCCGACCTGGCGGGCCAGGAGCACGTGCTCCTTGGTCTGCGGCATCGGGCCGTCGGTGGCGGCGACCACGAGGATGGCGCCGTCCATCTGCGCGGCACCCGTGATCATGTTCTTGATGTAGTCCGCGTGACCGGGGCAGTCGACGTGGGCGTAGTGACGGGTCTCCGTCTGGTACTCGACGTGCGCGATCGAGATGGTGATACCGCGCTGGCGCTCCTCGGGAGCCTTGTCGATCTGGTCGAAGGCCGAGGCCTCGTTCAGGTCCGGGTACGCGTCGTGCAGCACCTTGGTAATGGCGGCCGTGAGGGTCGTCTTACCGTGGTCGATGTGACCGATGGTGCCGATGTTGACGTGCGGCTTAGTCCGCTCGAACTTCGCCTTCGCCACTGGGGTCCTCCTGTGGAGTGGTTCTGTACGCCTTACTTCATCGGCGCCAGGTGATCTTTGCTGGACTGCATTCCCCGGGGGTCAGTCCCCGGACCCCGGCCGTGCGCCCTTGCGGGTCACGGCCGGTGGCCACGACGAGGAAAGCGGATGCCCGCCGCCGGGAGGACCGGGTGTCCGGAACATCCCGGCGGACAGGACAAGCCTAAAGCGTGTAACGGGGTGGGTTACTCGCCCTTGGCCTTCGCGATGATCTCCTCGGCGACGTTCCGCGGAACCTCGGCGTAGGAGTCGAACTGCATCGAGTAGCTCGCGCGACCCGACGTCTTGCTGCGGAGGTCGCCGACGTAGCCGAACATCTCCGACAGCGGAACCAGGCCCTTCACGACGCGGGCACCGGCACGCTCCTCCATGGCCTGGATCTGGCCACGACGGGAGTTGATGTCACCGATGACCTCGCCCATGTAGTCCTCGGGCGTGGTGACCTCGACGGCCATCATCGGCTCGAGGAGCACGGGACCGGCCTTGCGAGCGGCTTCCTTGAACGCCTGCGAACCGGCGATCTTGAAGGCGAGCTCGGAGGAGTCGACCTCGTGGTAGGCACCGTCGAGCAGCGTGATACGCACACCGGTCATCTCGTAACCGGCGAGGATGCCGAACTGCATGGCCTCCTGGCAGCCGGCGTCGACCGAAGGGATGTACTCCTTCGGGATACGACCACCGGTGACCTTGTTCACGAACTCGTAGGAGCTGTCGCCACCCTCGATCGGCTCGATCGAGATCTGCACCTTGGCGAACTGACCGGTACCACCGGTCTGCTTCTTGTGCGTGAAGTCGACCTTGTCGACCGTCTTGCGGATGGTCTCGCGGTACGCGACCTGCGGCTTGCCGACGTTGGCCTCGACCTTGAACTCACGCTTCATGCGGTCGACGAGCACCTCGAGGTGAAGCTCGCCCATACCGCCGATGACGGTCTGGCCGGTCTCCTCGTTGGTGTGCACCTGGAAGGAGGGGTCCTCCTCCGCGAGACGCTGGATGGCGACACCCAGCTTCTCCTGGTCACCCTTGGACTTGGGCTCGATCGCGACCTCGATGACCGGCGCCGGGAAGTCCATGGACTCCAGGATCACCGGGCTCTTGTCGTCGCACAGCGTCTCACCGGTCGTGGTCTGCTTGAGACCCATGACGGCGATGATGTCGCCGGCGCCCACCGACTCGATCTCCTCACGCTTGTTCGCGTGCATGCGGTAGATCTTGCCGATGCGCTCCTTCTTGCCCTTGACGGAGTTCAGCACCGAGGTGCCGGACTCCAGGCGGCCGGAGTACACGCGGACGAAGGTGAGCTTGCCGAGGTGCGGGTCGCTCATGATCTTGAACGCCAGCGCCGACAGCGGCTCGTCCTCGGACGGCTTGCGCTTGACGACGACCTCGGGGTCCTTGACGTCGTGGCCCTCGATGGCCTCGACGTCGAGCGGGGTCGGCAGGTAGCGCACGACCGCGTCGAGCAGGGGCTGGACGCCCTTGTTCTTGAACGCGGTGCCACAGAACACCGGGGTGACCGTGGTGTCGTTGGACTTGCCCGAAGCGATCGTGATGCGGCGGATCGCGGCGTAGAGCTGCTCCTCGGAAGGCTCCTGGCCCTCCAGGTACAGCTCCATGATGTCCTCGTCGTTCTCCGCGACGGCCTCAAGGAGCTTGCCACGCCATTCGTCGGCGGCCTCCTTGTGCGTGTCGGGGATCTCGACGGTGTCGTACATCTCGCCCTTGGCGGCCTCGGCGGACCACACGAGCGCCTTCATGCGGACCAGGTCCACGACGCCCTTGAAGTCGGCCTCGGCGCCGATCGGGAGCTGCATGACGAGCGGCTGGGCGCCCAGGCGGTCCGAGATCATGTCCACGCAGCGGTGGAACTCGGCGCCGGTACGGTCCAGCTTGTTGACGAAGCAGATGCGCGGCACGCCGTAACGGTCGGCCTGACGCCACACCGTCTCGGACTGCGGCTCGACACCGGCGACACCATCGAACACCGTCACGGCACCATCGAGAACACGCAGGGAGCGCTCCACCTCGACGGTGAAGTCGACGTGCCCAGGCGTGTCGATGATGTTGATCGTGTAGTCGTTGTCCTCGAGCGGCCAGTGACACGTGGTCGCAGCAGACGTGATCGTGATGCCACGCTCCTGCTCCTGCTCCATCCAGTCCATCGTGGCAGCGCCGTCGTGGACCTCACCGATCTTGTAAGAGACACCGGTGTAGAACAGGATCCGCTCGGTGGTGGTCGTCTTGCCCGCGTCGATGTGGGCCATGATGCCGATGTTGCGCACCTTGGCCAGGTCAAGCGAAGTGGTAGCCATAAGGCTTCAGTCTTCTCTCGGTCTCGATGTGGGTTGCGACTACCAGCGGTAGTGCGCGAAGGCCTTGTTGGACTCGGCCATCTTGTGCGTGTCCTCGCGCTTCTTGACGGCAGCGCCGAGGCCGTTGGAGGCGTCGAGCAGCTCGTTCATCAGACGCTCGGTCATCGTCTTCTCGCGGCGAGCGCGCGAGTAGCCGACGAGCCAGCGGAGCGCGAGGGTGTTGGCGCGGCCGGGCTTGACCTCGACCGGGACCTGGTAGGTCGCGCCACCGACACGGCGGGACTTGACCTCGAGGGTCGGCTTGATGTTCTCCAGCGCGCGCTTCAGCGTGATGACCGGGTCGTTGCCCGACTTCTCACGCAGGCCCTCCATGGCGCCGTAGACGATGCGCTCGGCGGTGGAGCGCTTGCCGTTCAGCAGCACCTTGTTGATGAGGGAGGTCACCAGAGGAGAACCGTAGACCGGGTCGATGATGACCGGGCGCTTCGGGGCGGGGCCCTTACGAGGCATTCTTACTTCTCCTTCTTGGCGCCGTAACGGCTGCGAGCCTGCTTGCGGTTCTTGACACCCTGGGTGTCGAGGGAACCGCGGATGATCTTGTAGCGAACACCCGGCAGGTCCTTCACACGGCCGCCGCGCACGAGCACGATGGAGTGCTCCTGCAGGTTGTGTCCCTCACCCGGAATGTAAGCAGTGACCTCGATACCGCTGGTCAGACGCACACGCGCGACCTTACGCAGGGCCGAGTTCGGCTTCTTCGGGGTGGTCGTGAACACACGCGTGCAGACGCCACGGCGCTGAGGGGAACCCTCAAGTGCGGGCGTCTTGTTCTTCTCGACCTTGTCCTGCCGGCCCTTACGGACCAGCTGCTGGATCGTAGGCACTACTTCTCCGGTTTCTGTGTGCCGAATAGTAAAGCTAACCTGGAACTTTCCCGACCCACGCGGTCGGGTGTGTCGAATGCTGCGGACTCCCGCCGAAGGGCAGGAAGCGGCAGATTGCGGTGACCATGATCAGAACGAAGCGGACTGATCCGGACTCGCCGTGCGGTTGAAGACACGCACACGAGCCCAGGCACACCCCAGGCACAAGGTCTGAGCGTACCTATCTCATGAGCTGCGGTCAAAACAAATACATCGCAGCCAGGACACGCCGGGCACGCCCTGGCCCCCTCAGCCCCCGTGGGCCGCCAGCACCACGGCGAACACGATGAACAGCGCCCAGCCCACCACCGACATCCAGCCCAGCACCAGACCGCCCACGGCCAGGCCGTCGCCCTGCTCGCCGGTGCGCCTGATCTCGCGCCGCGCCATATGACCGAGGACCACCGCGACCGGCCCCGTGACGCCGCCCGTGAGGAACGTCATCCCGCCGCACACCATCGCGCCCACGGCCTTGCCGTTGGTCGGCGGCGGCAGCGGCCGTGCGGGCATGAAGGCCCCCGGCACACCGCGCGGCACGAGCTGCTGCTGCGGCACCGGCCCCTGCGGCAGATCGGCGACCAGCGTCGCCAGCTCCCCCACGGTCCGCGCCTGGTACGCCCGCTCCACGCGCCGCTCGTACTCCGGCTGCGCGAGCCGCCCCTCGGCGAACCCGGCCCGCAGCACGTCCACCGCCCGCTCCCGGTCCGCGTGCGCGGCCAGCATCGCCGCCCCGTGCTGCTGCTGCGGCGGCCACGGCGCCGGCTGCCAAGAAGAATTCGACACCAAACCACTCCCCCGCGTACCGGACCGACTACCTCTCATCCTCTCCCAACGCGAACACCCCGGCCACCGGTTCCCTCAGCGCGGCTACGGCCGATTGTGGCCGGTCCGTGCGCGGTCCCCCTCCATTACCTTGACTCGTTGCGAGATCGACTCGGCTGACCACGGGGGCGGTGCATGGCGGCGGTACGTACACGCGCATGGGACGACGACGGCTTCGACGACGGAGTGCCCTTCCTCGCCAGGCTGGAGAAGGAGCACCGCGCGGCACTGCTCGCCATCGGCCGGCACCTGCGCTATCCGGCGCGCACCGTCCTCATGCACCAGAACGACCCCTCCGGACACGTCCTGCTGCTGCTCCGGGGCTGGACCAAGGTGACGGCACTCGCCGCCAACGGCTACGAGGCGCTCCTCGCGCTGCGCGGCCCCGGCGACATCATCGGCGAGGGGGCCGCCCTCAGCGGGCGGCACCGTTCGGCGACGGTGACCACGCTGGAGGACATCGAAGCCGTGGCGATCGACGAGAGCCGCTTCACCGCGTTCCTCGCCGCCCACGCGGAGGTGACGTTACGGCTGTTGAGCCTGACCACCGACCGGCAGCGCGCGGGCGACCGGCGCCGCGTGGAATGGGCGGCCCTGACCGTGCGCGAACGGCTCGCCGTGCTGTTGCTCGAACTGGTCCGCACCCACGGCCGGCGCACCGAGGAGGGCGTGGAACTGACCGTGGGGCTCAGCCAGCAGGAGTTCGCCGGGTCGGTCGGCTCGTCCCGGGAGGCGGTCGCGCGGCTGCTGCGGGAACTGCGTGACAAGCAGGTCGTGGTCACCCGTCGGCGCCGCGTCGTCGTCCTGCGGCCCGACGTGCTGCGCCGGATCGTCGGAGAGGGCTCCGCCTGACACAGATGCGGGCGCCGGTCTGTGCACACGGTCACAGTACGAGCGTGTCCGTGATCCTCCGCGCCGGACCCTGTCCCACGCCATCGTGCTGTGCGACACCAAGGCCCACCGGCGAGAGGCAGCCATGACCGACCCCTTGAACCGTACGATCCTGCTCTTCGACATCGAGCGCTACGGCTCCCGCGACGACGTGGAACAGGCGTATCTGCGACGGGTCCTGTACGACGTCGTCGACGCCACGCTGCTGGACGCCGCCGTCGACGAGGGCGCGGGGATGCGGGCCGACCGGGGCGACTCCGTGATGGTCCTCATCGACGCGCGGGTCCCCGTGGGCGCGCTGCTGAAGACGCTGCTGACCCAGACCCCCGCGCTGCTGCACAGCAAGAACCGGCTGCTCGCCGCCAGTGCCCGGATGCGGCTGCGCATCGTGCTCGCGGCCGGCTATGTCGCCGTCGATGAACTCGACGGCTGGGTCGGTTCGGACCTGAACCACGCCGTGCGGCTGCTGGATTCCGACCCCTTGCGCGACGCCCTGAAGAAGCGCGCGGACGACAGCGTGCTGTGCGTCTCCGACAGCATCTACCAGGGCGTCGTCCGGCACGGCCCGCTCGGTGTGCGCCCCGCCGACTTCCACCGCGTCACCGCGCACACCAAGGAGGGACCGACGGTCGCGTGGCTGCACGGCGAGCCCGCCGCCCCCGCCCGGCCCGAGCCCGCCGTCTCCGCCCAGGGGCCCACCACGGAGGCGCCCGCCACGAACACCCCCGTCCCCCAGACACACATCGCGGGGAACCAGTACGGCGTGACGGGCGGGACTGTCCACGGCGGCCTGCACTTCGGGCCGGGCGGCGCGGGCGCGGACGGCCCCCGATGAGTCCGGCCCCGGCGCCGCCCGACCCGCACGCCGGCCAGACCGGCGACACCGACGCCAAGGGACAGGAGGAGACCTCCGACGCCGCCCAGCCCCCGCGCCAGGAGGCCTGGGCAGCACGCCAGTCCCTCATCGCGCACGGCCCGGCGTTCGTCCAGCCACTCGCCACCGGGTCGGCGACGCGTGTGGGAGGCGACCAGTACGGTCTCAGCGGTGGCGTCGTCCACGGCGACGTGAACTTCTTCGCTCCCCCGACGTACACGCCGGAGTCGGCGTCCGGGGAGGTCCCCCGGGAGAGGGTCGAGGCACTCGCGGAGGTCTTCCGTGACTGTCCGAGCTTCGAGGAGGCCCTGGAGCGTCTGCGAACCGACGGCGTCGTCATCCTGTCCGGAGGGCGGGACACCGGGCGCGGCTCCGCCGCCCTGATGCTTCTGGCGCGTCTCGGCAGCGGCCGGCTGCTCAGGCTGGACGCACCCACGTCCCTGTCCGCACTGCCGGAGCGGTTAGCCGAACGGGCCGGGCATCTCCTCATCGATCTGCCGGTCGGACGCGACCGGCCACTGACCGAGTCACAACTGCTCAGTCTGCGAGACCGTCTCAAGCACCTCCACAGCCATCTGGTCATCACCGTCGACCCGTCCGCGGCGCTCGACGACGACGTGCCGTACGTCCGCTGGGAGCCACCGGCCGCCGAGGACATGCTGCACGCGCACGTCACCGCGCGGGCCGGACGAGCGAGCTGGCCGGAACTGGCGGCTCTCGCCCCGGTCAAGGAGTTCCTCACCCGGCCCCGCAGGCCGCGGACGATCGAGGAGTTCGCTCGGGTCCTGGCGCGCTTCCACCGCGCGGAGATCGACGAAGAAGAACTCGCCGCCCACGGGGAGGGAGCGGTGGAGGCGCAGGTCACCCGCTGGCTGACCGACGACCAGCGCACCCTGCGCGAGAAGGGGTTCGCCATCTCGCTCGCCGTCTTCGACGCGGCCCCCTACGCGGTGGCGGCGGAGCTCGCCGACGACCTCTATGTACGGCTGCAGCACATCGCCGACCCGGCGCGGCTTCCCCGCATCCCGGTCTTCGGCCCCGCCCGCGAGGAACGGCTGCAGCGCGTCGACGCCGACGGATACGTGGGCACCGAGATCACCGAGTGGGGAACCGTCGTCGGCCAGTTCATCGGCGCGTTCCACGACGAGCGGACGGCTTCCGTCCTGCTGCGCGCGGTGTGGAACGAACACCCGTCGGCGCGCCCGGCCCTGGCGGACTGGCTGCACGGCCTCGCCAAGGACCGGCGCCCTCTGGTACGCACGAGGGCCGCGTCGGCCACCGCGCAGCTCGCCTTCGCCGACCTGTCGTCCGCGATGGCCCATCTCATCGAGCCCTGGGCGGACGACCGGCACGCCACCGCCTGGCTGACGGCTGCCAACGCCCTCACCATGGCGCACCTGCTGTCGGTACCGCTCGTGTTCGAGATTCTTCGGGAGTGGTGCACCGGCGCTGTCTCCGGCCGCAGGTGGACGGCTGTCCGCGCCTACGGCCTCCTGGGGCCGGTGGAGTACGACAGGACGCTGGAGGCGCTGTTGGAGGCCGTCCACCACCGCTCCCCCGACGACGGCGACTCCGAGGAAGGGGATGCCAAGGCGGACAAGGAGAAGGAGGAGACCCAACAGCTCACGGACGCCCTCGAACTGCTCCTCCTCGCGGTGGGTGACCCCGTCCTGATCAAGCTCTCCGAACGACTCGACGACCGGGCGGTACGCGCCTACGCTCTGCCTGCCTTCCTCCACGCCTGCGGGAAGACGGCCGACGGCGGCGGGCTGCCTCCCGTTCTCGCTTGGTACGTGCGAGCCGAGGCGGGCGGGGACCACGCCGTCACCGGGCACCTCACGGCGATCTGGCGGCGCCTGCTCGCCGACCGCGCCCACACGGCGGAGGCGCTTGCCGCCCTCGGCCGCTGGGTACGCCTCGCCGACCGGGACCCCGCGATCGAGCGGGCGCTGGCATCCCTGTTGCCCCGCCTGGTCAGCCCGCGCGCCAACCACGACCGCGTCAGCCATCTGCTCCGCACCCTGCGCGACGCCGACAACGCCCGGCCGGCCGCCGCCGAGCGGCTGCACGACGAGATCGCCGCGCTCTGAGCGCCGGCCGACTCTGTCCGCAGGAGGAACCCACTCAAGGAGACCGCCATGCCAGGTACCAGCGCACGTCCGGAGGGCCCGGAGCACCCGGCCCGGCCCGACGCCCCGGCACCCGTCGACCAGCTCGACTGGCTCCAGCAGCAGCGTCAGTACCCGTCCACCGAACCCGATTCCGACCCCGACCCGGTCCGGACCGTCTGGCAGCTCCCCCGCCTCCGCCTCGGCAGCCGACGCTTCGTCACGCGCATCGACCACGCCCTGGTCCTCATCACGCGCAAGGGCGAGTACCGGACGTTCCCTCCACCGGCCCGCCCGGCGAGCCTGCGGCCCTACGTCGCCCTGTACGAGGTGGACATCGCACCGCATGCCTTTCATCTGCGGGTGCCCTTGCCCAGCGAGGACGACAGTTTCGAGTTCGAGGTCACCGCCGACATCCGCTGGCGGGTGGGCGACCCCGAGCGCTTCGTGCGCAGCCAGGAACGCGACGTGCCCGGCTTCCTGACCCGGGGAATGCTGCCGCTGATGCGGGCCGCCTCCCGTATGCACCCCGTCGAGGCCAGCACCCTCGCCGAGCGGTCCGTCCAGCACGCGGTGGACGCGGCACGCGACCTCGGCACGCCCCAGGGCCTGCACGTCACCTGCACCGTGCAACTACGGCGCGACGCCGCCGAGCGCTTCCACCAGGCCCGCCTGCGCACCGCGCGGCACGACGCGGAAGCCGCACCCGCCGAGCACACCGCCGCCCGGTTGCACGAGCGGTACGCGGCCGAGCGCCGGGCCGAGCAGCTCACGTTCTACGAACAGTGGCTCGCCCGCGGCGACCTCTCCACCCTCGCCCTGCATCTGGCGGCTCACCCCGATGACACCACCCGTGTCCTCGACCACCTGGCCGCCGAGCAGAAACAGGCCGTCGAGAACCAGCTCAAGCTCATCGACAATGCCTTCCAGAGCAAGAGCCTCGAGGACTATCAGCTCGAACTGCCCCACCAGCTCATCACCGATCGCATGTCCGCCATCCTGGGCGGCGGCCCGACCGCCTCCGGCGAGACCGACAGCACCGGATCCGAGTCGGGCCCGCGGCACCATGCTTCCCTCACGAAAGACCGTCCGGAGCCGGCCCCGTGACCACCCCGCCCCCGGGCCCTGACGAGCACCGGGTGCGGACAGCCGACCGGCTCGTCGCCGAACTGCGGGCCGAGATCGCGCGCGCCGACACGAAGGCCGCCCTGCTCGTCGGCGTCCTCGGCGTCCTCGCCGGCGGCTTCGGCGCCCTCATCGGCGAACGCGGCCGGGACCCCGCCGCCCTGTCGGTCCCGGCCGCCCTCATGTGGTGGTCCGGGGCGGTTCTGCTGATCACCGCGCTCCTGGCCCTGCTTCTCGCGGTGGTGCCCCGGCACGGACACAGCCGCTGGGCCCCGGGCGGTCCGCTGACGTACTTCGGTGACATCCACCGAGCCACTCGGATCGGTCTGCTCGCCGCGGCGTTGACCGACACGGCCCGGGACCCGACACACAGCCTGCTCCTCACGCTCGCCGAGACCAGCCGCATCGCCGCCCGCAAGCACTTCTGGATACGGGTCGGAGTCGTCGCGTTCAGCGGCGCCTCCGTGCTGCTGCCGGCCTCCGCCCTCCTGCCCTGACAGCTCCCCCACCGCTCCTCCTCACCCTCAGGACCGCTCATGCCCCTGCCACGCCCGTCCGAGAAGCCGGACAGTCCCTTACGCCCCGGCTCCGTCGGCGACCCGCTCCGCCACCGGGGCCGCGTCCATGTCGCCGCCCGCCGCCGCGGCATCGACGCCGCGGCCCTCGGTAACCTCACCCTCCATCTCCCGCACGTGGCCGCGAGCCTGACCGTCGTCCTCGTGGTGACGTACGCCTTCGACACCCTGGGCGGGCCTCCCTGGTGGATACCGTCGGCCTGCTGGGCGCTGAGCGGGGCCCTCGCCTTCCACCCACGGTGTGAGGAGCTGCTCGCCCGCTGGCTGTTCCGGCTGCGCCGGCCCACGCCGGAGGAGGACCGTACGCTGCGGGCCGTGTGGCGGCAGGTCACCGCGCGCGCGGGCGTGGACGCCGGGGCCTATCAGCTCTGGGTCGAGGAGAGCGACGAGGTCAACGCCACCGCGGCGGCCGGTCACATCGTCGCCGCGACCAGCCACGCCCTGGGCAGGCTCTCCCCCGCGGAGCTGGACGGAGTCCTCGCCCACGAACTCGCTCACCATCTGCGCGGTCACGCCTGGGCGTCGCTTCTGGTCTTCTGGTACGCGCTTCCCGCCCGGCTCACCTGGCGGCTGCTGCACCGGCAGGCCCCCCGCCTGCGCCGCCTGCCGCCCGGCCCCCAGGCGCTCGCCGCGGGCGTCCTCGGCGCCGTACTGCTGGCCCTGATGACGATGACGTACGGGCTGATCCTCCTGCCGTTCGCGGCGCCGTATCTGGCGGCGGCACTGTCCCGGCGCGCCGAACTGAAGGCGGACGAGCACGCCGCCGGCCTCGGTTACGCACGGCAGCTGATGGCTGTCCTGGAGGACGAGCTCGACGACGGGGTCCCGGTTTCCGCCGCGTCGGACACCCACGTCCCGGAGGGGATCTCCGCGCGGCTGCTCGCTTCGCACCCCGATGTCCACACCCGGCTGCACCGGCTCCGGAGCCGGCTGGACAAGGCGCGATGAAACGCCGCAGGGCGGCCCCCGGAGTCCGGGGGCCGCCCTGTGGTTTCAGGCTGCTGCTCGCTTACTGGTTGTACGGACCGTAGTCGTAGTCCTCCAGCGGGACGGCCTGGCCGGAGCCGGTGCCGAACGGCGAGTAGTCGATGTCGTCGTAGCCGACGGCCGAGTACATCGCGGCCTTGGCCTCCTCGGTGGGCTCCACCCGGATGTTGCGGTAGCGGGACAGACCCGTACCGGCCGGGATGAGCTTACCGATGATGACGTTCTCCTTGAGGCCGATGAGGCTGTCGGACTTGGCGTTGATCGCCGCGTCCGTCAGCACTCGGGTCGTCTCCTGGAAGGAGGCGGCCGACAGCCAGGACTCCGTCGCCAGCGAGGCCTTGGTGATACCCATCAGCTGCGGACGGCCGGAGGCGGGGTGACCGCCCTCGGTGACCACACGACGGTTCTCGGTCTCGAACTTCGAGCGCTCGACCAGCTCGCCCGGCAGCAGCTCCGCGTCGCCGGACTCGATGATCGTCACACGGCGCAGCATCTGCCGGATGATGATCTCGATGTGCTTGTCGTGGATCGACACACCCTGCGAGTTGTAGACCTTCTGGACCTCGCCGACCAGGTGGACCTGGACCGCGCGCTGACCCAGGATGCGCAGCACGTCGTGCGGGTTGGTGGCACCCACGGTCAGCTTCTGGCCGACCTCGACGTGGTCGCCCTCGCCCACGAGCAGACGGGCACGCTTCGAGATCGGGTACGCCGTCTCGTCGCTGCCGTCGTCCGGGGTGACGACGATCTTCTTGGTCTTCTCGGTCTCCTCGATGCGGACCCGGCCCGCGGCCTCGGAGATCGGGGCGACACCCTTCGGCGTACGGGCTTCGAAGAGCTCGACGACTCGGGGCAGACCCTGGGTGATGTCGTCACCGGCCACACCACCGGTGTGGAAGGTACGCATCGTCAGCTGGGTACCGGGCTCACCGATGGACTGGGCGGCGATGATGCCGACCGCCTCACCGATGTCGACCAGCTTGCCGGTGGCCAGCGAGCGGCCGTAGCACATGGCACACGTACCGACGGCGGACTCACAGGTCAGGACCGAGCGGGTCTTGACCTCCTCCACGCCGGCCGCGACGAGCTGGTCGATGAGCACGTCACCGAGGTCGACGCCGGCCGGGGCCAGCACCTTGCCGTCCACGACGATGTCCTCGGCGAGGCAGCGCGCGTACACGGAGGTCTCGGCGTCGTCCGCCTTGCGCAGGACGCCGTCGGCGCCACGCTCGGCGATCGCCAGCTTGAGGCCGCGGTCGGTGCCGCAGTCCTCCTCGCGGATGATGACGTCCTGGGAGACGTCGACCAGACGACGCGTGAGGTAACCCGAGTCGGCGGTACGCAGAGCGGTGTCCGCCAGACCCTTACGAGCACCGTGCGTGGAGATGAAGTACTCCAGCACGGACAGGCCCTCGCGGAAGGACGCCTTGATGGGACGCGGGATCGTCTCGTTCTTGGCGTTCGACACCAGACCGCGCATACCGGCGATCTGACGCATCTGCATCATGTTTCCTCGGGCACCCGAGTCGACCATCATGAAGATGGGGTTCGTCTTCGGGAAGTTCGCGTTCATCGCCTCGGCGACCTCGTTGGTCGCCTTGGTCCAGATCGCGATGAGCTCCTGAGTGCGCTCTTCCTTCGTGATGAGACCGCGCTCGTACTGCTTCTGGACCTTCTCGTCCTGCGCCTCGTAACCCGCGACGATCTCCTTCTTCGCCTCGGGAACGACGACGTCGGAGATGGCCACGGTGACACCGGAACGGGTCGCCCAGAAGAAGCCCGCCGCCTTCAGGTTGTCGAGCGTCGCCGCCACGATGACCTTGGGGTAGCGCTCGGCCAGGTCGTTGACGATCTCGGAGAGCTGCTTCTTGCCCACCGAGTAGTCGACGAACGGGTAGTCCTCGGGCAGCAGCTCGTTGAAGAGGGCGCGGCCCAGGGTCGTACGCAGCCGGAAGCTGTCGCCGGCCTGGTACTCGGGCTCGCCCTCCTCGGCGGCCGGCGGGGTCCAGCCGCGCGGCGGGATGGTGCCCACCGGGAAGCGGATGTCCACGCGCGACTGCAACGCCAGCTCGCCCGCGTCGAACGCCATGATCGCCTCGGCGACGGAGCCGAACGCGCGGCCCTCGCCCTTGGTGTCACGCAGTTCACCGTCGGTGGTGAGGAAGAACAGACCGAGGACCATGTCCTGGGTCGGCATCGTCACCGGACGGCCGTCGGCGGGCTTGAGGATGTTGTTCGAGGACAGCATCAGGATGCGGGCCTCGGCCTGCGCCTCCGCGGACAGCGGCAGGTGCACGGCCATCTGGTCACCGTCGAAGTCCGCGTTGAACGCGGTGCAGACGAGCGGGTGGATCTGGATGGCCTTGCCCTCGACGAGCTGCGGCTCGAAGGCCTGGATGCCGAGGCGGTGCAGCGTGGGCGCACGGTTCAGCAGCACCGGGTGCTCGGCGATGACCTCTTCGAGGACGTCGTACACGACGGTGCGGCCGCGCTCGACCATGCGCTTGGCCGACTTGATGTTCTGCGCGTGGTTCAGGTCGACCAGGCGCTTCATCACGAACGGCTTGAAGAGCTCCAGCGCCATGGCCTTCGGCAGACCGCACTGGTGCAGCTTGAGCTGCGGGCCGACGACGATGACGGAACGCGCCGAGTAGTCGACTCGCTTGCCGAGCAGGTTCTGACGGAAGCGGCCCTGCTTGCCCTTGAGCATGTCGGACAGCGACTTCAGCGGACGGTTGCCGGGGCCCGTGACGGGGCGGCCGCGGCGGCCGTTGTCGAAGAGCGCGTCGACGGCCTCCTGGAGCATGCGCTTCTCGTTGTTCACGATGATCTCGGGCGCACCGAGGTCGAGAAGGCGCTTCAGGCGGTTGTTGCGGTTGATGACGCGGCGGTACAGGTCGTTCAGGTCGGAGGTGGCGAAGCGGCCACCGTCGAGCTGCACCATCGGACGCAGGTCCGGCGGGATGACCGGTACGCAGTCGAGCACCATGCCCTTGGGGCTGTTGCTGGTCTGCAGGAACGCGGAGACGACCTTGAGGCGCTTGAGCGCGCGGGTCTTCTTCTGGCCCTTGCCGGTGCGGATGATCTCGCGGAGCCTCTCGGCCTCCTCGTCGAGGTCGAAGGTCTCCAGGCGCTTCTGCAGCGCCGCGGCACCCATCGACCCGTCGAAGTACGTGCCGAAGCGGTCACGCAGCTCGCGGTAGAGCAGCTCGTCGCCCTCCAGGTCCTGGACCTTGAGGTTCTTGAAGCGGTTCCACACCTCGTCGAGGCGGTCGATCTCGCGCTGGGCGCGGTCGCGGAGCTGCTTCATCTCGCGCTCGGCGCCTTCGCGCACCTTGCGGCGCACGTCGGCCTTGGCGCCTTCGGCCTCCAGCTCGGCGAGGTCCGTCTCGAGCTTCTTGGCGCGGGCCTCGAGGTCCGAGTCGCGGCGGTTCTCGATCTGCTGACGCTCGACCTGGACGTGCGCCTCGAGGGAGGGCAGGTCGCGGGTGCGGCGCTCCTCGTCGACGTACGTGATCATGTACGCCGCGAAGTAGATGACCTTCTCGAGGTCCTTGGGAGCCAGGTCCAGCAGGTAGCCGAGCCGGCTCGGGACGCCCTTGAAGTACCAGATGTGGGTGACGGGAGCGGCGAGCTCGATGTGGCCCATCCGCTCACGGCGCACCTTGGCGCGCGTGACCTCGACGCCACAGCGCTCGCAGATGATGCCCTTGAAGCGGACGCGCTTGTACTTGCCGCAGTAGCACTCCCAGTCCCGGGTGGGGCCGAAGATCTTCTCGCAGAAGAGCCCGTCCTTTTCCGGCTTGAGCGTGCGGTAGTTGATCGTCTCGGGCTTCTTGACCTCGCCGTGGCTCCACTGACGGATGTCGTCAGCGGTCGCCAGGCCGATCCGGAGCTCGTCGAAGAAGTTGACGTCGAGCACTATGCGTCAATCCCTCTCAGGGTTGTAAGTCTGTGGTCTGAAACGGGGGTCGCGGGGTCGGCCGGGGGGCTCATGAGCGAGCCCCCCGTCCGGACTCCCGTCAGACCTCTTCGACGCTGCTCGGCTCGCGCCGGGACAGGTCGATACCGAGCTCCTCCGCCGCGCGGAAGACGTCCTCGTCGGTGTCGCGCATCTCGATGGACATGCCGTCCGAGGACAGCACCTCCACGTTGAGGCACAGGGACTGCATTTCCTTGATGAGCACCTTGAAGGACTCGGGAATGCCGGGCTCGGGGATGTTCTCGCCCTTGACGATGGCCTCGTAGACCTTCACGCGGCCGGTGACGTCGTCGGACTTGATGGTCAGCAGCTCCTGGAGGGCGTAAGCGGCGCCGTACGCCTCCAGCGCCCACACCTCCATCTCACCGAAGCGCTGGCCACCGAACTGGGCCTTACCACCCAGCGGCTGCTGGGTGATCATCGAGTACGGACCGGTCGAACGGGCGTGCAGCTTGTCGTCGACCAGGTGGTGCAGCTTGAGGATGTACATGTACCCGACCGAGATCGGGTCCGGGAACGGCTCACCGGAGCGGCCGTCGAACAGCCGCGCCTTGCCGGACGGGAGGACCATGCGGTCGCCGTCGCGGTTCGGGCGGGTGTTCTCCAGCAGGCCCGCGAGCTCGTCCTCACGCGCACCGTCGAAGACCGGGGTGGCGACGTTCGTCCGGGGGGCGACGTCGTCGGCGCCGATCGCCTGGAGGCGCTTGGCCCACTCGTCGCCGAGGCCGGAGACGTCCCAGCCCTGGCTGGCGAGCCAGCCGAGGTGGATCTCCAGGACCTGTCCCGGGTTCATTCGGGACGGCACACCCAGCGGGTTCAGGATGATGTCGACCGGGGTGCCGTCCTCCATGAACGGCATGTCCTCGATCGGCAGGATCTTGGAGATGACACCCTTGTTGCCGTGGCGGCCGGCGAGCTTGTCACCGTCGGTGATCTTGCGCTTCTGCGCCACGTAGACACGGACGAGCTGGTTGACGCCGGGCGGCAGCTCGTCGCCCTCCTCGCGGTCGAAGACGCGGACGCCGATGACCTTGCCGATCTCACCGTGCGGCACCTTCAGCGAGGTGTCGCGCACCTCGCGCGCCTTCTCACCGAAGATCGCGCGGAGCAGGCGCTCCTCGGGCGTCAGCTCGGTCTCGCCCTTGGGCGTGACCTTGCCGACGAGGATGTCGCCGGCGACGACCTCGGCACCGATACGGATGATGCCGCGCTCGTCGAGGTCGGCGAGGACCTCCTCCGAGACGTTCGGGATGTCCCGGGTGATCTCCTCGGGGCCGAGCTTGGTGTCACGGGCGTCGACCTCGTGCTCCTCGATGTGGATCGAGGAGAGGACGTCGTCCTGCACGAGGCGCTGCGACAGGATGATCGCGTCCTCGTAGTTGTGACCTTCCCACGGCATGAACGCGACGAGCAGGTTCTTGCCGAGGGCCATCTCGCCCTCTTCGGTCGCCGGGCCGTCGGCCAGCACCTGCCCGGTGACGATCCGGGCGCCCTCGTCCACGACGACCTTCTGGTTGACAGAGGTGCCCTGGTTGGAGCGGGAGAACTTCGACAGGCGGTACGTGGTGTACGTGCCGTCGTCGTTGGCGGTGGTGATGTAGTCCGCGGAGACCTCCTGGACCACACCGTCCTTGTCGGCCTTGAGCACGTCGCCGGCGTCGACGGCGCAGCGGTACTCCATGCCGGTGCCGACGAGCGGCGCCTCGGACTTGATCAGCGGCACGGCCTGGCGCATCATGTTCGCGCCCATGAGGGCACGGTTGGCGTCGTCGTGCTCCAGGAAGGGGATCATCGCGGTGGCGACGGACACCATCTGGCGCGGCGAGACGTCCATGTAGTCGACGTCGTCACCGGGGACGTAGTCGACCTCGCCGCCGCGGCGGCGGACCAGGACGCGGGCCTCGGCGAAGCGCAGCTCGTCGGTGAGCGGCGCGTTGGCCTGGGCGATGACGAAGCGGTCTTCCTCGTCGGCCGTCAGGTAGTCGACGTCGTCGGTGACGACACCGTCGACGACCTTGCGGTACGGCGTCTCGATGAAGCCGAACGGGTTGATGCGGCCGTAGGAGGCGAGCGAGCCGATCAGACCGATGTTCGGGCCTTCGGGCGTCTCGATCGGGCACATGCGGCCGTAGTGCGAGGGGTGCACGTCGCGGACCTCGAAGCCGGCCCGCTCACGGGAGAGACCACCCGGGCCGAGGGCGTTCAGACGACGCTTGTGCGTCAGCCCCGACAGCGGGTTGTTCTGGTCCATGAACTGGGAGAGCTGCGACGTACCGAAGAACTCCTTGATCGACGCCACCACGGGGCGGATGTTGATCAGGGTCTGCGGGGTGATCGCCTCGACGTCCTGGGTGGTCATGCGCTCGCGCACGACGCGCTCCATACGGGCGAGACCCGTACGGACCTGGTTCTGGATCAGCTCACCGACGTTACGGATACGGCGGTTGCCGAAATGGTCGATGTCGTCGGTCTCGACGATGATCTCGCGGCCCGACTCACTGACCGTCTCGGTCTCACCGGCGTGCAGCTTCACCAGGTACTTGATCGTGGCGATGATGTCGTCTGTGGTGAGCACGCCGGCGTCCAGCGGCTCGTCGGCGCCGAGCTTCTTGTTCACCTTGTAGCGGCCGACCTTGGCGAGGTCGTAGCGCTTGGGGTTGAAGTAGAGGTTCTCGAGCAGCGTCTGCGCGGCCTCACGCGTGGGCGGCTCGCCCGGGCGCAGCTTGCGGTAGATGTCGAGCAGCGCGTCGTCCTGGCCCTGGGTGTGGTCCTTCTCCAGGGTGGCGCGCATGGACTCGTACTCGCCGAACTCTTCGAGGATCTGCTCGGTCGTCCAGCCGAGGGCCTTGAGGAGAACGGTGACGGACTGCTTGCGCTTGCGGTCGATGCGGACACCGACCATGTCGCGCTTGTCGATCTCCATCTCCAGCCAGGCACCCCGGGACGGGATGATCTTGGCCGAGAAGATGTCCTTGTCGGACGTCTTGTCGATGGAGGAGTCGAAGTAGACGCCCGGCGAGCGGACGAGCTGGGAGACGACGACACGCTCGGTGCCGTTGATGACGAAGGTGCCCTTGTTGGTCATGAGCGGGAAGTCGCCCATGAAGACCGTCTGGGACTTGATCTCGCCGGTCTCGTTGTTCGTGAACTCGGCGGTGACGAAGAGCGGAGCGGCGTACGTGAAGTCGCGCTCCTTGCACTCGTCGATGGAGTTCTTCGGCGGCTCGAAGCGGTGGTCGCGGAAGGTCAGCGACATCGACCCGGAGAAGTCCTCGATCGGCGAGATCTCCTCGAAGATCTCTTCCAGACCGGACTTGGTGGGGACGTCGTGTCCGCTCTCCAGAGCCTCCTCGACCCGACTCTGCCAGGCGGTGTTGCCGAGCAGCCAGTCAAAGCTCTCGGTCTGCAGCGCGAGCAGGTTGGGAACCTCGAGAGGCTCCTTGATCTTTGCAAAGGAGATGCGCAGCGGGGCGGTGCTTGCGCCGTTGTTCGTATTCGCGGTCGAGGCGTTGCGCGAGGCGGCCAAGAGGGGGTCCTTCCGAGGGCTCGGACTCACTACGCGCGTACCGGTCCCCAGCCGAGCAATGGGGACAGACGTCGCTGAATCCGGCGATTGGCCAGCTCAGAGGCGGTTCGGTCCACGGTGCTCAAGCGAGGGTATGCCCCTGGTGACGGGCAGGGAGCAGCTAACAGGCAGCGCAAAGGGACAGTGTAGCCAGAAGGCCCACTGATGTCCAGTGCGGGTTTTTCGACGCCCTCGTTGTTCTCAACCGTTCACCGTCTGCGGCTCGACCTGTGCGCTGCGCGCACATCTTTACTGCCCTCTTCGCCGTCGATCCATGCCTCGGATCCGGATCGTTGTGACGACGCGTCCTGAGAATTGCGCGCTGCGTGCGGTTCGTCAAGGCCCCCTCCAGGCCGAAACGGGGCGGCGCCAGGCACAACGAAGATCACCATACTCCGCGCGGACGACAGTGCAAGGCACCCTCGGCCCGCGTGCCAGGCAACGCCGAAGGGCGACCACCCACCTGGGTGATCGCCCTTCGGTACCTCGGCGTTACAGCTCCCGGAGGAACAGTTTCACCGAAGCGGAGAGTCAGCGGCTGACTCGTGAGGTCACTTGACCTCGACGGAGGCGCCGGCGCCCTCGAGGGCCTCCTTGGCCTTGTCAGCGGCGTCCTTGGCGACCTTCTCGAGGACCGGCTTCGGGGTGCCGTCGACGAGGTCCTTGGCCTCCTTGAGACCCAGCGAGGTCAGCTCACGCACGACCTTGATGACCTGGATCTTCTTGTCGCCGGCGCCGGTGAGGATGACGTCGAACTCGTCCTGCTCCTCGGCGGCCTCGGCGGCGGCGCCACCAGCGGCACCGCCGGCGACGACGACCGGCGCGGCAGCGGCGGCGGTGACGTCGAACTTCTCCTCGAAGGCCTTCACGAACTCGGAGAGCTCGATGAGGGTCATCTCCTCGAACTGGGCAAGCAGCTCGTCCTGGGTGAGCTTCGCCATGATGGCGTCCTTCCACTCGTTCGGCAGGTGGTGCCGTATGTACTGGGTAAGGCGGGCGTACGTTCGGGCCCGCTGCGATCCCTGCCGCCGGTCAGGCGGCGAGGATCAAAAAGCGAGCCGAGTTACTCGGCACCGCCCTGCTCGTCCTGCTTGGCGCGAAGGGCGTCCACGGTGCGGACGAGCTTCGACGGCAGAGCCTGGAAGACGGAGGCAGCCTGCGACTGCTTCCCCTTGAAGGCACCGGCCAGCTTGGACAGCAGAACCTCGCGGGACTCGAGGTCCGCAAGCTTCTTGATCTCGTCGGCGGACAGCGCCTTGCCGTCAAGGACACCGCCCTTGATGACGAGATTCGGGTTCTCCTTGGCGAAGTCGCGCAGACCCTTCGCCGACTCCACCGGGTCACCGGTGACGAAGGCGACGGCCGTCGGACCAGCGAAGAGCTGGTCGTCGAGCGTGATCCCGGCCTCGTTGGCCGCAATCTTGGTCAGCGTGTTCTTCACCACGGCGTACTGGGCGTTCTCACCGAGCGAACGACGCAGCGTCTTGAGCTGCGCCACGGTGAGACCGCGGTACTCGGTCAGCACGGCAGCGCTGGAGTTGCGGAACTTGTCCGTCAGCTCCGCCACTGCGGCAGCCTTGTCGGGCCTCGCCATGAGCCTCGGCCTCCTTCCGGGTGATTCGGACCGCGCGGACCCGAAGGAGGACTGGGATAAACGAAACGCCCCGGCGCAGGCGCACGGGGCGTGAGCTCGACCGATTCCGTACGGACTCGGGAGCACTTCCACAGTCACCTGCGCGGGTCGTCCGCAGTTTCAGCGGATCCTTCGGCCACCGCACCCTCTGCTGAGTGCACGGCAACGACCAGCGGTCTTTGGCTTCCTGGGAAGGTTACGTCAAGGGGGGCGCGTCGGGCAAATCCGCTCAGCCCCCGCCGCCCGAGGCCCCTCCGGCGCCCGACGCCCCGCCCGCTCCGGCACCCGCTCCAGCCCCGGCACCGCCGTATTGCTTGAGCAGTTCCATCACGTCGAAGGTCCGGTTCGCGGGCGGTACGTCGGCCTTCACGGCGGCGCCGTAGTGCGAGAACTTCTCCGAGAGGGAGACCGGACCCTGCTTCGACGCCATGGTGACGTCCATCCGGACCGGCAGGTCGTCCTTGCCGACCCACAGCTCGGTGTCGTACGAGGTGACCCCGGCCTTCCGCGCGTTCTCCCGGAGCTGGTCGCGCTGGGCCGGGTCGAGGACCTTGAGGGCGTCGTCGGACTTCAGCATCTTCTCGACGCTGAGGCGGCCCTTGTAGTGCTCGGCGCGCTGCCCGTCGACGGTCTGCGAGCCGACGTGCTTGAGGTCGGGCGAGTCGAGCAGGACCGCGATCTGCCGCGCCGGGTCCTGGCCGATGCTGTCGAGGCCGCCGGTCAGCTGCCGGGTCGCCGCGCCGCCGCCCGCCTTGCGGGACAGGGCGCCGAGGTCGAGCTTCATCCAGCGCTTGCCGCCGGTCTTCTTCGCCGCGCCCGCCCCCATGTCCATGTACATGACGTCGTCCTGCCACACCATCCGGACGTCCTTCGGCGCGTTCGATCCGGCGGCGGTGAACGCGCCCTCCGACATCGTCATATCCATGACCGTCGGGTCCCAGCCCATCGTGCCGGACGCCTTCACGCTGCCGCCGCCCGCCGGACCGCCGGGCATCTTCATCGTCATCTCGACGCGCGCGGACTTCGCCTTCGCCGTCTTCTCGTACGAGGCCGTCAGCGCCCGGGACGCCTGGGTCCTCGTCGCGCTCGGGGAGGCGGCGGAGGCCTTCGAGGACCCGTCACCGCCCCCGCAGGCGACAGCTCCGGCACACAGCAGCGCGGTCGCGGTCGCGGCGCCGGCCACCCGTCGTACGTCACCCATCTCGGACCCACCCCTCGAAAGAAACACGGACTCATTGCACCGTATCGGACGCCTCGGACATTCGCGGAGTCCGCCCCTGACACCCCGTGCGACCTGGGGTTCAGCGGTCGGCGGTCACCTCGTCGAAGTCGATCACGTCCCGCGCGGGCGGCCTGCGCGCCGACGCGGGCGCGCCGTAGTCGCTGTAGTGCACGGTGCTCATGACCTCCCCCGCCCGCTGCGTTCGCCGTACGAGGAGATGGCGGGCGTCGATCCAGACGTCCACGCGCCCGCCATCCACGCTCCCCCGGTAGTGCGTGGCCGCCCGCCCCCGTACCGCCTGGCGCCCGACCTCGCGCACGTCGCGGGACGCGGCCAGCGCGGCGAGCGTCGCGGCGGGGCTGAGGTCCCCGGCGTCCTCGTAGGGATGCCTGATCCAGTGCCGGCCGCGCTGGAGCTGCGCGAACCGTTCACTCATCCGGGTGTAGTACGCGTCGGGCAGGTACCGCGTCTGGGAGGGGTCGCCGCCCATCGAGCGCGTCGAGGCGGCCAGTTCGCCGCCGGTGACATGGACGGTGAGGGTGCCGCGCGCGCCGTCCGACCAGTCGAACGTGCCGGTGCTGCGGGTGGTGAGCTGCTTCCCGGTGTCCGTCGTGGCGTCGATCCGGGCGGACCCGGCGGCGTCGACCTCGGCGCGGGCCGTGCGCAGCGCCCGCGCGGCGGACCCGTCCCGCTTGCCGTCGTCCTCGCCGGCGCCGCCGCCCGCGCACCCCGCGAGCAGCACGCCCGTGACGCCCACCGCGAGCAGCCGCCCGCCCACCCCAGTCCTTCGCTGTCCCATCCGCTCCCCCGGTCGCTGCCGGTGACGCTAGCGCAGCCGGTGCGGCCGGGGCGCCGGAAAGGGAGGTGACCGGCCACGAAAGGGCCGGGAAGAATCGGCCACGGAATGGGCCGGGAAAAGAGGAACGGGCCCCGCACCCAGGAGGGTGCGGGGCCCGTCGCCGACTTCAGCGAGTCACGGGGACTCAGACCGCGGCCGGGTCCTCCTCGACGAGGAGGTTGCGGGTGCGGTTCGGGTCGACCGGAATGCCGGGGCCCATCGTGGTGGTGATGGCGGCCTTCTTGATGTAGCGACCCTTGGCGGCGGACGGCTTCAGGCGGAGGATCTCCTCCAGGGCCGCGCCGTAGTTCTCCACCAGCTTGGTGTCGTCGAAGGACGCCTTGCCGATGATGAAGTGCAGGTTCGCGTGCTTGTCGACGCGGAACTCGATCTTGCCGCCCTTGATCTCGTTCACGGCCTTGGCCACGTCCGGGGTCACGGTGCCGGTCTTCGGGTTCGGCATGAGGCCACGGGGACCGAGCACGCGGCCGAGGCGGCCGACCTTGCCCATGAGGTCCGGCGTGGCGACGACGGCGTCGAACTCGTTCAGGCGGTTGCCCTTGGAGATCTCGTCGATGAGCTCGTCGGAGCCGACGATGTCGGCGCCCGCGGCTTCCGCGGCCGCAGCACGGTCACCGGTCGCGAAGACCAGGACCCGGGCGGTCTTGCCGGTGCCGTGCGGGAGGTTCACGGTGCCACGGACCATCTGGTCGGCCTTGCGCGGGTCAACGCCCAGGCGGAAGGCGACCTCGACGGTGCCGTCGAACTTCGACGCGGAGGTCTCCTTGGCGAGACGGACGGCCTCGAGCGGGGCGTAGAGCTTGTCCCGGTCGATCTTGGCGTCCGCAGCGCGGAGAGTCTTGCTGCGCTTGCTCACTTACTGCTCCTGAGTTCTAGAGGAGTCGTGGTGCGGGCCGAGCAGGCCCTTCCACGGTGGTACCTACGAGGTGGAGGTCAGCCCTCGACCGTGATGCCCATGGAACGGGCGGTGCCGGCGATGATCTTGGACGCGGCGTCCAGGTCATTGGCGTTGAGGTCGGGCATCTTCGTGGTGGCGATCTCGCGGACCTGCGCCTCGGTGATCTTGGCGACCTTGGTCTTGTGCGGCTCGCCAGAGCCCTTCTCGACGCCGGCGGCCTTGAGGATCATCTTCGCGGCCGGCGGGGTCTTGGTGATGAAGGTGAAGGAGCGGTCCTCGTAGACCGTGATCTCCACCGGGATGACCCAACCGCGCTGCGACTCGGTCGCGGCGTTGTAGGCCTTGCAGAACTCCATGATGTTGACGCCGTGCTGGCCCAGCGCGGGGCCGACAGGCGGAGCCGGGTTGGCGGCGCCGGCCTGGATCTGGAGCTTGATAAGCCCCGTGACCTTCTTCTTCTTGGGAGGCATGTGCTCTCTCTCCGGGTCTTAGTGAGAGTGTTCAGCCCGCCGTCCCGGTGAACGATCGTCGAGATCGCTCGGACGGAGGCATACCGCACAACGATAACGGGTATCCATGCGCGGCTAAAAACCGAGCAGGTCAGACAGGCTGCGTGAGCCCGTCTGACCTGTTCGGAAGGCTGTGCCCAGAAGGGGCCGGGGGTGGCTAGTTCTTCTGGATCTGGTCGAAGCTCAGCTCGACCGGGGTCTCGCGGCCGAAGATCTCGACGAGGCCCTTGACCTTCTTCGAGTCGGCGTTGATCTCGTTGATCGTGGCCTGCAGCGTGGCGAACGGGCCGTCGGTGACGGTGACCGAGTCGCCGACCTCGAAGTCCAGGACCTGGACCTCGACCTTGCGCTGCGGAGCGGGCTTGCCCTCGGCCTCGGCGGCCTCGCGGGCGGCCTTCTCCTCGGCCTCCGGGGCGAGCATCTTGACGATCTCGTCCAGGGTCAGCGGGTACGGGTCGTACGCGTTGCCCACGAAGCCGGTGACGCCGGGGGTGTTGCGGACGACGCCCCAGGACTCGTTCGTCAGGTCCATGCGGACGAGCACGTAGCCGGGCAGCTTGTTCTGCCGGACGTTCTTGCGCTCGCCGTTCTTGATCTGGACGATCTCTTCCTCGGGGACCTCGGCCTGGTAGATGAAGTCCTCGACGTTGAGCGAGACGGCACGCTGCTCCAGGTTCGCCTTCACGCGCTTCTCGTAGCCCGCGTAGGTGTGGATGACGTACCACTCGCCGGGCAGACCGCGCAGCTCGTCGCGGAGGGCGGCGACGGGGTCGACCTGCGCCTGCTCCTCCTGGAGCTCCTCGATCTCGGCCTCGACGGCCTTGTCCTCGGCGTCGTCGATGTCCGCGTCGGCGGCCTCGGCCGTCTCGGCGTCCTCGACCTCGAGGGCGGCCTCCTCGGCGGGCTCACCGGCGGCGATGTCGGCAGCCTCGGCCTGGTCCGGCTCCTCGGCGTCCGCCGCCTCGACGATGTCGAGCTCGTCCTCAGCGGACTCGACCGGCTCGATCGCCTCGTTCAGGTTCGGGTCAGACACTGTGGCTGCTTCTTCCTGGATACATGGGGGTGGAACACGCGAAAGGGGCGCCGGACACGGCGCCCTCCGCTCTCGGATCAGCCGAAGACGTACTTGACGAGGTGGCTGAACCCATAGTCAATCACGGTGACCAGACCGATCATGATGACGACGAACACGATCACCACGGTGGTGTACGTCGACAGCTGGCCACGAGTCGGCCAGACGACCTTGCGGAGCTCCGCGACGATCTGGCGGTAGAAGAGTGCGAGGCGGCCGAAGGGACCCTTCTTGCCGCGCTTGCCGCCCTTGCGGGCCTTCTTCTTGGACTCCGGCGCCTCATCCTGGGCATCAGGCATGTCGATGGAGCCCACGGCGTCCGTCACTCGTCCTCACCTGATTCCGGGTCGTGGCCGTGCCGCGCCCGGTTGAGCCGCACGGCGGTGCATTGCAGTACGTACATGCGCACACATCCTGGCGAAGGTGTGTGTAGCAGGGCCGGAGGGACTTGAACCCCCAACCGCTGGTTTTGGAGACCAGTGCTCTACCAATTGAGCTACGACCCTTTGCTCACCCCAACGTACCGCATCGGCCCGGACGCACGGAGTGCCTTCGGAACGAGCGGCCGGTGAAGGCCAACGAGCAGTGAGTGTACGTGTTCCACGGCCCCAGGTCGAACGGGTACCGCCCGCAAGTGGATCACCAGCGTCCCGGGCGGGGACGGTCCAGGGCGTGAAACCCGTGTGCCCGGCGGGTTTCCGGTCTGGAACGATGGGGCCATGAGCGCTGCAACTCCTTCTCCCTCCGCCGCCGGTACCGCCCCCACCGAGCGCCGTGTCTCGGCCCGCGTCGGCTCCATCTCCGAGTCCGCCACGCTGGCCGTGGACGCCAAGGCCAAGGCCCTCAAGGCGGCCGGTCGCCCCGTGATCGGCTTCGGCGCCGGCGAGCCCGACTTCCCGACGCCCGACTACGTGGTCGAGGCGGCCGTAGAGGCCTGCAAGAACCCGAAGTTCCACCGCTACACGCCTGCCGGCGGCCTGCCCGAGCTGAAGGCCGCCATCGCCGCCAAGACGCTGCGCGACTCCGGCTACGAGGTCGACGCCTCCCAGGTCCTCGTGACCAACGGCGGCAAGCAGGCCATCTACGAGGCGTTCGCCGCGATCCTCGACCCGGGCGACGAGGTCATCGTCCCCGCCCCTTACTGGACCACGTACCCCGAGTCGATCCGCCTCGCGGGCGGTGTCCCGGTGGAGGTCGTGGCCGACGAGACCACCGGCTACCGGGTCTCCGTGGAGCAGCTGGAGGCCGCGCGCACCGAGCGCACCAAGGTCGTCCTGTTCGTGTCGCCGTCGAACCCGACGGGCGCGGTCTACAGCGAGGCCGACGCCGAGGCGATCGGCCGCTGGGCGCTGGAGCACGGCCTGTGGGTGATGACGGACGAGATCTACGAGCACCTCGTCTACGGCGACGCGAAGTTCACCTCGCTGCCGGCGATCCTGCCCGAGCTGCGCGACAAGTGCATCGTCGTCAACGGCGTGGCGAAGACGTACGCCATGACGGGCTGGCGCGTGGGGTGGATCATCGGCCCGAAGGACGTGGTGAAGGCCGCGACGAACCTCCAGTCGCACGCGACGTCCAACGTGTCGAACGTGGCGCAGGCCGCCGCGCTCGCCGCCGTCTCCGGTGACCTGACCGCCGTGGAGAAGATGCGCGAGGCCTTCGACCGCCGCCGCCGCACGATCGTGCGCATGCTCAACGAGATCGACGGCGTCGTCTGCCCGGAGCCCGAGGGCGCGTTCTACGCGTACCCGTCGGTGAAGGGGCTGCTCGGCAAGGAGATCCGCGGCAAGCGCCCGCAGGACAGCGTCGAGCTGGCCGCGCTCATCCTGGAGGAGGCCGAGGTCGCCGTGGTGCCGGGTGAGGCGTTCGGTACGCCGGGCTACCTGCGCCTGTCGTACGCGCTGGGCGACGAGGACCTCGTCGAGGGCGTGTCGCGCATCCAGAAGCTGCTCGCCGAGGCGCGCGACCAGTAGTCGCACGTTCTGGTGAACGGGCCGCCCTCTTTAAGAGGGCGGCCCGTTTCTTCGTTCGGAGGGTGTCCCGAACGGGGAAAGCGGCTACCGGGAGGGCGGGTGCGTACGGCAGGATCTTGGGATGGAGCGCGTAGTACGTGATGTACGTCAGTTGCCGAAGGCCCATCTGCACCTGCATTTCACCGGGTCGATGCGGCCCACGACCCTGCTGGAGCTGGCCGACAAGTACGGCGTGCGGCTGCCGGACGCGCTGACCGGCGCCGAGCCGCCGAAGCTGCGGGCGACGGACGAGCGGGGCTGGTTCCGCTTCCAGCGGCTGTACGACGCGGCGCGTTCCTGTCTGCGGGCCCCCGAGGACATCCAGCGGCTGGTGCGGGAGGCCGCGGAGGAGGACATCGCGGACGGCTCGGGGTGGCTGGAGATCCAGGTGGACCCGACCTCGTACGCGCCCCGGCTCGGCGGTCTCATCCCGGCTCTCGAGGTCATCCTGGACGCCGTGGAGAGCGCCTCGCGCGAGACCGGGCTCGGGATGCGGGTGCTGGTCGCGGCGAACCGCATGAAGCACCCCCTGGACGCGCGCACGCTGGCCCGGCTGGCGGTGCGGTACGCGGACCGGGGGATCGTCGGGTTCGGGCTCTCCAACGACGAGCGGCGCGGCATGGCCCGTGACTTCGACCGGGCGTTCCACATCGCGCGCGAGGGGGGCCTGTTGTCGGCGCCGCACGGCGGTGAGCTGACGGGCCCCGCGTCCGTACGGGACTGCCTGGACGACCTGGACGCCTCGCGGATCGGGCACGGGGTGCGGGCGGCGGAGGACCCGTGGCTGCTCAAGCGGCTCGCGGACCGCCAGGTGACGTGCGAGGTGTGCCCCGCGTCGAACGTGGCGCTTGGCGTCTACGAGAAGCCCGAGGACGTGCCGCTGCGCACGCTGTTCGAGGCCGGGGTGCCGATGGCGCTGGGCGCGGACGACCCGCTGCTGTTCGGTTCGCGGCTCGCCGCCCAGTACGAGATCGCGCGCCGCCACCACGGCTTCTCGGACGCGGAACTGGCGGAGCTGGCCCGGCAGTCGGTCCTGGGCTCGGCGGCGCCCGAGGACGTCAAGGAGCGCCTGCTGAACGGCGTGGACGCCTGGCTGACGTCCTCCGCGGCCGACTTCTGACGCCTCTCTTCGTGCGTGAAGGCGGGGCCTAGGCGATCCCGGCGAGCAGGGTGCGGGCGACACCGGCGGCGAAGGCGTCCAGGGGCTGGGGCGGCTTGCGGTCGGGGGACATCTCGTAGGCGAAGGCGCGCTGGGAGCAGGCGCCCATGAGGAGCGAGGCGGCGGCGTAGGTGTCGGCGCCGGGGCGCAGGCGTCCCGCGCGCTGTTCGGCCCGCAGGTAGTCGTCCAGGCGCTGGATGGGCTTGTGGGGGCCGGTGCCGAGTTCGCGCATCACTTCTTCGTGTCGGCGCTTGAGCTGCGGTTCGGCGTACAGGGACGCGGCCATCGGGAAGGTCTGCTCGTAGAAGAGTGCCGCCTCGCGCGCGATGTCCGTCAAATTCTCCTCGACCGTGCGCTCCGGGTTGCCCGCGCCCTCGGTGAGCAGGCGACCGAGGAGGTCGCCGAGGCGCGGGAGGCGTTCGTTGAGGACGGTGACGAACAGTTCTTCCTTGCTGGCGAAGTGCTTGTAGAGCGCCGCTTCGGAGCAGCCGGCCGCGCGGGCGATCTGCTTGGTGGTGGTGCGGGCCAGGCCGATGTCGAGCATGAGGGCGTGGGCCGCCTCGACGATCCGTACGCGGGCCGGCTTCTGGTCCATGGCTGCTCCAAACAAGCTTGACGCGGGGGTGAGCGTTCACTCACTCTAAAGCCATACGGGGGTGAGTGAGCACTCACCCACTCGGGTCTCGGCTGGAGGGTGTGCCATGAAGCTCACGGTTTTCGGTGCGACGGGCGGAGTCGGTCAGGAGATCGTCCGGCAGGCGCTCACGGCAGGCCACGAGGTGACCGCGGTGGTGCGGGATCCGGCCCGGTTCGCCGTCACGGGAGAGCGGCTTGAGGTGTTCCGGGGCGACTTCGGCGACCCCGAATCGCTGCGCGCGGCCGTCGCGGGCAGGGACGCGGTGCTGTCGGGGCTCGGCGCCCGCCGCAAGGCGGACGCGGGGGTGGCGGCGCAGCTGACGCGGTCGGTCCTCGCGGCGATGGAGGCGGAGGGCACGCGCCGCTTGGTGGTGGTCAGCGCGGCGCCGGTGGGCCCGCAGCCCGAGGGCCAGGGGTTCGCCGACCGGCTCGCCATGAAGATCGTCGGGACGCTCCTGAAGGACGTCTACGTGGATCTGGCGGCCATGGAGGCGGACCTGGCGGCGAGCGCGACCGACTGGACGTCGGTGCGCCCGCCGCGCCTCCAGGACAAGCCGCTGACCGGCACGTACCGCAAGGTCGTGGGCGGCTTCCCGCGCGCGGGGCGGTTCATCTCCCGCGCGGACGTGGCCCACGCGATGCTCGCCGCCGTGGACGACCCGGCGACGGTCAAGCAGGGCGTGGGCGTCGCCTACTGAGGGCTCTTACAGGGCTGCGCAGAGGCGCGTGCCTCATGGGCCGCACAGAGCCGTTCGCCTCACGGGCTGCACGGACGCCCACGCCTCATGGGCTGCTCCTCAGAGCCGCACGCCGACGGTCACCGGCTCGTTGACGAGGGTCACGCCGAACGCCTCGCGCACGCCCGCCACGACCTCGCGGGCGAGCGCGAGCAGGTCCTCGGTGGTGGCCTCGCCGCGGTTGGTGAGGGCGAGCGTGTGCTTGGTGGAGATCCGGGCGGGCCCGGTCCCGTAGCCCTTGGTGAAGCCCGCCTTGTCGATGAGCCAGGCCGCGGAGGTCTTGGTGCGGCCCTCACCGGCGGGGAAGGCGGGGGCCTTGGCGTCGGGGCCGAGACGGTCCGCCACGCGCGCGAGGAAGTCCGCGAACTGCTCGTCGGTGAGGATCGGGTTGGTGAAGAACGACCCCGCCGACCAAGTGTCGTGGTCCTCCGGGTCGAGCACCATGCCCTTGCCCGCGCGCAACTTGAGCACGGTGTCGCGCGCGGTGGCCGCGGGCACCCGGTCGCCCGCCTCGACGCCGAGGGCGCGCGCGGTCTCCGGGTACTTCAGGGGCGCGCTCAGCCCGCCCGCGTCCTCCAGCTCGAAGCGGACGCGCAGCACGACATAGCGGTCCGGTTCGGCCTTGAAGCGGCTGTGGCGGTACGAGAATGCGCACTCGGCGTTCGACAGGGTGACGGTCTCCCCCGCGCGCCGGTCGTAGGCGATGACCTCGGTGATGGTCGAGGAGACTTCCTGGCCGTACGCGCCGACGTTCTGGATCGGGGTGGCGCCGGCGGAGCCGGGGATGCCGGCCAGGCACTCGACACCGGCGAGCCCGGCCTCGACGGTGCGGCGCACGGCCTCGGTCCACACCTCGCCGGCGGCCAGTTCCAGTCTGGTGCCGTCGAGCGTGAAGCCCTCGGTGGCGATGCGCAGGGCGGTCCCGGCGAAGCCCTCGTCGCCGATGACGAGGTTGCTGCCGCCGCCGACGATCAGCAGCGGGGTGCCGGCGGCGTCGGCCTCGCGCACCGCGTCGATCACCTCGGCGTCGGTGGTCGCGGTGAGCAGCCTGCGGGCGGGCCCGCCGAGCCGGAAGGTGGTCAGGGGGGCGAGGGGGGCGTCGTGGAGTTCCTGCACGCGCACCAGGGTACGAGAACGGCCCCGCCACCCGGGCAGGGCCGTTCTCGCCGCCCCGGTCCCGCGCGGGGCGGCGGGGCGGCAGGTGACCGGCGTAGGTTCAGGCGAGCTGGACGACCGCGCGGGACATGCCGAGGACCTTCTGGCCCGCGTTCATGGCGGTCAGGTCCACGCGGACGCGGTTGTCGTCGAGCTTGGCCGCGACCTTGGCGCTGACCTCGATCTCGGTGCCCTTGTCGTCGTTGGGCACGACGACCGGCTTGGTGAAGCGCACGCCGTACTCGACGACGGCGGCCGGGTCGCCGGTCCAGTCGGTGACGACGCGGATCGCCTCGGCCATGGTGAACATGCCGTGCGCGATGACGTCCGGCAGGCCGACCTCGACCGCGAACTTCTCGTTCCAGTGGATCGGGTTGAAGTCGCCGGAGGCACCCGCGTACCGCACGAGCGTGGCGCGCGTCACGGGGAACGTCTGGGCGGGCAGTTCGGTGCCGACCTCGACCTCGTCGAACTTGATGGTCGTCGCCATGGTGATCAGGCCCCCTCTGCCGCGCGCGAGACGAGCTTGGTCCAGGCGGTGACGACGTGCTCGCCGTTCTCGTCGTGCACCTCGCCGCGTACGTCGAGGATGTCGTTGCCCGCGAGCGACTTGATGTTCTCGATGGTCGAGGTGACGCTCAGCCGGTCGCCCGCCCGCACCGGCCGGCTGTAGGCGAACTTCTGGTCGCCGTGCACGACGCGGCTGTAGTCGAGGCCCAGCTCCGGGTCGTGGACGACCTCACCGGCGGCGGCGAACGTGATGGCGAACACAAAGGTCGGCGGCGCGATCACATCGGGGTGACCGAGCGCCTGGGCGGCCTCGCGGTCCACGTAGGCGGGGTTGGTGTCGCCCACCGCCACCGCGAACTCGCGGATCTTCTCCCGGCCGACCTCGTACGGGCTGGTGGGCGGGTAGCTCCGCCCCACGAAGGACTGGTCGAGCGCCATGGACTCGGCACCTCCTGGGTCTGAGGACGAGGACGTCGCGCGGCGGGGACGCCCGCGCGAAGCCACCCCGTACGCCACTACGCGCGCGGGGCGAGGAACGACGCGAGGCCGCCCCCGGTGAAGGGGACGGCCTCGTGTACGAGCCTGATTTATCGCGTTTCGCGGTGCGCGGTGTGCGCGTTGCAACGCGGGCAGTGCTTCTTCATCTCCAGTCGGTCCGGGTTGTTACGCCGGTTCTTCTTGGTGATGTAGTTCCGCTCCTTGCACTCCACGCAGGCCAGCGTGATCTTCGGGCGGACGTCGGTGGCAGCCACGTGAGTGCTCCTTGACGAACGGATGGGACATGGTTGAACGCATAGAAGAGTAGCCGATCGAAGGACCGACCCCACAATCGGCTACTGTCAGTAGCGGTGACCGGACTTGAACCGGTGACACAGCGATTATGAGCCGCTTGCTCTACCGACTGAGCTACACCGCTGTGATGCAAGCGACGCGAACGCCGTCTGCACCAGAGCCCCAATGCGGAATCGAACCGCAGACCTTCTCCTTACCATGGAGACGCTCTACCGACTGAGCTATTGGGGCGAGCGATGAAGACATTACACGGTCGTGCGCCGATCGCCCAAATCCGTTCCGCGGGGCCGTCCGCTGCGCCACTCGGACCCCATCAGTACGACTATTGCGGCCTTCCGCGAAGCTCCCCCGCCGCCGCCCTAGGCTCGACACTCCCCGCGTGATCTTGTTCGTCGAGCGCCCGGCTCGCCGAGCCCCGTACGCGTCCCGACAGGCCCCTTTGCGATCACAGGAGCGCGATGCCCGAGAGCCCGCCGCCGCAGCAGCCCGCGTCCTCCGACGAGGGCGCCACGAACAGCCCGGGGCTGCTGCTGTGCGGCGCCCGGCTCACCGACGGCCGGACCGTGGACGTGCGGCTCGGCGGCGCCCGCATCGAGGCCGTCGGCACGGCCGGCACGCTGACCTCGCCGGGCCACCGTGTGGACCTCTCCGGCTACTTGCTGCTGCCCGCCCCGGCCGAGGCCCACGCGCACGGCGACACGGCCCTCACCGCCGACGAGGGCGGCCCGGTCTCCCACGCCGCCGAGGACGTCCAGCGGCGCGCCACGGAGGCCACGTTGCTGCAACTCGGGCACGGCGCCACCGTCCAGCGCTGCCATGTGCGGATCGGCGACATGGAGGGCCTCGGCTCGCTCGAGGCGGTGCTTCAGGCGCGCCGTTCCCTGATGGGCCTCGCGGACCTGCGCGCGGTGGCCATGCCCCGCCTGCTGACCGGGCTCGCCGGGGCGAACGGGCTGGCGATGCTGCGGGACGCCGTGAAGATGGGCGCCCCCGTCGTCGGCGGCTGCCCGGACCTCGACCCCGACCCGACGGGTTACGTCGAGGCCGTCGCCGAGGTCGCCGCCGAGCACGGCTGCCCGGTCGACCTGCACACGGACGGCGCCGACCCGGCCCGCCTGGAGCGTCTCGCGGCGGCGTCCGGCGGGCTGCGCGGCGGGGTCACCGTGGGGCCGCTGGCGGGGCTCGCGCGGCTCCCGGGCGACCACGCGCGCAGGGTCGCGGACCGGCTCGCCGCGGCGGGCGTCACGGTCGTGTGTCTGCCGCAGGGCGGCTGCGCGGGCGTGGACGCGCGCGGGGTGGCTCCGGTGCGGCTGCTGCGGGCGGCGGGTGTGCGGCTCGCGGCGGGCAGCGGCGCCCTGCGGGACGTGTCCAACCCGGTGGGCAGGGGCGACCCGCTGGAGGCCGCCTACCTGCTGGCCTCGCGGTACGGGCTGCGCCCCGAGGACGCGTACGAGGCGGTGGGCGCGACGGCCCGCGCGGTGCTCGGACTGCCCGAGGTGCGCGTGGAGGCGGGCTTCCCCGCCGAACTCCTCGCGGTGCGCGGCGACCGGCTCTCCGGGGCGCTCTCGCTCGCGTACAGCCGCATCGTCGTCCACCGGGGGCGCGTGGTGGCCCGTACGAGCGCGGTGCGGGAGTACTGCGACTCGGCGGGCGCGGTCGGCCTGGAGCTGCCCCGGCAGGGCCGGGTCGCCAAGTACGGGCGGGGCGGCCCTGCCTGACGGCGCGTGACGCCTTGCGGCCCGCTGCGAAACGTTCCGCTACGCGCGCGTGACCGCCCGCCCGCGATTCCCGTACGGCGCGCAGGAACCGCCGTCGAGTTCCGTCCTGCCGTACGGGGATCAGGAGCCGCCGTGTTCCGTCCTGCCGTACGGCGCTCAGGAGTCGTCGCCGAGTTCCTCCATGGAGCCGAAGCCGCCGTCGTCCTCCACCGTGCCGGGCCCCGACAGCAGCGGGTTGCCGCCGAAGACGCCGGTGGCCGGCACCTCGGTCGCGCCCGCGGGGGCCTTCAGCGCGCCCGCCTCACCGAACCGCAGGAACACCGGCAGCCGTACGCCCCCGGACTTCTCGGCGAACCTGGCGACGTCCAGGGTGACCTGGGTGAGCGCGCCGTCCTTCATGGCGAAGTCGACGGAGACCTTCTTGGCCGGCGCCCCCTTCAGGTCCTTCGCGGTGGGCAGGTCGGCCCCGCCGGGCAGGTCGGCGGTGAGCGGGCGCAGCCGGTCGAACAGGTCCATGATCAGGGCGCGGAAGGGCGCGGTGGCGACCACGTGGTCCGCGCCGTTCTTCTCGCCCTTGTCGGCGAACGTGACGTGGTCCGTCAGGGCGCCCCGGACCGCCTTCATGACCTTCTTCTGGATGGCCTTGTCGTCCTTGGACGTCTTCTTCTCGCCGCCGGTGAGGCCCTTGGTGACGCCCTCGGTCTTGGCCTTGACCCACTTGCCCTCGTAGACGGCCTTCGGCACGCCCATGCCCTCGGGCATGTCGTCCGGCGAGGGCGGCGGGAAGCCCATCAGCTCGGCGAACGCCTTCATGTCCGTCCGGTAGTACGTGTACGCGCCGACCGTGCGGTACTCCGTGAGGACGCCGTCGGGCCCGGTGATCTTCAGGCCGGCCGACACGAGGTCCTTCTGGCCCGACTCGGACAGCGGCTTGCGCGACCGTACGGAGACGGTGACGCGCGCCTTGGCGAGAGTGCCGGCGAGCTGGGGCGGCAGCGGGGCGTCATCGGCCTCCTTGGCGAACTTGTTCACCGCGGCGGGCGAGGCGTCGAGGCCCAGCTCAAGCGACAGGGAGTGGCGTTCACCGAGCTTCTCGGCGGCGTGGTCGACCTTCTGAGCCGCCGTGAGGTTCTCCACCGTGCCGCAGGCCGCGGTCGTCGCGAGCAGCAGCGCGGCACAGCCGGCGGCGGTGAACGTGGTGGTACGTATGACGTTGATGGCAGGCTCCCGTTGTCGGCCGCGCACTCGAACACGCACGCGGTATCTGTCTGACAGCCGGGCCGCCCACATGGTTGTACGGCGAACAGTCGGCGCCGGGCGTACGGTCGAAGCATGCGCATTGTCATCGCTGGTGGTCATGGTCAGATCGCGCTGCGCCTGGAGCGGCTGCTCTCCGCGCACGGGGCCGAGGTGGCGGGGCTCATCCGCAGGCCGGAGCAGGGTGACGACCTGCGTGCGGCCGGCGCGGAGCCCGTCCTGTGCGACTTGGAGTCGGCGTCCGTCGAGGAGGTCGCGGCGCATCTCCAGGGCGCCGACGCAGCCGTCTTCGCGGCGGGCGCGGGTCCTGGCAGCGGCGTGGACCGCAAGGCGACGGTGGACCGGGACGCGGCCGTGCTGTTCGCCGACGCGGCGGAGCGGGCAGGGGTGCGGCGGTACGTCGTCGTGTCGTCGATGGGCGCCGACGCGAGGCATGAGGGCGACGACGTGTTCGACGCGTACCTGCGCGCGAAGGGCGCGGCCGACGACAACGTACGCGCGCGTAGGGGCCTGGACTGGACGATCCTGCGGCCCGGGCAGCTCACGAACGACGCGGGTACGGGCCTGGTGCGCCTGGAGGCGTCCACCGGGCGCGGGCCCGTGCCGCGTGACGACGTGGCGGCGGTCCTCGCCGAGCTGGTCGAGTCGTCGGCCACGGCCGGGCTCACGCTTGAGCTGGTCTCGGGTTCGACGCCGGTGTCGGTCGCGGTGAAGTCGGTCGCCGGCAACTGAGCCCCTGCGGCGGGCCGTCCGTGGCGTACCGCGCGCGGAGCCCGTCACAACGGGCGCGGAGCCGTCAGAGCGCCCGCAGAGCCGTCGGTCCGTCAGAACAGCGGGAGCTGGCCCGGCACGTGGGGCACGGTGTAGCCGTCCAGGGTGTCCTGGACGGCCCCGAGCTGGGCCGTGCGGCGCGAGCCGGGGCAGGACACCAGCTCGCCCGCGGCGCGGGCCCCGGGCGGGTCGTGGCGGGCGAAGCGTCCCCCGACGACGGCGATCTCGCGGCGGCACTCGGGGCAGTTTCGGCGGCGGGATGTGGTCGGCATGGGTTCAGTCTGCGTCGTGATCGTCGCGTCCACACCGTGAGACCCCCTCAGAACGGTCCCTCCGGGGGTTTCCTGACACCTGGCCGACCCCGGCCGCCCGCGGCCCCTCCACCGGCGTACGCCACCACAGAGTGGCCGCCGACAGGAGGGCGACGGCGGCGGAACCCACGAGGACGGGGACGCCGCCGAGGCGGGCGGCGAGCGCGCCGCCCAGCAGGGCGCCCAGCGGCACGGTGGCGAGCAACACGGCCTGCGTGAGCCCCGCGACCCGCCCTTGCAGCTCCTTCGGGGTGGCCAGTTGCTGGGCGGTCGTCATGGAGACCATCCAGACGGTGCCGCTGAGCCCGTACGCGACCTGGTAGGCGAGCAGGACCGCGAAGCCGGCGCCGAGCGAGGCGGCCGGGAGCAGGAACACCGCCGCGCCCGCCACGAGCCCGCACAGCCGCGTCGCGCGCCACAGTCCCGCCGTCCGCGCGAAGCGCCGGGCGAGCAGCGCGCCCGCGACGGTGGCCGTGCTGTAGGCCGCGTAGGTGGCCCCTAACTGCCAGGCGGGCAGTGCGAGTTCCCGGGTGGCGTAGAAGACGTAGAGCGCGGCGGCGGCGCCGCTGCCGAGGTTGAGGCCCGCGCCCGACAGCACCATGCGGCGCAGGCGGGGCCGCGCGCGGACGACGGCGAGCCCCGCGCGCAGGGCGCGCGCGTGGGAGCCCGCGGCGTGCTTCACGCGCGCGTTGAGGGCCGTCGGCAGGGCGAGGACGAACAGGGCCTCCATGGCGTACGCGGCGGCGCCCGCGCAGAGCGCCGGGGCGGCTCCGACGAGGCCCACCAAGACGCCGCCGAGGGCGGGCCCGCCGATCTGGCCGAAGGTGCGGGCGCTGGTCAGCGCGGAGTTGGCGCCGAGGAGGCGGGCCGGTTCGACGACGCGGGGCAGGGCCGCCTGGAGGGCGACGGAGAGCGTGAAGGTGAGGGTGCCGGAGACGACGGCGACGGCGTACAGGTGCGGCCGGGTGAGATGGCCGGTGGCGTGCGCGAACGGTACGGAGCCGACGACGAGCGCCTGCGCGGCGGTCACCGTCACCAGCAGCGTCCGCAGCCGCGCCCGGTCGACGAGGAGCCCGGCGAGGGGGCTCAGGAGGGCGCCGGGCAGGTAGGTCAGCGCCAGTAGCGCGGCGGCGCCGAACGGGCCCGCGCCGAGGCCGGTGACCGCCAGCAGGGTGAGCGCGAGCGAGGTGATCTGCCGGCCCAGCGAACTGGCCGCCTGCTCTCCGCACAGCAGCACGAACGGGCGGTGGCGCCACAGCGGGGGCGCGGTCGGCGGGGCGGGGCGAAGGTGCGGGCGGGCGTCGGTGGGGGCTCCGGCGTCCGGCTCGCCGTCGGGCACCCGTCAGATCCCGGTGCAGGGCACGGGCCAGCGGCGCAGGCGCGGAGGCAGGGCGACGGCCCACCCGCCGACGACCAGGGCGAGGCGCTCCTCCGCGAGCAGCCCGGCCGCCTCCTGGTGCACGGCGCTCAACGCGGCGAGCGGTGTCGCTTCTTGCAGCACGTCGAAGGCGGCGAGCAGGTCGGGGTGGTCGAGCGTGAAGCGGGCCGACGCGGGGCGCTCCCTGCGGTCCATGACGGTGACGAAGCCCGGGCCGCGCCGGTGGTAGAGCATGCCGTACGTGTGTTCGGCCCGCCAAGCGGTGATCTCGGGCTGTTCCGGCGGCGCGGAGGGCGCTCGCGGGGCGCGGGGTGGCGGCAGGTGCCGTAGGGCGCGGACGAGGGCAGGGTCATACGTATGACGGCCCACCGGCCCTGGCGTGACGGGGTCATACGTATGACGACTCTCAGGCCCAGCCGACGACGGCACGGAGGCCGCCCGGGCCGGCGCGGCGGCGAGGTCGTACGCGACGCGCAGACCGTGCCCCAGGCACTCGCGCAGGAACTGGACCGCGCGCGTGGCTCCCGGCCCGTCCCCGTCCATCGGCAACGGCTCGGAGACCCGCACGGTGTCCCCGACGACGCGGTGCGCGACCGTGCCGGGCAGGCTTTCGGCGGCGGTACGGGCCGCGGGCGTCAGCGACCGCATCGGACGCTCACCGCCCCCGTGGCGACGACGCCCCCGGCGACCTCAGCGACCTCGGCGGCCACACCCTCCACGCCGCCCTCCGCGTCACCCACCAGGTCACTCACCACGCCGCCGCCCTCCCGTTCGATGCGGACCGGCACGGACCTCGTAGGGAGGGCGACGTACGTGTGCCCGTCGCGGAAGAGGAGCCCCAGTGCCACGGCGTCGGCGAGCCACTCCGCGACCTCCTGTTCGCCGGGCGCGTCGGCACCGCCGCCGTCGCGGTCGTCGGCGGCCAGTCTGCGCAGCAGGGCGGGTGCCGTGCGGCCCTCTTCGAGGTGGACGAGGGCCGCCGCCTGCCACCCGTGGAACCAGTAGGTGCGCCGCGGCCAGCCCTGGCGCCGGTCGTGGACGAGGAGGGCGTCGCCGTCGTCGCCGGCGCTCTCCATGACGAGCGTCGAACGGTCGTGTCCTGCGCGCCAGGCGGCGACCGCCGAGAGCAGCCGCGCCTCGGTCTCGCCGCCGATCCCGGCGTCCTGGGTGTCGAACAGGTAGACCATGTCGGCCAGTTCGCCCTCGGGCAGCTCGTACACGTGCCCGTACATCTCGGCGGGCCGGCGCTCGGCGAAGCCGAAGGCGGGGTCGGTGAAGTGCGGGCTGAACCGCTCCAGTTGGATGCGGTGGGCGCCGCCCGGGGGCTGGAGGTGGACGAGCGCGGGGAACTGGTCGAGCACGCGCGCGTAGTCCTGCGCGGTCTCGCCGGGGAACCCGTACAGATAGTTCCACGTACAGGTGATGGAGTGGTTGTCGAACTCGCGCAGCGTGCGGATGTTGCGGGCTCCGGTGACGCCCTTGTCCATGAGGTCGAGTACGCGGTTGCTCAGGCTCTCGATGCCGGGCTGGACGAGGACGGCGCCGGCCGCGCCGAGCTGGGCGATCTGCTCGGTGCTCAGGTTGGACTTCACCTCGTAGTGCATGCGCAGGTCCCAGCCGCTGGCGGCGGCGCGGGGCAGGAAGTCCTTGAAGTACGCCATGTCGATGATGTTGTCGACGGTGACGACGTCGAGGATGCGGTGGCGGCGCACGAGGCGGTCGATCTCCTGCCACAGCCGCTCGCCGGGCTTGGCGCGGAAGGCCATGGTGGTGCCGTTGAGGCCGCAGAACGTGCAGTGGTGCTTCTCGCCCCACCAGCAGCCGCGCGCGCCCTCCACGACGAGCTTTGGGTACACGTACTCGATGACGGGCGAGGACTCGATCTCGGCCTGCCACTGGTCGTAGTCGGGCGAGGGTATGTCGGCGGGCGCCACGATGCGATGGGCTTCGGTGTTGGCCCGCGACACCCTCCCCGCCTCCCCCTCCTCGCTGGCGTCCCACCAGCACAGGCCCGGTACGTCGGCGGGTGCGGTGCCCGCGTCGAGGTGGGCGAGGAGGGCGGGCAGCGCGTACTCGCCCTCGCCGCGCACGACGTGGTCGACGTAGGGATGGTTGCGGTGCAGGGCGTGTCCCATGGGCCCGTCGCAGTTGGCGCCGCCGAAGACGACGGTGAGGCCGGGGCTGCGGCGCTTGAGGGCGCGGGCGAGGGCGAGGGAGGGGACGTTCTGCATGAAGGTCGTGGTGAACCCGACGACGTCCGGCTCGTGGGAGAGCACCTCGTCGGCGCACCGCTCGATGTACGCGGCGGCGTGCGCGCGCATCTCGATGACGGTGTCGAGGGTGCCGGCGCACAGCTCGCGGCTGCGGGCGTACGCGCGCAGCCTGGTCAGGCCCCAGGAGGCGTCGTCGTAGAGCACGCCGGAGAAGACCCAGTCGCCGAGCCCGTGGAAGATCGAGTCGCTGCCCACGGTCTCGTAGTCGCCGGGGCGCAGCCGCCCGCCGGAGTGTTCGAGCAGATGTTCCGCCCAGCGCAGCGAGCCGTGGAACTCACGTACGTCGTCGTCCGGGCGGGCCTGGCGCAGCAGGGTGTGCAGCAGGCCCACCTGGAGGGAGGGCAGGTCGATCGGGTGCCAGGGCATGGTCACCAGCTGAACGCGCATGCCGCCCTTTTCTCGTCCCGTGCCGTGTCGTCCCCGCGTTCCGGTCCCGCGCTTCAGCGGGTCGGCCGCTTCTCCATGACGGCCGGCCTGCGGTTGGTGCGCTCTTCCTCACGGATCACGGTCTTCTTGATCTCCATACGACCACCCCCTCGGCCCCCTGGGCCCCGACTCGAACATCCGTCTACGGCAAGGCAGTTCACCCTAGATTCCCCACGCACCCCGGACAAGACCGGGGACCGCCCTCCCCGCCCTGCGCGACGCCCCCGATCAAATGAGACGAACCCCGCATTTCGCCCACCATCCGAGCGCACGTTCCCGAACAAAAAGAAACCCCCTCCGGAATCCGGAGGGGGTTTTCCCAGTGTGGCGGCGCCAGGATTCGAACCTGGGAAGGCTGAGCCGGCAGATTTACAGTCTGCTCCCTTTGGCCGCTCGGGCACACCGCCTGGGATCGCTGCTCGGGACCCCCGCTGGTGGGCGGTGCTCCCTGGCAACGACGTAAACAATACCTGATGCACGGGGGTGCTTCGCCACCCGATTGATCGGCGGGGGCACCCGGGGCGGTGGCTAGGCTTTGCAGTCGGCGTGAGGGCCGGGCGCAGGCCCGGCCGGACCGCGACCGGAGCCGGTGCCACGAGCCGGTTCCGGGGCCCGCTCACGGCCGGGCATCCCGTTCAGATCCGTTCCGTACCCGACGCAAGGAGCCACAGGACATGGCCGACTCCAGTTTCGACATCGTCTCGAAGGTCGAGCGGCAGGAGGTCGACAACGCCCTCAACCAGGCCGCCAAGGAGATCTCGCAGCGCTACGACTTCAAGAACGTCGGCGCCTCCATCTCCTGGTCCGGCGAGAAGATCCTCATGGAGGCCAACTCCGAGGAGCGCGTCCAGGCCATCCTCGACGTCTTCCAGTCCAAGCTGATCAAGCGCGGCATCTCGCTGAAGTCGCTGGACGCCGGTGAGCCGCAGCTCTCCGGCAAGGAGTACAAGATCTTCGCGTCCATCGAGGAGGGCATCTCCCAGGACAACGCCAAGAAGGTTGCGAAGATCATCCGCGACGAGGGCCCCAAGGGCATCAAGGCGCAGGTCCAGGGCGACGAGCTGCGCGTCAGCTCCAAGAGCCGTGACGACCTGCAGTCCGTCATCGCCCTGCTGAAGGGCAAGGACTTCGATTTCGCGCTGCAGTTCGTGAACTACCGGTAGGTCCGCCGGTGGAGCGGAAGGGGGCGGCACCTTCGAGGTGCCGCCCCCTTCCGCTGCCCGCGTCAGCCCTTACGTCAGCGCCGCCCGCGCGAGTCGCCGAAGAAGATGCGGTACAGGATCAGCAGCACGAGCGCGCCGCCGATCGCGGAGACCCAGGTGGCGCCGTCGTAGAAGTCCTTGGAGATCGGCCGGTCGAGCCACTTCGCCGATATCCAGCCGCCGATGAACGCGCCGGCGATGCCGATGAGCGTGGTGCCGATCAGGCCGCCGGGGTCGCGCCCCGGGAGCAGGAACTTGGCCACGGCACCGGCGAGCAGGCCCAGGATGATCCAACTGATGATGCCCATGCCGTCTTCTGCCCTTCTGTCGTACCCGTCGGGGAGTCCAGAGGGACGTGTGTCACGCCTGGGGCGGTGGCGCCCGGGCTCACGCACGTCCTTGATCCACTCTTGCCCTGGTAGACGTCACCCAGGCGTCCGGCGGTTGCGCCGGGCCATGACCGGGCCGTAGGGCAGGCACGTACGGCACAGGGGTACAGGGGTACAGGGGTACAGGCGGCACAGGCGGCCGCTTCGCTCAGCGCGCCGCGAACGGCTGGTCCGTGGGTACGATCTCGCGGCCCAGCGGCAGCAGCGAGAGCGGGATCAGCTTGAAGTTGGCGATGCCGAAGGGGATGCCGATGATCGTGAGGCAGAGCGCGATGCCCGTGACGATGTGCGCGAGGGCGAGCCACCAGCCGGCGAGGATCAGCCACAGCACGTTGCCCACGCAGGAGGGCGCGCCGGCGTCTCTGCGCTCGACGGCCGTGTACCCGAAGGGCCACAGCGCGTAGACGCCGATGCGGAAGGCGGCGATGCCGAACGGGATGCCGATGATCGTCACGCACAGCAGCAGGCCGGCGAACACATAGCCGAGGAACAGCCAGAAGCCGCTCAGGACGAGCCAGATGACGTTCAGGATTGTCTTCACTGCCGGCGACCTGCCATCTGTTCGAGTCGGGCGATGCGCTCCGCCATCGGCGGGTGCGTGGAGAACATTTTCGACATGCCCTGACCCGGGCGGAAGGGGTTGGCGATCATCATGTGGCTCGCTGTCTCGATGCGCGGCTCCGGCGGCAGCGGCAACTGCTTCGTCCCGGCGTCGAGCTTGCGCAGCGCGCTCGCCAGGGCCAGCGGGTCGCCGGTGAGCTGGGCGCCGGAGGCGTCGGCCTCGTACTCGCGCGAGCGGCTGATGGCGAGCTGGATCAAGGACGCGGCCACCGGGCCGAGAATCATGATCAGGATCATGCCGAAGATGCCGGGGCCCTCGTCGTCGTTCGAGCGGCCCACGGGGATGAGCCACGCGAAGTTGACCAGGAACATGATCACCGAGGCGAGCGCGCCCGCGACGGACGAGATGAGGATGTCGCGGTTGTAGACGTGGCTCAGCTCGTGGCCGATGACCCCGCGCAGCTCGCGCTCGTCGAGGATGCGCAGGATGCCCTCGGTGCAGCACACCGCCGCGTTACGCGGGTTGCGGCCCGTGGCGAACGCGTTCGGTGCCTCCGTGGGCGAGATGTACAGGCGGGGCATGGGCTGGCGGGCCTGGGTGGAGAGCTCGCGGACCATGCGGTAGAGCGCGGGGGCCTCGAACTCGCTGACCGGGCGCGCGCGCATGGCGCGCAGGGCCAGCTTGTCGCTGTTCCAGTACGCGTACGCGTTCGTCCCGATCGCTATGACCAGGCCGATGACGAGCCCCGTACGGCCGAAGAAGCTGCCGATGACGAGGATGAGGGCGGACAGTCCCCCGAGGAGTACGGCGGTCTTCAGCCCGTTGTGCCGGCGGTGCACGGTACGCCCTCCTGATGGTGCTGCAGGGGAACCCACTGCGTGTTTGTCTGCTGCTGGCCACTGGTCGCGGACGGGCGCCGGGCGGCGCGTGTGTCCGTGTCCAGTGGACCCTCCCGTACTGGTCAACGCCAGACGGGAGGGACTAGTTCCCTTGTGCGCGCACGGCGGACGGTGGGGGTGTGTAGGCCGTACGGGTCACGGAGCGGCGGGGCGGAGGCTGGGGCGGACGGCGCTCAGGTGCCCTGCTGCTGGGGCAGCATGCCGGCGAGCTTCAGCGCCTCGGGGTCGGCCTCGACCTCGCTCGTGCAGTACGAGCAGCGGGTGGCGATGCCGGGGATCTGGCTGAAGCAGCGCGGGCAGTCGCGCAGGGCGGCCTTGATGTCGACGGGCTTGCCGCGGTCCAGGCGGGCCTGGAGCTTCATCATCGGGACGACGACGAGGAAGTACAGCACGGCCGCCGTGATCAGGAAGGCGATGGCCGCGCCGACGAACTTGCCGTACGGGAAGTCGGTGCCGTCGACGGTGAAGTGCGCCTCGCTGAAGTCGCCGGTGGAGCGGGTCGCAAGGCCGACGAGCGGGGCGATGAAGGCCGTACTGAGGCCGGTGACGACGGCGGTGAAGGCGGACCCGACGGCCAGACCGATGGCCATCGTCACGATGTTTCCGCGAAGTATGAAGTCCTTGAACCCGCTCAGCACGGCGCGTGTCTCCTCAGGGTGGGGCCTACAGGGAGGCTGTTGTTCTGGCTGCCGAAAGTGTTCTGGCTGCCGTAAGAGGGTGCTAGAAGAGGCCCGTCGAGGCAAAACGCAGCACTAGCTGCGGCGCACCGGACAGTGCCACGGCGACGACGGCGGTCAGCGCGATGGCCCAGGTCAGCGGCGCGGAGACGCGGTAGGCGGCCGGTTCGCCCTCGGGTGCGCGGAAGAGGGTCGCGGTCCACTGGAGGTAGTAGTACAGGGCGATCACGACGTTCACGGCCATGACGACGGCCAGCCAGCCGAGGCCCGCGTCGACGGCCGCCGAGAAGACGGTGACCTTGGCGAACAGGCCGATGACGCCCGGCGGCAGCCCCGCGAGGCACAGCAGGAAGAAGCCGAGGACGAGCGCGGCGAGCGGGCGCGAGGCGTACAGGCCGCGGTAGTCGCTGAGGCGGTTGAGCGGCTTCGTACGGGCGACCAGGGCGGCGACGGCGAACGCGCCGAGGTTCACGGCGGCGTACATGAGGGCGTACGCGAGGGTCGAGCCGACGGCCCTGCGCGGGTCGTCGGAGTAGCCGGCGGCGGCGATCGGCACCAGGAGGTAGCCGGCCTGCCCGACGGACGACCAGGCGAGCAGCCGTACGGCGCTGTACGCGCGCGTGGCCTGCTGGCGCAGGGCGCCGACGTTGCCGACGGTCATGGTGAGCGCGGCGAGGACGGCGAGCGCGGGGCCCCACACGTCGGCGTACGAGGGGAACGCGATGACGGTGACGAGGATGAGGCCGGAGAAGCCGACCGCCTTGCCGATGACCGACAGGTAGGCGGCGATCGGCAGCGGGGCGCCCACGTAGGTGTCGGGCACCCAGAAGTGGAACGGGACGGCGGCCGTCTTGAAGGCGAAGCCGATCAGGGTGAGCGCCACGCCGGCCTGGGCGAGCGTGTGGAGCTGCCCGTCGACGTGGGTGAGCTGGGTCGCCACGCGCGTGAGGTGCAGGCTTCCGGTGGAGGCGTAGACGAAGCTCACGCCGAGCAGGGTGACGGCGGTCGCGGTGACCGAGGACAGGAAGAACTTCAGGGCCGCGTCGGCGGAGCGCCGGTCGCCGTGCTTGAGGCCGACCAGGGCGAACGCGGGCAGGGAGGCGACTTCCAGGGCGATGACCAGGGTGGCCAGGTCGCGGGCGGCGGGCAGCAGGGCGGCGCCGGCGGCGGAGGACAGCAGCAGGAACCAGTACTCGCCCTCGGGCAGCGGCCTGCGGGCGTTCTTCGCGTCCTTGAGGGTGTTGACCGACAGCAGGGCGGTCAGCAGCGCGCCCGCGAGGACCAGGAACTGGACGACCAGGGTGAAGTGGTCGGCGGTGTAGCTGCACGCCTCGTACGGCATGTTCTTCAGGCAGAACGTGGAGCGGTCGTCGCCGATCAGCGGCAGGAGGGTGAGCGCGGCGGCGGCGAGGCCCGCGACGGAGACCCAGCCGAGGACGGGCTTGCGGCGCTCGTCGAGGAACAGGTCGGCGACCAGGACGGCGAGGGCGACGAGCGCCGTGAGGGTGGGCGGCGCGATGGCGGCCCAGTCGACGGACTGGACGAGGGAGGCCACGGAGGGCGCGGCGGCGATCACTGGAGGCCTCCTGCGAGGAGCTTGTGCACGGCCGGGTCCGTGAGGCCGAGCAGCACAGCGGGCCACAGGCCCGCGAGGACGGTGAGGGCGACGAGCGGGGCCCAGGCGGCGACCTCGTAGCCCTGGACGTCGGCCACGGGCGCGGCCTCGCGCGGGTGCGGGCCCATGCAGACGCGGCGGACCACGATGAGCATGTACGCGGCGGTGAGCAGGGTGCCCATCGCGGCGATGGACATGAACACGAGGAACGCGGGGCGGCTGAGTGCCGCGTCGGGCCGGAACGCGCCGAACATGGCGAGCATCTCGCCCCAGAACCCGGCGAGTCCGGGCAGCCCGAGCGAGGCGACGGCGGCGAACGCGAGCAGGCCGCCGAGGCGCGGGGCGCGGCCGTACAGGGCCATGCCGCCCTGCTCGGCGAGGGTGTCGAGGTCGCTGGTGCCGGCCCGGTCCTTGAGGGCGCCGACGACGAAGAACAGCAGGCCGGTGATGAGGCCGTGGGCGATGTTGGCGAAGAGGGCGCCGTTGACGCCGGTCGGGGTCATGGTGGCGATGCCGAGCAGCACGAAGCCCATGTGGCCGACGGAGGAGTAGGCGATCAGGCGCTTGAGGTCGCCGCGGGCGCCCTGCTTGGCGAGGTTCAGGCAGGCCAGGGAGCCGTAGACGATGCCGACGACGGCGAACGCGGCGAGGTAGGGCGCGAAGGTGCGGAACCCGTCGGGCGCGATCGGCAGCAGAATGCGGACGAACCCGTACGTACCCATCTTCAGCAGGACGCCGGCGAGGAGGACCGAGCCCACGGTCGGCGCGGCGGTGTGGGCGTCGGGCAGCCACCGGTGCAGCGGCCACATCGGGGTCTTCACCGCGAGCCCGATCCCGACCGCCAGAACGGCGATGACCTGCACCGATGTGCTCAGCCCCCGGCCGTTGTCAGTGGCCAGTGCCATCATGTCGAACGTGCCCGACTTCGCGCCGATCAGGAGCAGGCCGAGCAGCATGACGACCGAGCCGAGGAGGGTGAACAGGATGAACTTCCAGGCCGCCTGCGCCCGCCCGGCACCGCCCCAGCGGGCGATGAGGAAGTACATCGGGATCAGGACCGTCTCGAAGGCGAGGAAGAAGAGCACGAGGTCGAGCACGGCGAAGGTCGCCAGCGTGCCCGACTCCAGGACCAGGATCAGGGCGACGAGGGCCTTGGGGGACGGCCCGTCCGGCGTCCTGAAGTAGGAGTACAGCGCGCACAGGAAGGTCAGCAGCGCCGTCAGCACGAGGAGGGGGAGCGAGATGCCGTCGATGCCGAGGTGGATCCGCACGTGCAGGGCCGGGATCCAGCTGATGTCCGTGGTGGCCTGCATCCTCGACGGCTGGTCGTGGTCGAAGCCGAGCGCGAGGACGAGAGCGGCGATGAGGATCACGCCGGTCACGACGACGCCGTGGCGGAGCACGGCCTGGCCGGGGGATTTCCCCTTCAGCCCGGGAGGGGCGGGGAGCAGGGCGGCGACGGCGCCGATGAGCGGGCCGACGACGATCAATGCGAGAAGGAACTGCATCACGGATTCGCTGATATCGATCACGGCTGCTCACGCTCCGGCGGTGGCGACGAGGACGACGGCGACCACCAGGACGACGGTGCCTGCGAGCAGCGCGCTGAGGTAGGTCTGCACGTTGCCGGTCTGGGCCCGGCGCACGATCCGGCCCAGCACCTCGGGGGTCCCGGCCGCGCCGCGTACGTACGTGTCGACGACCGCGCGGTCCAGGAAGGCGACCAGGTCGGCCGCCGCCCGCACCGGCCGTACGAACAGGGCGGCGTACACGGCGTCGAGCCGGAAGCCGGCTGCCGCGGGGCGGTGCAGCGGGCCCAGCAGGAGCCGGCCCGGGTCGGCCGGGTCGGGGGCGCCGGCGACATCGCCGTAGGCGGGGGCGTGGGAGGCGATGGCCTCGGCTTCGACCAGGCCCGCGTCGCCGCGCTCGGTGTCGACGGCGACCGCGCCGAGGGGGGCGGCGGCACGGGCGGCGGCGGTCGTGGTGTGGCGCCAGGCCCCGTAGGTGACCAGGCCGCCGATGAGCGCGACGCCGGTGCCGAGGACGGACGTGGTCAGCGTCGGGGTCAGTGAGCCCCCGTCGAACCAGTCGGGCAGTACGCCCGTGGCGAGGCCGAAGGCGAGGGAGGGGACGGCGAGGACCCACAGGACGACGTTCATGACGACGGGCTGCCGGCCGTGGTCGGGGGCCGCGGGGCCCCGCCCGTTGAAGGCGAGCAGCCACAGCCGGGTCGCGTACGCGGCGGTGAGCAGCGCGGTGACCAGGCCGGCGACGAGCACGATCCAGCCGGCCGCCGAGGGGGCGGCGAGCGGGCCGTGGCCGGGGGCGGTGGCGGTGTGCTCGGCGGCGCCGAGGACGGCTTCCTTGGAGAAGAAGCCGCTGAACGGGGGGATCGCGGCGAGCGCGAGCAGCGCCACGGTCATCGTCCAGAAGGCGTCGGGCACCTTGTCGCGCAGACCGCCCATGCGGGACATCGCGGCGAGGGAGTTGGTGCCGGCGGCGTGGATGATCACGCCGGCCGCGAGGAACAGCAGGGCCTTGAAGGCGCCGTGGGACAGGAGGTGGAAGACGGCGGCACCGCGGTCGCCGACGGCGAGGGCGCCGGTCATGTAGCCGAGCTGGCCGATCGTCGAGTACGCGAGGACGCGCTTGATGTCGTCCTGGGCGAGCGCGGCGAGGGCGGAGCCGGCCATGGTCAGCGCGGCCATGACGGCGAGCACGGTCATCGCCGCGCGGGAGGCGGCGAAGACGGGGAGGAGACGCGCGACGAAGTAGACACCGGCGGCGACCATGGTCGCGGCGTGGATCAGCGCGGAGACGGGCGTGGGGCCCGCCATCGCGTCGGGCAGCCAGGTGTGCAGCGGGAACTGCGCGGACTTGCCCGCCACGCCCGCGAGGAGCAGCAGCGCGATCAGCGTCGGGTGGTCGAGGCCGCCGGCGGTGACCTTGCCGAGGATCGCCGTGACGCGGAAGGAGCCGGCGTCGGCGGCGAGCGCGAACAGGCCGATGAGGAAGGGGACGTCACCGAGCTTCGTGACGAGGAACGCCTTGAGGGAGGCGGCGCGCGCCTCCGGGGTCTGCCAGTAGTGGCCGACGAGGAAGTAGGAGCAGATGCCCATGATCTCCCAGCCGACCAGCAGCACGATCAGATCGCCGGTGTAGACGACGAGCAGCATCGCGGAGGTGAACAGCGAGACGAGACAGGCGTACGAGGCGTAGCGCGGGTCGTCGCGCAGATAGCCCGTCGAGTAGAGCTGGACGCAGGACGCGACGAGGGCCACGAGGACGGCGACGAGGGCGGCGAAGCCGTCGATGTGCAGGGCGAGTTCGATCGGCACGGAGCCGGTCGGGGTGAGTTCGGTGTGCGCGTCGAGGGCCGTGGTGCCGTTGCCCGTGCCGCCGCCCTGGCGGACCGCGACGAGGACGGCGAGGACCAGCGCGGCGAGCGTCGGCAGCAGCGCCAGCGGGCGGACGAAGCCGGGCACGGCGCGGCCGAGGAGCAGGCCGGCGGCGGCGCCGAGGAACGGCAGGAGGGGGACGAGGACGGCGAGGGTCGTGGTGGTCACGCGGTGGCCTCGGCCTTCTCGTCGCCGCCGGCGGTCTGCGCGCGGCCGTGGGACGGGTCGTACGGGGTGGTGTCCTCGGGGGCCGTCCCCTCGGGGGCGCTCGGGTCGTCGGCCGGGTCGCGGGGCTCGGCGGAGTCCCGCAGCCGGTCGATGTCGGCGGTGCCGCGGGCGCGGTGGACGGCGAGGACGATGGCCAGGCCGATGCCGATCTCGGCGGCGGCGACGGCGATCGTGAACAGGGTGAGGGCCTGGCCGGCGTGGAGGGTGTCGCGGAGCCAGACGTCGAAGGCGACGAGGTTCAGGTTGACGGCGTTGAGCATCAGCTCGACCGACATCAGGACCAGGATCGCGTTGCGGCGGGCGAGGACGCCGTACAGGCCGGTGCAGAAGAGGAGGGAGGCGAGGACGGCGGGGTAGGCGAGGTGCATCAGTGGTCGCCCTCCCCCGCGCCCGAGGGCCCGGCGTTCTTCTTGCGGGACAGGACGATCGCGCCGACCAGCGCGGCCAGCAGCAGGACGGACAGCGCCTCGAACGGCAGCACCCAGTGCCGGAACAGGACGGAGCCGGTGACGGCCGTGCTGCCCGACGCGGACCCGGCGCTGTTGTCGCCGAGGTCGAGCCAGGTCGTGCGGAAGGCGTCGACGACGACCCAGACGAGGGCGGCGGCGGAGGCGAGGGCCACGGTGAGGGCGGCCCAGCGGTTGGGGCTGTCCGCGTCCGGGGACCGGCCGATGGGCGCGCGCGTCAGCATCAGCCCGAACAGCAGGAGGACGACCACGGAACCGACGTAGATGAGCACCTGCACCCACGCGATGAACTCGGCGGTGAGCAGGAGGTACTCGACGGCGAGACCGCCGAGGGCGACGACGAGCCACAGGGCGGCATGCACCAGTTGCCGGGTGGTGACGGTGACGACGGCGGCGCCGAAGGTGACCAGGCCGACGAGGAGGAAGGCGATCTCGACGCCCGTCGGGGAGAGGAAGCCGGGGCCTTCGGCGGCCCTGGCGACGACCGTGGTCGTCGGCAGGGCGAGGGCGGCGAGACTCATCCGTCCGTCTCCTCTCCGGTCTGGGTCTGGGCCTGGGTCTGGGCCGCGGCGAGTTTGTCGGCGGTCTTGCGGGCGGCCGCCAGTTCCTTCGGCTCCTCGGCGGCCGGGTCGAGCGCGGGCGGGGCCGGGACCGTCCACATCCACTCGCGGAGCTTGTCGCGCTCGTGGGTGAGTTCGCGGATGTCGGTCTCGGCGTACTCGAACTCCGGGGACCAGAACAGCGCGTCGAAGGGACACACCTCGATGCAGATACCGCAGTACATACAGAGGGAGAAGTCGATGGCGAACCGGTCGAGGACGTTGCGGGAGCGCTCGCGGCCGCCGGGCGCGGCGGGCGGCACCGTCTCCTTGTGGGAGTCGATGTAGATGCACCAGTCGGGGCACTCGCGGGCGCACAGCATGCACACCGTGCAGTTCTCCTCGAACAGGCCGATCACGCCGCGCGTGCGGGGCGCGAGGTCGGGCTGCACGTCGGGGTACTGCTCGGTGACGGTCTTACGGGTCATCGTGCGCAGGGTGACGGCGAGGCCCTTGGCCAGACCGGACCCGGGGAACTTCGCGGACATCAGCTGATCGCCACCTTCACGATTCCGGTGAGCGCGATCTGCGCCAGGGCGAGCGGGACGAGGACGGTCCAGGACAGTTTCTGGAGCTGGTCCTCGCGCAGACGGGGATAGGAGACGCGCAGCCAGATCACGACGAAGGCGAGGACGGCCGTCTTCAGCAGCGTCCACACCCAGCCGAGGCCGTCGGCGCCCCACGGCCCGTGCCAGCCGCCGAGGAAGAGGACGGTGGTCAGGCCGCACAGGACGACGATGCCCGCGTACTCGGCGAGGAGGAAGAGAGCGAACCGCAGGCCCGTGTACTCGGTGTACGCGCCGAAGATGATCTCGGAGTCGGCGACGGGCATGTCGAAGGGCGGGCGTTGCAGTTCGGCGAGCCCGGCGACGAAGAAGGCCAGGGCGCCGACGATCTGCCAGGGCAGCCACCACCACCGGAACGCGTCGAGGATGCCGGGCAGCGAGACCGTGCCGGCGGCCATGGCGACGGAGGCGGCGGCGAGCAGCATCGGCAGCTCGTACGCGAGGAGCTGCGCGGCGGTGCGCAAGCCGCCGAGCAGGGAGAACTTGTTGGCGCTCGCCCAGCCGGCCATGAGCGCGCCGAGGACGCCGACGCCCATCACCGCGAGCACGAAGAAGACGCCCGCGTCGATGACCTGGCCGACCGCGCCGTCGCCCGGGCCGACCGGGATCGCCAGCAGCACGAGGAGGTACGGGAGCAGGGCCACGGCGGGCGCCAGCTGGAAGACGCGGCGGTCGGCGTCGGCCGGGACCACGTCCTCCTTCTGCGCGAACTTGACGCCGTCGGCGACGAGTTGGGCCCAGCCGTGGAAGCCGCCCGCGTACATCGGGCCGAGGCGGCCCTGCATATGGGCCATGACCTTGTGTTCGGCCTGGCCGACGACCAGCGGCAGGACCAGGAAGGCGACGAAGACGACGAGCAGGCGCAGGGCGACGTCGAGAGCGTCGTTCACGCGGTGCCTCCGTTGCCGTCGTTGTTGTCGTTACCGGTGGTGCCGGTGTTACCGGTGGTGCCGGTGTTACCGGTGTCACCGGGGTCGTCGCCGGTGTCGCCGTCCGCGCCCGTGCTGTCCGCGCCGGGGTCCTCGGCGGGAGCCTCCGCGGCCCGGGGCTCCTCGTCGAACGCTGGTTTCGCGTGGTGCCAGGGCGCGTCACTGGACCGGGGCGGACGGGCGGGCGCCGGCGCCGGGGGTGCCGTCTCGCCGTCCGCCGGGGGCGTCGCCCGCTGGGAGGCGGAGCCCTGCGAGGCACTGCGGGAGCGGCGCGCGGGGCGCCCGGCGCCCTCGGCCGCAGCCGGCGTACCGGTACCGGCCGGGGCGGGACGGTTCGGCGTGCCCGTGTCTTCGGGCGCGGCCTGAGCCTGGCTCGCCGAGCCCTGACTCGCGGACCGCATACGCCGAGCGGGCCGCTCCCCGGCAGCACGCCCGGCACCGGCACCCGTGTCACCGGCGTCCGAAGCCCCGGCACCCGCACCAGCCGCACCGGCACCAGCAGCCCCGGCACCCGCACCAGCCGCACCCGCACCCGAAGCCCCGGCACGAGCAGCACCCCCGCGCGCCCCCGCACCGGAAGCCCCCGCACCCGCACCGGCGGCCCCCGCACCCGCCCGCGCCGCTCGCGCGGGCCTGGCCGGGGCCGGGGGGAGCTGGCCCTTGAGGGGACCCCACTCGTTCGGGTCGGGGACGCCCGGCGGCAGCATCTGGCGGCGCTTGGGCCCGCCGTGCTCCGACTCCCCCGGCTCCTTCGCGCCGGGCCACGCCTTGGCGACCCGCGCGGCGAGCACGAAGTCCTTGCGCAGCGGGTGGCCCTCGAAGCCCTCGGGCAGGAGCAGCGGGTCGAGCCCGGGATGCCCGTCGAACTCGACGCCGAACATCTCGTGCGTCTCGCGCTCGTGCCAGGCGGCGCCCGCGTAGACGCCGACGGCGGAGGCGAGCCGGGGGGCGTCGTGCGGGACGGTCGTCCGCAGCAGCAGCCGGCGTACGTCACCGGGGGCGAGGGCGGCGACGTGGGCGCAGACGCGGAAGCCCGTGCCGGGCTCGTCGACCGCGCTCAGCCAGTCGAAATAGGTGCAGTTCAGCGTCGTACGGGCGGTGTCGAGGGCGTCGGTCCAGGCGGCGGGAGGCACGTCGACGGTCAGCAGGTCGTACGCCTCCTCGACCGTGGCGTCGGCCCCGAACAGCTCCTCGACCGGGCGCGGCAGCCAGCTCATCGCCCACCCCCGGCACCCTCAGCACCCTCAGCCCCAGCGACCCCACCAGCACCCTCAGCAGCCCCATCGGCACCGCCAACCCCACCAGCACCGGCACCGGCACCGGCACCCGCAGAGCCACCGCCACCCTCAGCAGCCCCACCGCCCCCCGCCGGCCCCCGCACGAGCCCGCTCCGCAGCGCCCCCGCGGAGGGGCGCCCCGCGGCCGCGTCGGCGGAGACGTACCGCTCGCCCAGCGACTCGCGCGCGATCTTCTCCTGGAGCTTGAGGATGCCCTGGAGCAGCGCCTCGGGCCGGGGCGGGCAGCCGGGCACGTACACGTCCACGGGGATGATCTGGTCGACGCCCTTGGTGACGGAGTAGGAGTCCCAGTAGGGGCCGCCGCAGTTGGAGCAGGCGCCGAAGGAGATGACGTACTTCGGCTCGGGCATCTGCTCGTACAGCCGCTTCACGGCGGGCGCCATCTTGTCCGTGACCGTCCCGGAGACGATCATCAGGTCGGCCTGGCGCGGTCCCGGCGCGAACGGGATGACGCCGAGCCGGATGAAGTCGTGCCGGGCCATGGACGCGGCGATGAACTCGATGGCGCAGCACGCGAGGCCGAAGTTGAAGACCCACAGCGAGTAGCGGCGGCCCCAGTTGAGGACCACCTTCATCGGTTCGGGGGCCAGGCGCGAGAGCACGCCGAGCCGCTTGGGCTCCGGGAGGAGAACGGGCTCCGGGGTCACGTCCACGTCAGGACGCCCTTCTTGTATGCGTACAGCAGGCCCACGGCGAGGAAGCCGAGGAAGACGAACATCTCGACGAGCGTCGCGGCGCCGTAGCCCGGCGCGGCGAAGACCGTGGCCCAGGGGAAGAGGAAGATCGAGTCGACCGCGAAGATCACGTACAGGAAGGCGTACACGTAGTAGCGGACCTGGGTGTGGGCCCAGCCGTCGCCGACGGGGTCGACACCGCACTCGTACGTGAGGAACTTCTCGCGCGTGGGCACGACCGGGCGCAGCAGCTTGCCCGCGCCGAAGGCGACGGCGACGAACAGCACGCCGACGACGGCGAGCAGTCCGACCACCGAGTACGAGCGGAAGTAGTCCGCCGCGATGACGGTCACGTCTCAGCCCCTCGCGTGTCGTTGGTGGCGTCCGCCGGTCCGCCGGGGCCTGCGATCCGGTGGCACCGGCGATCCGGACGATCTGTACGCACGGGAGTCTAGGGCCTGTTAAAAGGACGGTAAGCAGCCCGGGGGCGGTGCGGTGGCGGTGCGGTCACCGAGCGGGGTGGGGATATCCCCCGGCCGCCCCCGGCGGTCCGCCTCATGGCGCCGCGCCGCGCTCACAAGGCACTCTTCCGGTATGACCGACCGTCTTCCCGATTCTCCGTCGCCCGAGGGCGACGACGAGCGCCCGCTGCCGCCGGCGCGTCTCGCGCTCGACCCGCAGACCTGGCGGGAGATCGCGTACCTCCTGAGCAGTTTTCCGCTCGCCGTCCTCGGGTTCGTGTACGCGCTGACGATGGTGTCGGTGGGCGGCACCCTGACCGTGACCGTGATCGGGCTGCCGCTGATCGCGGCCGGGCTGCGCGGCGCGCGCTGGCTCGGGCGGGCGGAGCGGGCCCGCGCCCGGGGTCTGCTGCGGCTGCGCATCGACGAGCCGAGCCCACTGCCGGTGCGCAGGGAGGACGGTTTCTTCGGCTGGCTGTGGAACGGGCTGAAGGACCCGGTCGGCTGGCGTTCGGTGCTGTACGAGCTGATCCGGCTGCCGTGGGGCGTGCTGACGTTCTCGGTGACGCTGGTGGGCCTGGTGGCGCTGTGGCCGGTGATGCCGTTCGTGGCGCGCGGCCTGACGAACGCGGACCGCGCGATGGTACGGGCCCTGCTCTCGCCGTCCGACGAGCTGGAGCGGCGGATCGCCGAGCTGGAGTCGGACCGGGGTGTGGTCGTGGACACGGCAGCCGCCGACCTGCGGCGCATCGAACGCGACCTGCACGACGGCGCGCAGGCCCGCCTGGTCAACCTGGCGATGGGCCTCGGGCTCGCCAAGGAGAAGCTGCTGGAGGACCCGGACGCGGCGGCGGCGATGGTCGACGAGGCGCACGGCGAGGTCAAGCTCGCCCTCCAGGAGCTGCGCGACCTGGCCCGGGGCATCCACCCGGCGGTCCTCACCGACCGGGGCCTGGACGCGGCCCTGTCCTCGGTCGCCTCCCGCTGCACGGTCCCGGTGGCGGTGACGGCGGATCTGCCGGGCCGCCCGGCCGAGGCCATCGAGGGCATCGCCTACTTCACGGTCTCCGAGCTGCTCCAGAACGTCAGCAAGCACAGCGGGGCGCGGTCCGCTTCGGTGGAGGTGTGGCGCTCGGGCGACCGGCTGCTGATCCAGGTGCGCGACGACGGACGCGGCGGCGCGAGCCTCGACAAGGGCACCGGCATGGCCGGGCTCGCGGAGCGGCTGGGCGCGGTGGACGGCCTGTTCGTCGTGGACTCCCCGGAGGGCGGGGGGACGACGGTGACGGCGGAACTGCCGTGGCGGGACCGTTCGTACGCCGCCGCTCCCCTGCCGACGACACCGCCCGGCGCGGCGCGGGGGTAGGGAAAACCCCCGGCCGAAGACGCCGACGCGCCGCATGGTCCCGGCCCGCCCCCGAGCGGACCCTGGAGTACACGGGGGCGGGCGGGCCCCGAGATCCGAAGGGTACGAGCGAGCAGTACGGCAGCATCCCGTACGACCGAGCAGAAACGGACGAAGCGATGGCCACGCAGCACTACGGATACCGCGAGTACGCGAGCGGCGGCCAGGGCGCGCCGGCGCCGCGCGGCGGGCTCGGCCGGCTCCCCGCGGGCCTGCGGGCCCCGGTCGAGGGGCGCACCTGGCGGGAGCTGGCGTTCGTGCTGACGAGCCTGCCGCTGGCGATCGTGACGTTCGTGTGGGCGGTGACGATGCTGTCGATGGGCGCGGGCCTGCTCATCACGTTCATCGGGGTGCCGGTGCTGGCGCTGGGGCTCGCCGGGGCGCGCGGTTTCGGCGCGCTCGAACGGGTGCGGGCGCGGGCGCTCCTCGACCTGGACGTGGAGTCGCCGGGCCCGGTCCGGCCGCGCACGGGCTCCCCGCTGGCGTGGATGGGCGCGCTCCTGAAGTCGGGCGCTTCCTGGCGGCACATGCTGTACGACGTGCTGCGGTTCCCGTGGGCGGTGTTCGCGTTCTCGGTGGCGCTGACGTTCTTCACGGCCGGCTGGGGGCTGCTGACGTATCCGCTGTGGCGGTGGGTGTTCCCGATGTACGTGGGGCAGGGTGGCATCCAGTTGTACGGGGACGAGCACCACGCGGTGTATCTGGACAACGCGTTCGAGATCACGCTGACCGCGCTCGTCGGCCTCGCCGTGACGCTGGCGACGCCGTGGGTGGTGCGGGCGCTGACGACGGTGGACCGGCTGCTGATCGCGGGGCTGCTCGGCCCGTCGCGGCTGACGCGGCGCGTGGTGGAGCTGGAGTCGGACCGGGGCGTGGTCGTGGACACGGCAGCCGCCGACCTGCGGCGCATCGAGCGCGACCTGCACGACGGCGCGCAGGCCCGCCTGGTCAGCCTGGCGATGGACCTGGGACTCGCCAAGGAGAAGCTGACCGAGGACCCGGACGCGGCGGCGCGCATGGTGGACGAGGCGCACGGCGAGGTGAAGACGGCCCTCCAGGAGCTGCGTGACCTGGCCCGGGGCATCCACCCGGCGGTCCTCACCGACCGGGGCCTGGACGCGGCCCTGTCCTCGGTCGCCTCCCGCTGCACGGTCCCGGTGACGGTGGAGGTGGACCTCGCCGAGCGGCCCGCGCCCGCGATCGAGGGCATCGCCTACTTCACGGTCTCCGAACTGCTCCAGAACATCAGCAAGCACAGCCGTGCCACGCGCGCCGAGGTCGATGTGTGGCGCGCGGGCGACCGGCTGCTCATCCAGGTCTTCGACAACGGCGTGGGCGGCGCGGACGCGGACGGCGGCTCCGGCCTCGCCGGGCTCACCGAGCGCCTCGACGCGGTGGACGGCGTGCTCCTGGTCGACTCGCCGCCCGCGGGCCCGACCCGGGTGACGGCGGAGCTGCCCTGGCGCCACTCCTGACGCCCCTGACCCTTCCCGCCGGCCTCGGCCGGTGAGCGGTGCGGCTGCCCCCGCGCCGCTCACCGGCATGCCCGGGCCCGGTGCGCGGGGTGCGGGCGGGGGCCCTGCGATGCCGGTGAGTCGGGGCGTGCGGCCCGGCGGGTGGGGGCGTAGGGCCCGGTAAGTAGGGGCGTAGGGCCCGGTGGGTGGGGACGTGCGGGCCCGGATGCTGGGATGCTTGTCCCGTCGAGAAAGCCCCGTAGGCCGGATGCCGGGGGCGCTGGGGGGACGGAAACGTGGAGGACAGGGTGCGGGTCGTCATCGCCGAGGATTCAGTGCTGCTCAGGGAGGGCCTGACCCGGCTGCTGACCGACCGGGGCCTGGAGGTCGTCGCGGGGGTCGGCGACGGCGAGGCGCTCGTCAAGACGGTCATGGACCTCGGCGCGCAGGACGAGCTGCCGGACGTCGTGGTGGCGGACGTGCGGATGCCCCCGACCCACACCGACGAGGGCGTGCGCGCGGCGGTGCAGCTGCGCGGCCTGTTCCCGGGGCTCGGGGTGCTGGTCCTGTCGCAGTACGTGGAGGAGCGGTACGCCACCGAACTGCTCGCCGGCTCCAGCCGCGGCGTCGGCTATCTGCTGAAGGACCGGGTCGCCGAGGTGCGGGAGTTCGTGGACGCGGTGGTGCGGGTGGCGCAGGGCGGCACGGCACTGGACCCGGAGGTCGTCGCGCAGCTCCTCGGGCGCAGCCGCAAGCAGGACGTGCTGGCGAATCTGACGCCGCGCGAGCGCGAGGTGCTGGGCCTGATGGCGGAGGGCCGGACGAACTCGGCCGTCGCGCGCCGGCTCGTGGTGAGCGACGGCGCGGTCGAGAAGCACGTCAGCAACATCTTCCTGAAGCTGGGCCTGTCGCAGAGTGACGGGGATCACCGGCGGGTCCTGGCCGTGCTCACCTACCTCAACTCATGATCACCTGACACCCTGTCAGATGTACTCCGTCCCTTGGGATGGCGCGTTCCGACTCCGGGCAGAGCGGGACGAACCGGGCGACAAATACGGCCAGAAGCCGTCTCATTTTCCGGTCCGTCATGCGAATGCTCGGGGGAAGGCGACCCTTACCGACGTAGGGTTGGCCCTGGGAAGGCCGGTCGGACGGCCCTGCCCGTAGAGCCGCCTCGAAGGAGGTCCAGTTCAAGTGACCAGCCAGGTCAGTAGCCCAGCCGAGCAGGCCGAGGGGGCCGACAGCGCGGTGGTCGGAGAGCAGCGGACGCACGAGCGCGCGTCGAACAAGGACGTACGGCGCCTGGACCGGGTGATCATCCGGTTCGCGGGCGACTCGGGTGACGGCATGCAGCTCACCGGGGACCGCTTCACGTCGGAGACCGCCACCTTCGGCAACGATCTGTCGACCTTGCCGAACTTCCCGGCCGAGATCAGGGCACCCGCCGGCACCCTGCCCGGAGTCTCCTCGTTCCAGTTGCACTTCGCGGACCACGACATCCTCACGCCCGGCGACGCGCCGAACGTGCTGGTGGCGATGAACCCGGCCGCCCTGAAGGCGAACATCCAGGACCTGCCGCGCGGCGCGGAAGTCATCGTCAACACGGACGAGTTCACCAAGCGCGCGATGGCCAAGGTCGGTTACGAGGAATCGCCTCTGGAGGACGGCTCCCTCGACGGCTACCACGTCCACCCGGTGCCACTGACGACGCTGACCGTGGAGGCGCTCAAGGAGTTCGACCTCTCGCGCAAGGAGGCGGAGCGCAGCAAGAACATGTTCGCGCTCGGCCTTCTGTCGTGGATGTACCACCGGCCGACCGAGGGCACCGAGCGCTTCCTTAAGCAGAAGTTCGCCCGTAAGCCCGAGATCATGAAGGCGAACCTCGCGGCCTTCCACGCCGGCTGGAACTTCGGCGAGACCACCGAGGACTTCGCGGTCTCCTACGAGGTGGCCCCGGCCGCCACCGCCTTCCCGGCCGGCACCTACCGCAACATCTCCGGGAACCTGGCCCTGTCCTACGGCCTGATCGCCGCGTCCCGCCAGGCGGACCTCCCGCTCTACCTCGGCTCGTACCCGATCACGCCGGCCTCGGACATCCTGCACGAGCTGTCCAAGCACAAGAACTTCGGCGTACGGACCTTCCAGGCGGAGGACGAGATCGCGGGGATCGGGGCGGCGCTGGGCGCGGCCTTCGGCGGCTCTCTCGCCGTCACCACGACCTCGGGTCCGGGTGTGGCGTTGAAGTCGGAGACGATCGGGCTGGCGGTCTCGCTCGAACTGCCGTTGCTGATCGTGGACATCCAGCGCGGCGGCCCCTCCACCGGCCTGCCCACCAAGACGGAGCAGGCGGATCTCCTCCAGGCCATGTACGGCCGCAACGGTGAGGCACCGGTCCCGGTGATCGCCCCCTGCACGCCCGCGGACTGCTTCGACGCGGCGCTGGAAGCGGCCCGGATCGCGGTCACGTACCGCACCCCGGTCTTCCTGCTGTCGGACGGCTACCTGGCCAACGGCTCCGAGCCCTGGCGCATCCCCGAGGTCGATGAACTCCCGGATCTGCGGGTGCAGTTCGCGCAGGGCCCGAACCACACCCTCGACGACGGCAGCGAGGTCTTCTGGCCGTACAAGCGTGACCCGCACACCCTGGCCCGCCCCTGGGCCGTGCCCGGCACCCCCGGTCTGGAGCACCGGATCGGCGGGATCGAGAAGCAGGACGGCACGGGCAACATCTCCTACGACCCGGCCAACCACGACTTCATGGTCCGCACCCGCCAGGCGAAGATCGACGGCATCGACGTACCGGATCTGGACGTGGACGACCCGTCCGGTGAGGCGACCACGCTCGTGCTCGGCTGGGGTTCGACCTATGGCCCGATCACGGCTGCGGTGCGGCGGCTGCGGGGGGCCGGGGAGCGGATCGCGCAGGCGCATCTGCGGCATCTGAACCCGTTCCCGAAGAACCTCGGTGACGTGCTGAAGCGGTACGACAAGGTCGTCGTGCCCGAGATGAACCTCGGCCAGCTCGCCACCCTCGTCCGCGCCCGCTACCTGGTCGACGCGCACTCCTACAACCAGGTCAACGGCATGCCGTTCAAGGCCGAGCAGCTCGCCACGGCCCTCAAGGAGGCCATCGATGGCTGACACCACGACCCCGGAGGCGACGACGCCCGGCGGGACCGCCGGAGGCGGCGAGACGCTGCTGTCCCTGGTCCCCAAGGCCGAGGCCAAGCAGTCGATGAAGGACTTCAAGTCGGACCAGGAAGTGCGCTGGTGCCCCGGCTGCGGTGACTACGCGATCCTCGCCGCCGTCCAGGGCTTCATGCCCGAACTCGGCATCGCCAAGGAGAACATCGTCTTCGTCTCCGGCATCGGCTGCTCCTCCCGCTTCCCGTACTACATGAACACCTACGGGATGCACTCCATCCACGGCCGCGCCCCCGCCATCGCCACCGGACTCGCCTCCTCCCGGCGCGACTTGAGCGTGTGGGTCGTCACCGGCGACGGCGACGCCCTCTCCATCGGCGGCAACCACCTCATCCACGCCCTGCGCCGCAACGTCAACCTCAAGATCCTCCTCTTCAACAACCGCATCTACGGACTCACCAAAGGCCAGTACAGCCCCACGTCCGAAGTCGGCAAGATCACCAAGTCCACCCCGATGGGCTCCCTCGACGCCCCCTTCAACCCGGTCTCCCTCGCCATCGGCGCGGAAGCCAGCTTCGTCGCCCGCACCGTCGACTCCGACCGCAAGCACCTCACCTCCGTGCTCCGCGCCGCCGCCGACCACCCCGGCACCGCCCTCGTCGAGATCTACCAGAACTGCAACATCTTCAACGACGGCGCCTTCGAAGTCCTCAAGGACAAACAACAAGCCGAGGAAGCCGTCATCCGCCTCGAACACGGACAGCCCATCACCTTCGGCGCCGGGGGCTCGAAGGGCGTCGTCCGCGACCCCTCCACCGGCGACCTGCACGTCGTAGCCGTCACCGAGGACAACAAGGCCGACATCCTCATCCACGACGCCCACGCCACCTCCCCCACCACGGCCTTCGCCCTCTCCCGCCTCGCCGACCCCGACACCCTCCACCACACCCCCATCGGCGTCCTGCGCGACGTCGAACGCCCCGTCTACGACACCCTCATGTCCGACCAGCTCGACACCGCCGTCGAACAGAACGGCAAGGGAGACCTGGCGTCCCTCCTGACCGGCACAGACACCTGGCCAGTCCTCGACTGACCCCACACACAGGGGGGCCCGGACCCCAACACCACCCCGGGCCCCTCCGGCGCCCCCGGGCCCCTGGGCTGAGGCCACGCCCCGCTCTGAGGACGGCCGTACGAGGTCACTCGAAGGAGTGGGATCGGCCGGTCTCACGAGGGCACGGAACCGTCGTGCTCCGGTCAGGTTCCAGCGGGCGTCCGCCGGGGTCACGGGCGCGGCGGAAGGATGCGGCACGCCCTCCGAAGGGACGGACGCGCGCCCATCCGGACTACCGCCCGTTTTGCTTCCCCGCGGTCACTTCGGCGAAGGTTCAGCACCCGACCATCGTTCAGTCCGAGGAGACCCCCGAAGTGAAGATCGTTCGTCGCGTGGGGGACGCCCCCGGCTTGAGGGGTTGCGGCACCGGCGAGACCTGCCCGGACATCTTCGAACTGAGTGACACCAGTTACGCGGTGATCGGCACGGACGCCACCGAGTCCCTGCGTGACAGCCTCCCGCAGGGCGTCACCCTCGGCGCCGGCGAGCGCGTCGTCGTGATCACCCGGGCCACGCTGGTGCGCGCCAAGCGCGACCTGCCCGACGCCTGACACCTGACACCAGAGGCCTGACGCCGCCCCGCGCCGCCTCCTGAACACCCGGGCGTCGCCGGCGACTTCACGCGCCCTCGGGCCCGACCACCCACCATTCCTCCGCGCCCGCGGCGAGCTCTTCCATCATGGCGTCGAGGGCCTCGTTGACGCGGGCGTCCAGGCTTTCGGGGGCGAGGCTGCGGCGGTGTTCCTTCGTGCGGTCCCAGAACTGCTTGAAGAACTCGTTGCGGCACAGGATGCGCAGGTGGCCGATCAGCTCGTCCCAGCCGAAGACGCCGACGCGGTGGGCGAGCAGCAGGACGGAGTACTCGCGGTTGGCCCAGAGCATCAGGCGGCGGTCGCGTACGGAGAGGCCGGGCAGGGTGCTCAGGGCGGCGGCGAGGTCCGGATCGGCGATGGCCCGGTCCAACTGGTCCAGGAACAGGGTGTGCTGGCGGAGCGTGTTGGCGCGGCACAGCTCCTGCACCAGTCGTTCGAGGAGCTCGTCCCGGTGGCGGCGGCGGTCGATCCCGGCCCTGAGCCAGGTTCCGACCCCCCGCAGCGGTGCTGTCAGTGTGACCATGTCAAGGAGACCCCCCGGTCGGCGCAACGGGCGGAACGTTCCACCTCCAGGGTGCCGAGCGGGTTCGGGACGCGCGGGAGGCGGACAGGGGGCGCACAGAGGGATGGCGGGTCCGGTGCGGCTCGGCGCCCTACCGGGTGTCTGCCCCTGATGCGCCGTCCACATGCCGGGCCGGGCGGCCCGCGGGCTCCCGGACGGCCGACGTGGCGCCCGGGTACGCCAGTCGGACGACGCCGGTCACCGGGCCTCGTCGTACTCCTGGCGGGCCCGCTCCACGTCGGCCATGCGCCGGGCCGTCCACACGGAGAGCCCGCGGACCAGCTCCGCGGCCTCCCGGCCGAGCGGGGTCAGCGAGTAGTCGACGCGGGGCGGGATGACGGGCTTGGCGTCGCGGTGCACGATCCCGTCCCGCTCCAGCGTCTGGAGCGTCTGCGTCAGCATCTTCTCGCTGACCCGCCCGATCTCCCGGCGCAGCTCGCTGAACCGGTACGAGCGCTCCTCCAGCGCCAGCAGCACGAGCACGCCCCAGCGGCTGGTGACGTGCTCCAGGACCAGCCTGTGCGGGCACATCTCCTCGCCCTGCCGGAGCTTCATCACTACGTCGTCACTCACCTTCATGCCAGTACCTTACTTTGAAGTGGGTACTTTCTTCTAGTAAGCGCCCCCTTTACGGTGAGTGGCACACCCCGTCACCAAGGAGATGTCACCCATGAGCCTCGTCGTCACCGGAGCCACCGGACACCTGGGCCGCCTCGCCGTCGAGGGCCTGCTCGCCGCGGGCGTCCCGGCCGGGCGCGTCGCCGCCGTCGTACGCGACAAGGAGAAGGCCGCCACCCTCGCCGAGCGCGGCGTCGAGATCCGCGTCGCCGACTACAGCGCCCCCGAGACCCTGCGGGACGCCTTCCGCACCGGCGACCGCGTGCTGTTCGTCTCCGGCAGCGAGATCGGGCAGCGCCTGCCGCAGCACCGCGCGGTGATCGACGCGGCCCAGGCCGCGGGCGTGGCGCTGCTCGCGTACACCGGCGTCCTCGGCGGCCCGGACGCCGACTTCACGCTGGCCGACGAGCACAAGGCGACCGAGGCGGCGATCCTGGAGTCCGGCCTGCCGTACACGTTCCTGCGCAACGGCTGGTACCACGAGAACTACACGGAGAACCTCGCCCCGGTCCTCGCGCACGGCGCCGTCGTCGCCAACGCGGGCGAGGGCCGTATCGCCTCCGCCGCCCGCGCCGACTACGCGGCAGCCGCCGTCGCCGTCCTGACCGGCGAGGGCCACGAGGGCCAGGCCTACGAGCTGAGCGGCGACGACGCCTGGTCGCTGAGCGAGTACGCGGCCGAGGTCGCCCGGCTCAGCGGCAAGGAGATCGTCTACCGGCCCGTCTCCGCCGCCGAGCACCGCGAGGTGCTGCTCGGCGCGGGCCTGCCCGCCCCCTTCGCCGACATCCTCGTCGACGTGGACGAGGCCATCGCCCGCGGCCGCCTCGCCCACCGCGACGGCACCCTCGCCCGCCTCATCGGCCGCCCCACCACCCCGCTCGCCGACGCGATCGCCGCCGCGCTGCGCTGACCCGCCGAACCGTCAGGACCGTATGGCGATACGGGCATGACATACCGGGCCCCGCAGCGCTACCTTTCTGGTGGCCGCCGCGGGGCTGCCGCATGTCGTGAGGAGGGCGGCCGTGGCCGAGAGGGAACAGCAGGGACGCGAGCAGGGGCGCGTCGGGCTTCTCAACGGCTTCGCGGCCTACGGGATGTGGGGCCTCGTCCCCCTCTTCTGGCCACTGCTCAAGCCGGCCGGCGCACTGGAGATCCTCGCCCACCGCATGGTGTGGTCGCTGGTCGCCGTCGGGCTCGCGCTGCTGCTGTTCGTACGCCGCTGGGACTGGGCCCGCGACCTGCTGCGCCAGCCGCGCAGGCTCGCCCTGGTGGCGCTCGGCGCGGCCGTCATCACCGTCAACTGGGGCGTCTACATCTGGTCGGTGAACGCCGGGCACGTCGTCGAGGCGTCCCTCGGCTACTTCATCAACCCGCTCGTCTCCATCGCCCTCGGCGTCCTGCTCCTCGGCGAGCGCCTGCGGCCCGCGCAGTGGGCGGCGGTCGGCATCGGCGTCGCGGCCGTGCTGGTGCTCGCCATCGGGTACGGGCGACCGCCGTGGATCTCGCTGGTCCTCGCGTTCTCCTTCGGCTCGTACGGGCTCGTGAAGAAGAAGGTGGACCTGGGCGGCCTGGAGTCGCTCGCCGCCGAGACCGCGATCCAGTTCCTGCCCGCCCTCGCCTACCTCCTGTGGCTCACCGCGCAGGGTGACCTCGTCTTCGGCCACGCGGGCGCGGGCAACGCGGCACTGCTCGCCTCCACCGGCCTGGTCACCGCGATCCCGCTGGTCTGCTTCGGCGCCGCCGCGATCCGTGTGCCGCTCTCCACGCTCGGGCTGCTCCAGTACCTCGCGCCGGTCTTCCAGTTCCTGCTGGGCATCGTGTACTTCCACGAGGAGATGCCGCCCGAGCGCTGGGCCGGGTTCGCCCTGGTGTGGGCGGCCCTGATGATCCTCACGTTCGACGCGCTGCGCACCGCGCACGCGGGCCGCGCGGAACTGACGCGGGCCGCCGCCGCGCGCACGGTCGCCGAGACGGCCGCGGGCGGCGCCGTCGAGCGCGAGCGCGCGCGCTGAGCCGACACCCCCTGCTCCGGGGGCCGTTCTGTTCCGGGGGGCCGTTCTGTTCCGGGGGCCGTTGTCAGTGGGGTCCGCTTCACTGGGGACATGACTACTGGAGACAGCGGTACGGGGGACAGCCGTACCGGGGACATGACCACCGGCGGCGTCACCTTCGAGTGGAAGCTCGTCGTGGACGCCGCCGACCCGCACGCGCAGGCGGAGTTCTGGGCGGCGGCACTGGGCTACGAGGTCGAGGACAACGCGGCACTGATCGAGCGCCTGCTCGGCATGGGCGCGCTGCCGAAGGAGCAGACGGTCGAGTTCCGGGGGCGGCGCGCGTTCCGTGACCTGATCGCGGTGCGCCATCCCGGCGACCCCGTGGAGGAGGCGACCGGTACCGGGCTCGGGCGGCGCCTGCTGTTCCAGCGCGTCCCCGAGGCCAAGTCCGGCAAGAACCGGCTGCACATCGACATCCACGCGGGCCCGGAGCGAAGAGAGGCCGAGGTCGAGCGGCTGACGGCGCTGGGGGCGCGGGTGCGGCAGCGGGTGGAGACGCCGGCCGGTTCCTGGGTGGCGATGACGGACCCCGAGGGGAACGAGTTCGACCTGCAGTGACGGCGGGGCCGAGGGCGTAGCTCGGGGCGTACGGGTTCGGGGCGTGCGGGGGTCGGGCGTACGGGGAGTCGGTTCACCCGAGCGGGGTCTTCCGCGTTGTAGATGCGCATGCATATACTGCACACGCATCTACAACGCGTCCGCGTCTTTGGGGGATCCATGGCCGACCGCTCTTTCCTCTTCGTCCTCGGCAGCAGCCGCTCCGACGGCAACAGCGAGCTGCTGGCCCGCCGCGCCGCCGAGCAACTGCCGCCGGGCATCGGGCAGCGCTGGATCGACCTCGCCCGGCACCCGCTGCCCGACTTCGAGGACCTGCGCCACGACAGCGACCACCGCCGCCCGCACGGCGACAACACCGCGCTCCTGCTCGACGCGACCCTCGCCGCGACGGACATCGTGATCGTGTCGCCGCTGTACTGGTACACGCTCTCCGCCCCGATGAAGCGCTACCTGGACCACTGGTCGGGCTGGCTGCGCACCCCCGGCGTCGACTTCAAGGAGACGCTCGCCGGCCGCACCCTGTGGGGCGTCACCGCGCTCGCGCACGAGGAGAGCGAGGTGGCCGACCCGCTCGTCGGCGCCCTGCGCAACTCGGCGGCGTACATGGGCATGCGCTTCGGCGGCGTCCTGCTGGGCAACGGCAGCAGACCGGGCGACGTCCTGCGCGACGAGGCGGCGCTGACCCGCGCGAAGACGTTCTTCGAGGGCGAGCCGCCGTTCGCCCGGTACGGCTACGAGACGGCGGCGGCCTGACGCCCGTACGGGGTGCTCGCGGCCCGACCCTAGGCGGTGACGTCCTTGGAGGTGAAGCGCGCCCAGGCCGCCGAGCCGAACACCGCGGCGTACAGGGCCTGGAGGCCGAGGTTCTTGAGCAGGCCGTCCCAGTAGACCGGGTCCCGCATCAGGTCCGCGAAGGACAGCCAGTGATGGGAGAACAGATAGGGCTGGATGGCGTGGAGCTGGGGGATCTGGTCGAGGATCTGGACCGTGATGAGCAGGCCGACGGTGGTGGCCATCGCCGCGATGCCGCTGTTGGTGAGCGTGGAGACGAACAGGCCGAGCGCGGCGATGCCGATCAGCGACGCCGCCACGACCAGCGCGATCAGCAGCGCCCGCCACAGGCCCTCGCCGTAGCCGATCCGGGTGCCGGAGATCGTGACCACGTCCCCGAGGGGGAACAGGGCCAGGCCCGTGACCAGCGCCGAAACCGCCACGACCAGCGTTCCGGCGAGGCAGAAGATCAGGGAGGTCGCGTATTTGGTGAGCAGCAGCCGGGTCCGGCCGGCCGGAGCGACCAGGAGATAGCGCAGGGTGCCGGCGCTCGCCTCCCCCGCGATGGCGTCCCCGGCGATGACCCCGACGGCCATCGGCAGGAAGAACGGCAGGGTCGCCGCGAGCGCGGTGAAGACGAGGAACAGGCCGTTGTTCGTGATCTGCGCGATGAACGCGGGCCCGCCGCCCTCCGGCCCGCCCCCGGCCGCGCCGGCCTGCCCGCCCGTCTCGATCCGCACGGCGATCCCGATGAGCACCGGGACCCCGGCGAGGACCGCGAGCAGGGCCAGCGTGCGCCAGCGCCGGAAGGTGACGGCGACCTCGCTGCGCAGCAGCCCGAGCGTACGCAGCGGACGAAAGCGCGCGGCGCCCGTATCGGCCCCCACCGCACCGCCACCGGAACGCGTACCCACACCGAAGCCGGCCCCCGGACCCGACCCGCCACCGGCACCAGGTCCCGTACGTCCGCCCGAGCCCATGCTCGCTCCCGCCTCGGCCCCCGTACCGGCGCAGGGGCCCGCGCCCAAGTCCGTGCCCGCGCCCGACTCGACCCCCGCACCCGCACCGGAGCCCGCGCCCGAGTCCGTCCCCGCGCCCTCGCGCGACCCCGGACCCAGGTCCCGTCCCGCGCTCCCACGCTCCCCCGCGCCCAGGTCCCGTCCCGCGTCCCCGCGCGAGCCCGTGTCCGGTTCAGCCCGCGACATCGAAGCCCTCCCCTGTCAGGGCGACGAACGCGTCCTCCAGGGAGGCGCGTTCGACGCCGAAGCCGCGTACGCGGACGCCCGCCGCGACCAGCGCCGCGTTCAGCTCGGCCACGTCCGTTCCGGGCGGCGGCGGCTCGGCCCGTACCGTGTCGCCGGCCGTCTCCAGGACCGTGACCCCGTGCTCCTTCAGGACGCGGGCCGCGTCCGCCGGGTCGGGGGTGGTGACCTGGAGCGTGCCGCGAGCGCCGCCCGCCAGCTCCGCGACCGGGCCCTGGACCAGCAGCCGGCCCTGGGCCATCACGGCGGCGTGCGTGCACACCTGCTCGATCTCGTCGAGGAGGTGGGAGGAGAGGAAGACGGTCGTGCCGTCCGAGGCCAGTTCCCGCACCAGCGTGCGGATCTCGCGCATGCCCTGCGGGTCGAGCCCGTTCGTCGGCTCGTCGAGGACCAGCAGGCGGCGCGGCTGGAGCAGGGCCGCCGCGAGCCCGAGCCGCTGTTTCATCCCGAGGGAGTACGCGCGCGCCTTCTTGCCCGCGGCCGCGCCCAGGCCCACCCGCTCCAGGGCCCGCGTCACCCGGCGGGCGCGGGTGCGCGGGTCGGCGGTCGGGTCGGCGGCGTCGTAGCGCAGCAGGTTGTCGCGGCCGGAGAGGAACCCGTACAGGGCCGGGCCCTCGATCAGCGCGCCGACGTGCGGCAGGACCGCGCGGCCGGCGCGGGGCATCGGGCGGCCGAGCAGCCGGGCGGTGCCCGAGGTCGGCTCGATGAGGCCCATGAGCATGCGGATGGTGGTCGTCTTGCCCGATCCGTTCGGCCCGAGGAAGCCGAAGACGGCGCCCTCGGGGACCGTGAGGCTCAGCCCGTCCACGGCCGGCCGCCCGCCCCGGTAGCGCTTGGTCAGCTCCTCGGTCTCGATGACCGCCGCCATGCCCCTCCTCGTCCGTCACGCGGGCGCGGGGACGCCACGTGCCGCCGTCTCCGTCACCCGGGCGCGGGGACGGCGTGTGCCGCCGCCCCCGCGCCCCGCGAGCCGTCGCCGGCCCGCGCGGGGTCAGCCCTTCTCGGCCACCTTGACCAGGGTGTCCTTGGTGACGGCACCGGCGTACGCCTTGCCGTCCTCGGTCACCAACACGTTCACCAGGCGCGTCGAGAAGACCGTGCCCTTGCCGAACGAGCCGTGGACCTTGTCCCCCAGCGAGCCGATGAACTTCTGCGCGTCGGGCGGCAGGTCGGCGCCGCTCCGCGCGCCGGACGCGATGCCCGCCGCCTCCTTGGGCAGCTTCAGCTCGGCGACGGACGTCCAGCCCTTGCCGACGATCATGGGACCGCCGAGGTGCTCGGGCCGCCCGGCCTCGGGCTTGCCCTGCCGCTGCCGCTCCTGCTTCGCCTGGTCGGCCTCGGTCACCTTCATGCCCTTCGCGGGCTTGAAGTCGAACGTGGACGCGGCCGGCTTGCCGAAGTCGACCTTGGTGAAGCCCGCGTCGACGACGGCCGCGCCGCCGCTCGCCGGGGTGAGCGTGAACTTCAGCGGCGTACCGGTCTTGGCGTCCACGGAGACCGTGATCGCGCCGACCGTCGAACCGGCCTGCTTGGGCTTGATCTGGAGGCGGTAGGCGTCACGGCCGGCGACCTGCGAGGTGCCGTCGACGGTGAAGGACGTGGTGTCGCCGGACGCCTTGAGGACCTCGTCCGTGAACTGCTTGGGCGTGGCCGGCATGCCCTCGGGCCGCTTGCCGACGTCGAGCGGGCCGCCCGGCGTCTTCGACGGCTTCTCGGCGCCCGCCCGCTCGCCGGAGCGCGGCTGCTGCGCGTGGAACGCCTCGTTGGACTTGCTGTCGTAGCCCCAGACGTCCGCGCCGTTGTGGATCAGGCTGTACTCGGACGCGTCGTCGAGGACGGACAGCTTCTGGCGGTCGGGGCCGTCGGCGGCGACGCGCAGGGTGTGCGTCCCGGAGGCCAGTTCGCCGAGCTTGGCGCGCGGGTCGGCGGAGGAGCCGGAGCCGGGGCCGCCCGAGGCGCCCGGGGCGCCGCCGGTCAGGCCGCCGGCCGCGGCGCCGCCGAGCGAGGGCAGACCGAGGTCGGTGTGGATCTTGACGGTGCCGGACAACTGCTCGGTGTCCGACTTCGCGATCTTCTCGATGAGCTGCTGCGCGGTGATCTTCGGCAGGTGCGGGTCGCCCGAGTCGGCGAGCGCCGGGACGAGCCCGATGGTCGCCGCGGCCACCCCCACCACGGCCACCGGGACCGCGTACCGGGCCGCTTTGCGGGGTCCGGTGCTCTGTTCGGTTTCGTTCGGTGCCATGTCTGTTGCCCTACCTCCGTGATCGGCGGCGGCTTACCGTCGTGTGCACACGTCCACCCCCAGCCGCCATTCTCACCCGAATTGGTCTGGAGTGGTGTACCCCTATCTGACCAAAACGGCACCGCGAAGACGTCAGACCCCGGGATCAACTCGGCGTACACCCACGGGATGACACAAGGGCCCTCGCCCCCTGACACCCCGTAGGGGACACCACCCGCCCGGCTGACCCGGACGGGTGGGCGCGGGCGCGACGGACGGGTGACCCCGGGCGCGACGGGCGGGCGGGCCGGGCGGGCCCGTGATCGGCGGTCAGCCCGCGCGGTGCACCACGGCGTCGCACAGCTCGACCAGCGCCGCCTTCGCCTGGCACTCCGGCAGCGGGGCGAGCGCGGCGCGCGCCTCCTCGGCGTAGCGCACGGTGTCGCGGCGGGCCTGCTCCAGCGCCGGGTGGGCGCGCAGCCGGCGCAGCGCCTCGGCGTGTCGCTCGTCGTCGGTGAGGTCGGAGTCGAGCAGTTCGACCAGCTCGCGGTCCTCGGCGAGCCCGAGCTTGTCGGCGCGCTCGCGCAGCCGCAGCACCGGCAGCGTGGGGATGCCCTCGCGCAGGTCGGTGCCGGGCGTCTTGCCGGACTCGTGGGAGTCGGAGGCGATGTCGAGGACGTCGTCGGCGAGCTGGAAGGCGACGCCGAGCCGCTCCCCGTACTGGGTGAGGACGTCCACGACGGTCTCGTCGGCGCCGGACATCATGGCGCCGAAACGACACGCCACGGCGATCAGCGAGCCGGTCTTGCCGCCGAGCACGTCGAGGTAGTGGTCGACCGGGTCGCGGCCGTCGGCCGGGCCCGCGGTCTCCAGGATCTGGCCGGTGACCAGCCGTTCGAACGCCTCCGCCTGGATGCGTACGGCGTCCGGGCCGAGGTCGGCGAGGATGTGCGAGGCGCGGGCGAAGAGGAAGTCGCCGGTGAGGACGGCCACCGAGTTGTCCCAGCGCTGGTTGGCGCTCGGCACCCCGCGGCGGACGTCCGCCTCGTCCATCACGTCGTCGTGGTAGAGCGTGGCGAGGTGGGTCAGCTCGACGACGACGGCCGAGGGCACGACACCCGGCGCGTACGGGTCGCCGAACTGCGCGGCGAGCGTCACGAGCAGCGGCCTGAAGCGCTTGCCGCCGGCGCGCACCAGATGCTGGGCGGCCTGCGTGATGAAGGGAACCTCGCTCTTGGTGGCTTCGAGCAGTCCCTCCTCGACAGCCGCCAAACCGGCCTGGACATCGGCTTCGAGAGCCTGGTCCCGCACGCTAAGACCGAAAGTCCCGACGACGGTCACGAGTGGGTCTCCTGTCTGCTGACGATCACATGGCGAACTCGGTCGATCATTCGGTCGATGACACGGTTTGTCGATGTGTCGCTGCCATCACTCAAGTCAGCGTATCCGGTCCCGTTTCGATCACAGGGGGCGCCCGCCCGGACAGTCCAGACCGGGCGGGTCCCGGACACCCCCGGTATGTTGCTCATCAGCCGATACGACCAGGAGTACGTACTTTGTCGAGCACCACGACCGACGCCGACCCCGGGGCCGGGCCCCCGCCGGCCGACGACGCCGCCTTCTTCGGGCAGCCTCGCGGCCTGCTGACGCTGTCCGGCCTGGAGGTCTGGGAACGGTTCTCGTTCCTCGGCATGCAGGCCATCCTCGTCCTGTACTTCGCCGACACCGTCGCCAACGACGGCATGGGCATGGACCCGGGCACGGCCGCGTCGGTCTCCGCGGCCTACGGCACGCTCGTCTACCTCGTGTCCGTCGCCGGCGGCTGGCTCGCGGACCGCATCCTCGGCTCGTACCGGGCGGTGCTGTGGGGTGGCATCCTCATCGCCTGCGGACACTACTCGATGGCGGTGCCGACCTCGACCATGACCTGGGTGGGGCTCGGCCTGATCAGCGCCGGCACGGGCCTGCTCAAGCCGAACGTGGCCTCCATGGTGGGCAAGCTGTACCGCACCGACGACCAGCGCCGCGACGCCGGCTTCGCCCTGTACTACATGGGGATCAACATCGGCGCGTTCGCCGGGCCGCTGATCACCGGCTGGCTCGGCGAGCACAAGGGCTGGCACTGGGGCTTCTCCGCCGCCGCCGTCGGCATGACGCTCGGCCTGATCCAGTACGTCACCGGGCGCCGCCACCTGGCCGGGCGCAGCGAGACCGCCGAGTACCGGCTGCCGCCGGCGGCGATGGGCCGTGCCGTGCGCACGATGATCGTCGGCGCGCTGGTGGTGGCCGCCCTCGCGGTGGTCCTGTCGCTGGCGGGCTGGCTGACGATGGGCCGCTTCGTGGACTGCCTGACGATCATCTCGGTGATCGCCCCGGTGGTGTACTTCGTCGTCATGTTCCGCAGCCCCCGGGTGAGCGCCGAGGAACGCGGGCGGCTGCGCCCCTACCTCGTGCTGTTCCTCGCGTCGGTCGCGTTCAACTTCATCCTGTTCCAGGCGTACTCGACGATGATGCTGCTGGCCGCGTCGAACGCCGAGACGACCATCCTCGGCTTCCACTTCCCCGCGAGCTGGTACGCGTCCGCCCTCGGCGCCTTCGAGGTGGGGCTCGCCCCGGTCGTGGCGGGCGTGTGGGCGCGGATGGGCCCGCGCCAGCCGCACGCGTCCAACAAGATCGCGTTCGGCGTGATCCTGGGCGGGCTGTCGTTCCTGCTGATGGTCCTGCCCACGTCCGGGCACAGCGGTGACTCGTACAAGATGGCCGCCTGGTGGATCGTCGGCTCGTACCTGCTGCTCGGGCTCGGCGACATCCTGCTGGAGACCTCCGGCATGTCGGCGACGACCAAGCTCGCCCCCAAGGCGTTCGCCAGCCAGACCATGTCCCTGTGGTTCCTGTCGCTGGCCCTCGCCAACGGCATCCAGGCGCAGACCGTGAAGCTGTACGGCGAGGTCTCCAACCCCGCGTACTTCGGCGTCAACGGCGCCATCGCCGTCGCGGTCGGCGTGATCGTGATCGCCCTGGCGCCCTGGCTGCGCCGCACCATGCACCCCGTTCACTGAGGTTCCTCCATGAGCACTGCGCGCACCCCCCACATCCGCTCCGATTTCCCGTACGGGACGACCCGCGAGGACATCCGCGTACCCCTCTCCGACGGGACGACGCTCTTCGCGCGCGTATGGCGGCCGGTCACCGACGAGCCGGTCCCCGTCCTGCTCGAATACCTGCCCTACCGGCTCTCCGACTGGACCGCGCCGCGCGACTGGCAGCGCCACCCCTGGTACGCGGGCCACGGCTACGCCTCCGTACGGGTGGACGTGCGCGGGCACGGCAACTCCGAGGGGCTGCCCGGCGACGAGTACGACGCGCAGGAGCTGGCCGACGGCGTCGAGGTCGTGAACTGGCTCGCCGCGCAGCCCTGGTCGTCCGGCAAGGTCGGCATGTTCGGCATCTCCTGGGGCGGGTTCAACTCCCTCCAGATCGCGGCCCTCGCGCCCGAGCCGCTCAAGGCGATCGTCACCGTCTGCTCCACGGACGACCGTTATGACAACGACGTGCACTACATGGGAGGTTCCGTCCTCGCGGTGGACATGCACGCGTGGGCGGCGACCATGCTCGCGTTCGTCTCGCGCCCGCCGGACCCGCGGTTCGTCGGCGAGGGCTGGCGGGAGATGTGGGAGCGACGCCTGGAAGCGGTCGATCCGTTCATCCACACCTGGCTCGCGCACCAGACCCGCGACGACTACTGGCGGCACGGCAGCGTCTGCGAGGACTACTCGGCGATCAAGGCGGGCGTCCTCGCGGTCGGCGGCTGGCACGACCCGTACCGCGACACCGTGCTCCGCCTCGCCGAACACCTGCCCGACGAACAGATGCGCGGCATCATCGGGCCTTGGTCGCACCAGTACCCCGACCGCTGTCTGCCGCCCGGACCGGCGATCGGCTTCCTCCAGGAGACGCTGCGCTGGTGGGACCACTGGCTCAAGGGCGAGGACACGGGCGTCATGGCCGAGCCGAAGCTCCGCTCGTGGGTCAGCGACTCGCACCCGCCGGCCACCGTCTACCCGGAGCTGCCCGGCCACTGGGTCGGCGACCCGTCCTGGCCGTCCCCGCACGTCGAGACCGTCTCGTACGCGCTCCAGGGCCGGCCCCTGCTCGTGCGCTCGCCGCAGCGGACCGGGCTGGACGCGGGGCGCTTCTTCCCGTTCGGCAACGACGCGGACCTGCCTCCGGACCAGCGGGACGAGGACGCCAACTCGGCGTGCTTCGAGTTCGAGGTGCCCGAGGAGGTGCGGGTGACGGGGCGGCCGAAGGTGACGGTGCGGATCACCTGCGCGGTGCCGCGCGGGCAGGTCGTGGCGCGGCTGTGCGACGTGGCGCCGGACGGTTCCTCGACGCTCGTCACGCGCGGTGTGCTCAATCTGTCCTCCCGGCACGGGCGGGCGGCGAACATCCCCTGGATGCCGGGCACCACCGAGACCGTCTCCTTCGAGCTGAACGGCATCGGGCACTCCTTCGCCGCCGGGCACCGCATCCGGCTCGCGGTGTCCTCGGCCTACTGGCCCTGGATCTGGCCGCAGCCGGGATCCGAACAGGGCTTCACGCTCGACCCGGCAGGCAGCACGCTCGACCTGCCGGTCCGGCGCGGGGACATGGGCGCCGAGATCGCCTTCGGCGAGCCCGAGCAGTCCGAGCCGCTCGGGGTCGTCTTCCCCGCGTCCCTGGACGAGCAGCGGCCCGAGCGGCTCGTCGTACGGGATGTCGCCAAGGGTGAATGGACCCTTGAGGTCGATCCCCGGTACGGGGGGACGCGGGTGTATCCGGACGGGCTGGAGTTCACGGAGGACGCGCGGGAGACGTACGTCATCCAGGAGGACGATCCGCTGTCCGCGCGGACGCGGTCCGACTGGGCGATCCGGTTGCACCGGCCGGAGATGGCGTGGGACGCGCGGGTCGAGACGCGGTCGGAGATCTCCTGTACGGAGCGGGAGTTCATCACGTCCAGTGAGGTCGTCTGCCGTGACGGGGAGGAGATCGTCTTCCACCGCACGTGGGAACACCGAGTCCCCCGCACAGCGGGCTGACGCCCGGCCTTAGCCATCATCTGACGGCCGGTGGCGGGCTGGTCGCGCAGTTCCCCGCGCCCCTGGGTCGTCGATCACCTTTCGGCCGGTGGGGCTTCTCGCGCAGTTCCCCGCGCCCCTGGAGGGGCGACTACGTCGCCACCTCCTCCCTGGGCCCCGATAGGGGCGCGGGGAACTGCGCGACCGGCCACCCACCCGGCGAAAGGTGAACGACGACCCGCCGCGCCCCGCGCAAAGAACACCCCGCGCCCGAAATCCCGCCCGCCGGAGGCTAGCCCGCCTTTTTGACGAACTCCGTCGTATAAGTCCCCCCAAGATCGACATCCGCGTTCTTGATGTTGGGGTTGAACGCCTTGAGCACCCGCTCCACAGTCTCCGGCCCACCCTCCGGCATGACCCCGTCCACCGTGAACATCGGCAACGTCGCCTTGATCGCCCGCGCGTACAACGCCTTGTCACCCTGCGAGTAGTCCACCGGCATCTTCGCCGCGATCTCGTCCGCACTGTGCGTGGACATCCACTTCAGCGTCTTGACGAACGCGTTGGCCAGCTTCTGCACCGTCGGCTTGTGCCCGTCGACCCAGTCCTTCTGCATGTAGAGGCTGGACGACGGGTACGGCCCGCCCAGCGCGGCCTGCGACCCTTCCGGCGTACGCATGTCGACGAGGACCTTGCCGAGCTTCTTGTCGAGGACGGTGGCGACGGTCGGGTCAGTCGTCATGCCCCCGTCGATGGACCCCTTCTGGAGCGCGGAGACGAACGTCGGCCCCGCCCCCACGGCCACCGGCGAGAAGGCGCTCGGGTCCACCCCGTTCTTGACGGCGAGGTACTTCGTGAGGAAGTCCGTGGACGAGCCGAGCCCGGTGATGCCGAGCTTCTTGCCCTTGAAGTCCTTCGGCGACTTAATGTCGTTCGCCTTCTTGTTCGATACGAGTTCGACCTCCCCCGGCGCCCGCGAGAACTGCACGACGGACTCCACGTGCTTGCCCTTGACCTGGAGGTCGAGCGTGTGGTCGTAGAAGCCGACGGCGCCCTGGACCTGCCCGGAGACGAGCGCCGTCTCCGCCTGGACGCCGGCCGGCTCGCTCAGGAGCTGGACGTTCAGGCCCTCGTCCTTGAAGTAGCCGAGGCGGTCGGTGAGCATCGCCGGCAGGTAGATGACCTTGTCCAGGCCACCGACCATGATCTTGACGCTCTCGCCCTTGCCGCCGCCCCCGCCGCCGGAGCCGTGGCTCGTGCTCGCGGCGTCATTGGCACAGGCGGTGAGCGAGGAGACGGCCAGCAGGCCGGTCGCCGCGAGAGCGGTGAACCGCGCGGTCTTGCGCATGGTGGGTCACGTCCTTGAGAAGAGTGAGGAAAGCGGGGAGAGAGGGACCGGTGAAGCGGTACGCAGGCTCGGCACAGGGGGACGTCAGTCGTCCGAGCCCGCCGGTTTCCAGCGGAAGATGCGGCGTTCGGCGAAGGTCAGCAGCCCTTCGGCGAGCAGCGCGACGACGGCGAGGATGACCATGGCCGCGTACACACCGGCCGCGTTGAACGTGCCCTGCGACTGCGCGACGAGCAGACCGACACCCTTCGTGGCACCGATGTACTCGCCGACGATGGCGCCGATGAGCGCGAAGCCGAAGCTGACGTGGAGGCTGGTGAAGATCCACGAGGTGGCGGACGGGATGACGACCTGAAGCGTCACCCGCCGGTCGCTCGCGCCGAGGATGCGGGCGTTGGCGACGAGGTTGCGGTCGACCTCGCGGGCGCCCTGGAAGGCGTTGAAGAACACGGGGAAGAACACGAGGACGACGGCCGAGGCCACCTTGGACGCGGGCCCGAGCCCGAACCAGATGACGAAGATCGGCGCGAGCACGATCCGCGGGATCGAGTTGAGGACCTTGATGTACGGGCCGAGGACGTCGGCGAGGAACGCGATCCGGCCGAGCGCGATCCCGAAGACGACACCGGCGACCACCCCGATGATCCAGCCGAGCAGGGCCTCGTACAGCGTGAACCAGACCTGTTCGCCGAGCGAGCCGAGGGCTGTGCCGTGCGTGGTCCACGTCCAGATCTGGTCCCAGATCTTCGACGGCATGGAGAAGTTGAACGGGTCGATGACCTCGGCGCGCGCGAGTACTTCCCACAGGCCGAGGACGGCGACGAGGAGCAGGACGCGGGCCGCGCCGATCACTGCCTTGCGCCGGCGGGCGGCGCGGGCGCGGGTGACGGCCCTGCCGGTCTTGGACAGGTCGGCGGCGGGCGCGGGCAGGGCGGTGGTGGTGGCCTCAGGCGGCATCGGCGGCACCCCTCTCACGGGTGATGCGGACCTCTTCGCCGAGCGACTCCCAGATCTCGCGGTAGATGTCGATGAACTCGGGCAGCAGCCGCACCGACTCGACCTTGCGGGGGCGCGGCAGGGCGATGTCGAAGACCTGCTTCACGGTCGCGGGGCCCGCCGTCATGACGACGACCTTGTCGGCCAGCGCGATGGACTCCTCCAGGTCGTGGGTGACGAAGACGACCGACGCGCCGGTGCCCTCCCACAGCTCCAGGAGTTCGTCGGACATGAGCGCCCTGGTCTGGACGTCGAGCGCGGAGAACGGCTCGTCCATGAGGAGGATCTCGGGGTCGTTGACGAAGGTGGCGGCGAGGGCGACGCGCTTGCGCTGGCCGCCGGAGAGCTGGTGCGGGTAGCGGTCCTCGAAGGACGCGAGCCCGACGCGGGCCAGCCACTCGCGGGCCTTCTCCTTCGCCTCGGCCTTCGGTACGCCACGGAAGCGGGGGCCCGCCATGACGTTGGACAGCACGGTCCGCCAGGGGAACGTGGCGTCCTGCTGGAAGACGAAACCGACCTTGTCGCCGACGCCGTCCACCGGCCGCCCGGCGACCAGGACCTCGCCCTCGGTGGGCTCCTCAAGGCCGCTGACCAGAGTGAGAGTCGTGGACTTGCCGCAGCCGGTCGGGCCGACGACGGCGACGAACTCGCCGCGCCCGACGGTCAGATCCAGCTCCCGGACCGCGGTGTGCAGTCCGCCCGACGGCGTCCTGAAGGTCTTGCTCGCGCCCCGCAGTTCGATGGCGGGGCCGGTGTCTGTGCTCATGGCGGGACCGTAGATGTGACCTGGGACACCGCAGCAGGCTTCTGGGCGCAAGGCAGGCTTCTGCTTGCAAGAGGGTGTTGTGCTCGTTTTGCTCGCGCTACAACTGCTGAGCCGAAACCGGGCTTGACAAGCTCGCCTGGCCTTGAGGAGAGAGGCCCGATGATTGACGTTCTGGTCGTGGACGACGACTTCCGCGTCGCTGAGATCAACGCGAGGTACGTGGGAAAGGTTCCCGGCTTCCGGGTGGCCGCCCGCGCGCACAACGCCGCGCAGGCGCTGGCCGCCGTCGAGCGCGAACGCGTCGACCTCGTCCTGCTCGATCACTACCTGCCCGACATGACGGGCATCGACCTCGCGCACCGCATGCGGGAGAACGGGCACAACACCGACGTCATCATGATCACGGCGGCCAGTGACGTGCAGACCGTGCAGGCGGCGATGCGCCAGGGCGCCCTGCACTACCTGGTGAAGCCGTTCACGTTCGCCGCGCTGCGCTCACGCCTGGAGTCGTACGCGGCGCTGCGCCGCACCGTCGAGCGGGTCAGCGGGCGCGGCGCGGCGGGCCAGGAGCAGGTGGACCGGATGTTCGGGGCGCTGCGGGCGCTGCCGACGCCGGCCTCCTCCCCCGGCCTGCCGAGCGGGCACTCGGAGCCGACCACGGATCTGATCTGCGGCGTCCTGCACCACGCCGACCATCCGCTCTCCGCCCACGAGGTGGCCGCCGAGACGGGTCTGAGCCGCTCGACGGCCCAGCGCTATCTGCGTCACATGGAACAGGCGGGGCGGCTGCGTCTGTCCCTCAAGTACGGCGACACCGGCCGCCCCGAACACCGCTACGCCTGGGTCTCGCCCTGAGCCGGGGCTCGCCCTGAGCCGGGGCTCGCCCTGAGCCGTCCGGGGTCGCTGCCCCGGGCCGGCCGGGTCTACTGCCCCGGGCCGGCCGGGTCCGCCGGCCCGGGCCGGTTCAGGCGAGCCGGAAGAGGCGTTCGAGGACGAGGGCGACGCCGTCCTCCTCGTTGGAGGCGGTCACCTCGTCGGCCACGGCGAGCAGTTCGGGGTGCGCGTTGCCCATCGCCACCCCGCGCCCGGCCCAGCCGAACATCGGCACGTCGTTCGGCATGTCCCCGAACGCGATCGTCCCCTCCGGCCCGGCGCCGAGCCGCCCCGCCGCCAGTTCGAGCCCGGTCGCCTTCGTGACCCCGAGCGGCTGCAACTCGACCGTCCCGGGGCCCGACATCGTCACCGTCGCCAGCGGCCCGACCACGCCCCGGGCGACCTCGGCCAACTCGTCGTCCCCGAGGTCGGAATGGCGCAACAGCACCTTGCTGATCGGCGCCGCCCACAGCTCGGCCCGCTCCCGCACCGGAACGGCCGGCAGGGTGGGGTGCGGCATCAGATACCCCGGCTCGATCAGCGTGAGGCCGTCCACCCCGTCCTGGTCGACGGCCGCGTGCACCTGCCCGACCTCCGCCTCGATCTTGCCGAGCGCCACCTCCGCCAGCTCCCGGTCCAGGGTGAGCGACCACAGCAGGCGGTCGGCCGTGGCGTCGTAGAGCTGCGCACCCTGCGCGCACACGGCGAGCCCGCCGCCGAGCGCGTCTAGGAGCGCCTTCACGCGGGGAGCGGGGCGCCCTGTCACGACGAGGTGCCGGGCGCCCGCCCCGGCGGCACCCGCCAGGGCGGCGCGGGTGCGGTCCGAGACGGTGTCGTCGCCGCGCAGCAGCGTTCCGTCCAGGTCAGTGGCGATGAGGGCATATGCGGGAGCGGCCATGATCCGAAGAATACGGACCGGCCGCCCCGCCGGACCGACGACTACCGGCCGCTCTCCCTCCTTCGCGTGATCAACCGGCCGGTAGCGAGCGGTAGTTGTACGAACCCGCCACCGCGCGCGCCACCCACGCGCGCGCCCCCGCCGCCCGCGGCCCCCGCGCCTCAGGGAGCGCCGCCGCGCTCCCCCGGCAGGCCGTCCGACCCGCGCGTACCGGCCGGAGAGTGGCCGGAGCCCCTGCCGCGACGGCCCGCCTCCGACGTAACGTGAGGCCCACCCGAATGGAAAGTGAGGCCCGCAGGCATGGCATCCGCAGCCGCGTCCGAGCACACCCCGCTCGCCCAGCCCGACCCGTTCGACCTCCCCGAAGGCCACCCCTTCGGCGCGCACAACCTTCCCTACGGTGTCTTCTCCCCCGGCGCGGACGGCGAGCGCCGCGTCGGTGTGCGGATCGGCGACCACGTCCTGGACGCGGGCGCCGCCGCCCACGCCCTCGGCTCCCCGTACGCCTCGCTGCTCGCGCACGCCGACCTCGGGCCGCTGCTCGCGGCGGGCCGCACCGCCTGGTCCGACGTGCGGCGCGCGGTCACCGGCTGGCTCACGGTCCCCGCCCACCGGGAGACCGTCCGCCCGCATCTGCACCCGCTCTCTGCGGTCACCCTGCACCTGCCGTTCGCCGTCGCGGACTACGTGGACTTCTACGCCTCGGAGAACCACGCCTCCAACCTCGGCCGTCTCTTCCGCCCGGACGAGGAGCCGCTGAAGCCCAACTGGAAGCACCTGCCCGTGGGTTACCACGGCCGCGCGGGCACGGTCGTCGTCTCCGGCACGGACATCGTGCGCCCCTCGGGCCAGCGCAAGGGCCCCGCGGACCCGGCGCCCGTCTTCGGCCCCTCCACCCGCCTCGACATCGAGACCGAGGTCGGTTACGTGGTCGGCGTGCCGTCCGCGCAGGGCACGGCGGTGCCGCTGTCGGCGTACCGCGAGCACGTCTTCGGGATCTGCCTGCTCAACGACTGGTCGGCGCGCGACATCCAGAACTGGGAGACCGTGCCGCTCGGCCCGCACCTCGGCAAGTCCTTCGCCACCTCCGTCTCCGCGTGGATCACGCCGCTGGAGGCGCTGGACGCGGCCCGTGTCCCCGCCCCGGCGCGCACGCACCCGCTGCTGCCGTACCTGGACGACTCCGACCCGGACCTCGACCCGGCCGGCTACGACCTGCGCATCACCGTCTCCCTCAACGGTCACGTCATCTCCGAGCCCCCCTTCTCCGGCATGTACTGGACGGGCGCCCAGATGCTGGCCCATATGACGGTCAACGGCGCGTCCCTGCGCACCGGCGATCTCTTCGGCTCCGGCACGATCAGCGGCACCGAGGAGAACGAGCGGGGCTCGCTCATCGAGATCACCTGGAACGGGCAGCGCCCCCTCGAACTCCCCGACGGCAAGCGGGGTTTCCTGGAGGACGGCGACACCGTGACCATGACGGCCTGGGCGCCGGGCCCGGAGGGCACCCGCGTCGCCCTCGGCGAGGTCACGGGCCGCATCACACCCGCGCCGAACGGCTGACGCCTTCCCAGGGGGGCGGGGCTGAGGCTCCGGGCGGCCCGTCCGCGCCGGTCCCTACGCCCCCGCCCCGCGCCCCGGGCGCCGGACGCTCACCAGTCGACGTCCTCCGGCTCGTAGCCGAACTCCGGCTCGGGTTCGGGCCCGAAGTCCGGCTCCGGCTCCCGGGCCGGGGGCACCGCCTCGCCCGCCTGCCGAGCGGGCGGGGCCGACGCGGGCGCGCCGCCGTCGAACTGGGCCAGCACCTCCAGCACGCCCTCCCCGTACGTCGCCAGCTTCTTCTCGCCGACGCCGCCGATCGTGCCCAGCTCCGCGACGGACGCCGGCCGGCTCTGCGCGATCTCTCTCAGCGTGGCGTCGTGGAAGATCACGTACGCCGGCACCCCGTTCTCCTTGGCCTGTGCCGCGCGCCAGGACCGCAGCGCCTCGAACACCGGCATCAGCTCCTGCGGCAGGTCCGCCGCCACCGTCTTCGCCTTGCGCTCCCGGGAGCCGGATCCGCGTGCCGTGACCGGCTTCGGCGCCTCCTTGCGCAGCCGCACCTCGCGCTCGCGCCCGAGCACGCTGCCGCTCTCCTCGGTGAGCACCAGCGTCCCGTACTCGCCCTCGACCGCGAGCAGCCCCTGCGCCAGCAACTGCCGTACCACGCCCCGCCATTCGGCCTCGCTCAGCTCCTCGCCGATGCCGAAGACGGAGAGCTGGTCGTGGTCGAACTGGATGACCTTCGCCGTGCGCTTGCCGAGCAGGATGTCGATGATCTGGCCCGCGCCGAACTTCTGCCGCCGCTCCCGGTCCAGCCGGACGACCGTGGACAGGATCTTCTGCGCGGCGACCGTCCCGTCCCAGGTCTCCGGCGGGGTCAGACAGGTGTCGCAGTTGCCGCAGGACGCGGGCGCCTCCTGCCCGAAGTAGGTGAGGAGCTGGGCCCGGCGGCACTGGGCCGTCTCGCACAGCGCCAGCATCGCGTCCAGATGGGAGGCGGCCCGCCGGCGGAACGCCTCGTCGCCCTCCCCCATGTTGATCAGCTTGCGCTGCTGGACGACGTCCTGGAGCCCGTACGCCATCCAGGCCGTGGACGCGAGCCCGTCGCGCCCGGCGCGGCCCGTCTCCTGGTAGTAGCCCTCGACGGACTTCGGCAGGTCGAGGTGGGCGACGAAGCGGACGTCCGGCTTGTCGATGCCCATGCCGAACGCGATGGTCGCGCAGACGACGAGCCCTTCCTCCCGCAGGAACCGCGCCTGGTTCGCCGCGCGGGTGCCCGCGTCGAGGCCCGCGTGGTACGGCACGGCCTCGATGCCGTTCTTCGAGAGGTACTCGGCGGTGGCTTCCACCGACTTGCGCGACAGGCAGTACACGATGCCCGCGTCACCCTCGTGCTCCTGCCGCAGAAACGTCAGGAGCTGCTTCTTCGGGTCGGCCTTGGGGACGATCCGGTACTGGATGTTGGGCCGGTCGAAGCTCGCCACGAAGTGCCGGGCGTCCGGCATGCCGAGCCGCTGGGTGAGCTCCTGGTGCGTCGCGTGGGTCGCCGTCGCGGTGAGCGCGATACGCGGCACGTCGGGCCAGCGCTCGCCGAGCACCGACAGGGTCAGGTAGTCGGGCCGGAAGTCGTGGCCCCACTGCGCGACACAGTGGGCCTCGTCGATGGCGAAGACGGAGACCTTGCCGCGCGAGAGCAGGTCGAGCGTGGCGTCCAGACGCAGCCGCTCCGGCGCCAGATACAGCAGGTCCAGCTCGCCCGCGAGGAACTCGGCCTCGACCGTGCGGCGCTCGTCGAAGTCCTGCGTCGAGTTCACGAAGCCGGCGCGCACACCGAGCGCCCGCAGCGCGTCCACCTGGTCCTGCATGAGCGCGATCAGCGGCGACACGACGATGCCCGTACCGGGCCGGACCAGGGCCGGGATCTGGTAGCACAGGGACTTGCCGCCGCCGGTGGGCATGAGGACGACGGCGTCGCCGCCCGCCACCACATGCTCGATGATCGCTTCCTGCTCGCCCCGGAAGGCGTCGTACCCGAAGACGCGATGGAGCGTGGCAAGTGCCTCGCTCTCGGTCACCTCGCTCATACCCCAGTCCCGTCCTGCCGCTTCCGTCTGCTCCTGCAACCATAGGGGGCCGCACCGACAGCCCCGAAGTTATCCACAGCCCCACCTGTGGATAACCGCCCCCGCCTTCCCCGTACGCCCGGGAGCCCCCACCCCGTACACGCGCGAGCCCCGACCCGTACGCGTGAGAGCCCGGCCCCACGAGCGGGGCCGGGCTCCCTGGCGGCTGCGCGCCGCCGCCCTACCGGACGAAGACGCCCGCCTGGCTCGCCAGGTCCAGGAAGTACTGCGGCGCGACACCGAGCACGACGGTGACCGCGACGCCGACCGCGATGGTCGTCATCGTCAGCGGCGAGGGCACGGCGACGGTCGGCCCGTCCGCCTTCGGCTCGCTGAAGAACATGAGGACGATCACCCGGATGTAGAAGAACGCGGCGATGGCCGACGAGATCACACCGACCACGACGAGCGCGCCCGCCCCGCCGTCCGCCGCCGCCTTGAACACGGCGAACTTCCCCGCGAACCCGGAGGTCAGCGGGATGCCGGCGAACGCCAGCAGGAACACCGCGAAGACCGCCGCGACCAGCGGCGACCTCCGGCCGAGCCCCGCCCACTTCGACAGGTGCGTCGCCTCGCCGCCCGCGTCGCGCACCAGCGTCACCACGGCGAACGCGCCGATCGTGACGAAGGAGTACGCCCCCAGGTAGAAGAGGACGGACGAGACGCCGTCGGGCGTGGTGGCGATGACACCGGCGAGGATGAAGCCGGCGTGCGCGACCGAGGAGTACGCCAGCAGCCGCTTGATGTCGGTCTGCGTGATGGCGACGATCGCACCGCCGAGCATGGTGACGATGGCGACGGCCCACATGACCGGCCGCCAGTCCCAGCGCATCCCCGGCAGCACCACGTACAGCAGGCGCAGCAGCGCGCCGAAGGCCGCGACCTTGGTGGCCGCCGCCATGAAACCGGTGACCGGCGTCGGTGCGCCCTGGTAGACGTCCGGCGTCCACATGTGGAAGGGGACGGCGCCGACCTTGAACAGCAGGCCCATCACGACGAGCGCCATGCCGATGAGCAGCAGCGCGTCGTTGCCCATGGTGTCGGCGAGCGCCGGGTCGATGTTCTGCGCGGAGCCGTCGACCACGCTCGCCAGGGCCGCGTAGGAGACCGAGCCCGCGTAGCCGTACAGCAGCGCGATGCCGAACAGGGTGAACGCCGAGGCGAACGCGCCGAGCAGGAAGTACTTGACGGCCGCCTCCTGCGACATGAGCCGCTTGCGGCGGGCCACGGCGCACAGCAGGTACAGCGGCAGGGAGAAGACCTCCAGGGCGATGAACAGCGTCAGCAGGTCGTTCGCCGCGGGGAAGACCAGCATGCCGGCGATGGCGAACAGGGCCAGCGGGAACACCTCGGTGGTGGTGAACCCGGCCTTCACCGCCGCCTGTTCGCTCTCGCTGCCCGGCACCGACGCGGCCTGCGCGGCGAAGGAGTCGACGCGGTTGCCGTGGGCCTCGGGGTCGAGGCGCCGCTCGGCGAACGTGAAGATCGACACGAGGCCGGCCAGCAGGATCGTCCCCTGCAAGAACAGCGCGGGCCCGTCGACGGCGACGGCGCCCATGGCCGCGATGTGCGCCTTCGTCGTCCCGTAGCCGTCGGCGGCGAGCCCGACGACGGCCGCGAAGGCCGCCGCGAGCCCGACGATCGCCAGGAACGCCTGCGCGTAGTAGCGCGCTCTGCGCGGCACGAACGCCTCGACCACGATCCCCAGGACGGCGGCTCCGAGAACGATCAGTACGGGCGACAATTGCGCGTACTCGATCTTCGGTGCGTCGATCTTGGAGAGCGGATCGGCCGCCGTTGTCCACAGGGTGTGGACGGCTGGAGCACTCACCAGTGCACTCATTTGTGAGCCGCCTCCACTTCCGGCTTCGGGTCCTTCTTCTGGACGTCGGACATGGTGTGCCGCACCGCCGGGTTCACCAGCTCGGTCAGCGGCTTCGGATACACACCGAGGAAGATCAGTACGGCGATGAGCGGGACGACGACCGCCAGCTCACGCGCCTTCAGGTCGGCGATGCCCTCCGTCGACGGCTTCACCGGGCCCGTCATGGTGCGCTGGTAGAGCACCAGGGTGTAGAGCGCGGCGAGCACGATGCCGAAGGTGGCGATGATGCCGACGACCGGGTAGCGCGTGAACGTGCCGACCAGCACCAGGAACTCGCTGACGAACGGCGCGAGCCCCGGCAGCGACAGCGTGGCGAGACCGCCGATGAGGAACGTGCCGGCGAGCACCGGGGCGACCTTCTGCACGCCCCCGTAGTCCGCGATGAGCCGGGAGCCGCGCCGCGAGATCAGGAAGCCGGCGACCAGCATCAGCGCCGCCGTCGAGATCCCGTGGTTGACCATGTAGAGCGTGGCGCCGGACTGGCCCTGGCTCGTCATGGCGAAGATGCCGAGGATGATGAAGCCGAAGTGCGAGATCGACGCGTACGCCACCAGCCGCTTGATGTCGCGCTGGCCGACGGCGAGCAGCGCGCCGTAGACGATGCTGACGAGCGCCAGCACCAGGATCACGGGCGTCGCCCACTTGCTGGCCTCCGGGAACAGCTGGAGGCAGAAGCGGAGCATGGCGAACGTGCCGACCTTGTCGACCACCGCCGTGATCAGCACCGCGACCGGGGCCGTGGCCTCGCCCATCGCGTTCGGCAGCCAGGTGTGCAGCGGCCACAGCGGGGCCTTCACCGCGAAGGCGAAGAAGAACCCGAGGAACAGCAGCCGCTCGGTGCTGGTCGCCATGTGCAGGGAGCCGTCGGCGCGGGCCGAGGCGATCTCCTGGAGCGAGAAGTTCCCCGCGACCACGTACAGGCCGATGACGGCGGCCAGCATGATGAGCCCGCCGACCAGGTTGTAGAGCAGGAACTTGACCGCCGCGTACGAGCGCTGCGTCGCCGCCTCCTGCTCGCCGTGCGGGCCCGCGCGGTCCCCGAAGCCGCCGATGAGGAAGTACATCGGGATGAGCATGGCTTCGAAGAAGATGTAGAAGAGGAAGACGTCGGTGGCCTCGAACGAGATGATCACCATCGCCTCGACGAGCAGGATCAGGGCGAAGAAGCCCTGCGTGGGCCGCCACCGGCGGCTGCCGGTCTCCAGCGGGTCCGCGTCGTTCCACCCGGCCACGATCACGAACGGGATCAGCAGCGCGGTCAGCGCGATCAGCGCGACCCCGATGCCGTCCACGCCCAGTTCGTAGCGGACGCCGAAGTCCTTGATCCAGGAGTGTGACTCGGTCAGTTGGTAGCGGGCGCCGCCCGGGTCGAAGCGGACCGCGACCACCGCCGCGACCACCAGCGTCGCCAGCGAGAACAGCAGGGCCAGCCACTTGGCGGCGGTGCGCTGCTTCGCGGGGACGGCGGCCGTGGCGACCGCGCCCACGGCGGGCAGGACCGCCGTCGCTGTCAGCAGAGGAAAGGACATCGGTATCAGACCGCCCTCATCAGCAGGGTCGCCGCGACGATGATCGCCGCACCGCCGAACATCGAGACGGCGTACGAGCGCGCGTAGCCGTTCTGGAGTTTGCGCAGCCGGCCCGACAGGCCGCCGACCGAGGCCGCCGTCCCGTTCACCACGCCGTCGACCAGGGTGTGGTCCACGTAGACCAGGGAGCGCGTCAGGTGCTCGCCGCCGCGCACGAGGACGACGTGGTTGAAGTCGTCCTGGAGCAGGTCACGGCGGGCCGCGCGGGTGAGCAGCGAGCCGCGCGGGGCGAGAACGGGCACCGGCCGGCGTCCGTACATGGCCCAGGCCAGGCCCACGCCGATCACCAGGCAGACCATGGTGGCGCCGGTGACCACGCCCGCGCTGACCGGCGCGTGCCCGTGGTCGTGGCCGGTGACGGGCTCCAGCCACTTCAGGAAGCGGTCCCCGATCGAGAAGAACCCGCCGGCGAAGACCGAACCGACCGCGAGCACGATCATCGGGATCGTCATCGACGCCGGCGACTCGTGCGGATGCGGCTCGGCGTGCGCGCCGTGCGTCTCGGCGGCCGGCTCCGCGCTGGGCTCGGCCGGGGAGGCGGTCGCGCGGTTCTTCCAGCGCTCCTCACCGAAGAACGTCATGATCATCACGCGGGTCATGTAGAACGCGGTGATGGCCGCGCCCAGCAGGGCGACCGCGCCGAGGATCCAGCCCTCGGTGCCGCCCTTGGCGAACGCCGCCTCGATGATCTTGTCCTTGGAGAAGAAGCCGGACAGGCCAGGGAAGCCGATGATGGCGAGGTAGCCGAGGCCGAACGTCACGAAGGTGACCGGCATGTACTTCCGCAGGCCACCGAACTTGCGCATGTCGACCTCGTCGTTCATGCCGTGCATGACCGACCCCGCGCCGAGGAACAGCCCGGCCTTGAAGAAGCCGTGCGTCACGAGGTGCATGATGGCGAACACGTACCCGATGGGGCCGAGGCCCGCGGCGAGCACCATGTAGCCGATCTGCGACATCGTCGAACCGGCCAGCGCCTTCTTGATGTCGTCCTTCGCGCAACCGACGATCGCACCGAACAGCAGCGTGACCGCGCCGACGATGGTGACGACGAGCTGCGCGTCGGGCGCGCCGTTGAAGATGGCGCCGGAGCGGACGATCAGGTAGACGCCGGCGGTGACCATCGTCGCGGCGTGGATGAGGGCCGAGACCGGGGTCGGGCCCTCCATCGCGTCCCCGAGCCAGGACTGGAGCGGCACCTGCGCGGACTTGCCGCACGCGGCGAGCAGCAGCATCAGGCCGATCGCCGTGAGCTTGCCCTCGCTGGTGTCGCCGACGCTGTCGAGCACCGGCTTGAAGGCGAAGGTGCCGAAGGTCGTGAACATCAGCATGATGCCGATGGACAGCCCCATGTCACCGACGCGGTTGACGAGGAACGCCTTCTTCGCCGCGGTCGCCGCGCTCGGCTTGTGCTGCCAGAAGCCGATGAGCAGGTACGAGGCGAGGCCCACGCCCTCCCAGCCGACGTACAGCAGCAGGTAGTTGTCCGCGAGGACGAGCAGGAGCATCGCCGCGAGGAACAGGTTCAGGTAGCCGAAGAAGCGGCGGCGCCGCTCGTCGTGCTCCATGTAGCCGATCGAGTAGATGTGGATCAGGGTGCCCACACCGGAGATCAGCAGCACGAACGTCATCGACAACTGGTCGAGACGGAAGGCGACGTCGGCCTGGAAGCCCTCGACGGGGATCCAGCTGAACAGGTGCCGGCCGAGCGTGCGGTCCTCGGGGGACCTGCCGAGCAGGACCGAGAACAGCGCGACGGCGAGCGCGAAGGAGACGGTGGCGAACAGCGTGCCGAGCAGATGCCCGATCCGGTCCAGCGCCCGCCCGCCGCACAGCAGTACGGCCGCTCCGAGCAGGGGCGCCGCTACCAGCAGCGCGATGAGATTCTCTGCATGCATGGTGGTCGGCCCCTTACAGCTTCATGAGGCTGGCGTCGTCGACCGAGGCCGAGTGGCGGGAACGGAACAGCGACACGATGATCGCCAGCCCGACCACGACCTCCGCGGCGGCGACGACCATCGTGAAGAACGCGATGATCTGCCCGTCGAGGTTGCCGTGCAGCCGGGAGAACGCGACGAACGCCAGGTTGCACGCGTTGAGCATCAGCTCGACGCACATGAACACGACGATCGCGTTCCGCCTGATGAGCACTCCGGTGGCGCCGATCGTGAACAACAGGGCGGCGAGATAGAGGTAGTTGACGGGGTTCACTTCGACGCCTCCTCGGTCCGCTCCAGGCGCTCGGCGGAACGCTGCTCCAGGGCCTTGAGGTCCTTGAGCGCCTCACCGGAGACGTCCCGGATCTGGCCGCGCTCGCGCAGCGTCTTCATGACGGTCAGCTCGGACGGGGTGCCGTCGGGCAGCAGGCCCGCGATGTCCACCGCGTTGTGCCGGGCGTAGACGCCGGGGGCGGGCAGCGGCGGCAGGTGCTTGCCCTCGCGTACGCGCTGGGCGGCCAGCTCGCGCTGGGTCTTGGCCCGCTCGGTGCGCTCGCGGTGGGTGAGGACCATCGCGCCGACCGTCGCCGTGATCAGCAGCGCGCCGGTGATCTCGAAGGCGAAGACGTACTTGGTGAAGATGAGGGAGGCGAGGCCCTCCACGTTGCCGTGGGCGTTCGCCTTGCCCGTGCCGGCGAACTGCTTCAGCGACGCGTTGCCGATGCCCGCGATGAGCAGGACGCCGAAGCCGAGGCCGCACAGGGCGGCGAGCCACCGCTGCCCCTTGATGGTCTCCGTCAGGGAGTCCGCCGCGGTGACGCCGACGAGCATGACGACGAACAGGAACAGCATCATGATCGCGCCGGTGTAGACGACGATCTGCACGATGCCGAGGAAGTACGCCCCGTTGGCCAGGTAGAACACCGCGAGGATGATCATGGTCCCGGCCAGGCAGAGCGCGCTGTGCACGGCCTTGCGCATCAGGATCGTGCACAGGGCGCCGATGACGGCGACCGTGCCGAGGACCCAGAACTGGAAGGCCTCTCCGGTGGAGGTCGTGTAGGCGGCGAGGTTCATGCGTCCGCCCCCTCGGGGTTCGGCGTCTCGCCCTTGGAGACGGCCGGCTGGCGCTCGGTGCCGGGCGCCGCCTCGGTCACCAGGCCCCGGTAGTAGTCCTGCTCGTCCATCCCGGGGTAGATGGCGTGCGGGCTGTCGACCATGCCCTCGTCCAGACCGGCGAGCAACTGCTCCTTGGTGTAGATGAGGTTGGCGCGGCTGGAGTCCGCCAGCTCGAACTCGTTCGTCATCGTCAGCGCGCGCGTGGGGCACGCCTCGATGCACAGCCCGCACAGGATGCAGCGGGCGTAGTTGATCTGGTAGACGCGGCCGTAGCGCTCGCCCGGGGAGTAGCGCTCCTCCTCCGTGTTGTCCGCGCCCTCCACGTAGATGGCGTCCGCCGGACAGGCCCACGCGCACAGCTCGCAGCCGACGCACTTCTCCAGGCCGTCCGGATGGCGGTTGAGCTGGTGCCTGCCGTGGAAGCGGGGAGCGGTGGTCTTCGGTTGCTCCGGGTACTGCTCGGTCAGCCGCTTCTTGAACATGGCCTTGAAGGTCACGCCGAATCCGGCGACGGGGTTCTGGAACCCCGGCTCGGTGTCCTTCTCGTTCGTCTCGTCAGCCATCGGACGCCTCCTTTCCGTCACGAGATCCGCCACGTGATTCGTCACTCGCAGTATCGGGTCCGCCACTGACAATCAGCTCCCGCTCGTGGCGCGGGCGCCGGCGCGGCACGGGCGGCAGGGTCTGTCCGGGCAGCGGCGGCACGGGGAACCCGCCGGCCATCGGGTCGAACGCGACGGGCTCATCGGCCTGTTCAGCCTGCTTGGCGCCCCGGTCGCGGACGATGTCCACGACGAAGGAGAGGAGCAGCAGGACGAGGATGCCGCCGCCGACGTAGAGGGCGATGTCCGCGAAGCCGTAGTTCTCGTTGCGCAGGGCGCGCACGGTGGCGACGAGCATCAGCCACACCACGGAGATCGGGATGAGGACCTTCCAGCCGAGCTTCATCAACTGGTCGTAGCGGACGCGGGGCAGCGTGCCGCGCAGCCAGATGAAGAAGAACAGCAGCAGCTGGACCTTGACGACGAACCAGAGCATCGGCCACCAGCCGTGGTTCGCGCCCTCCCAGAACGTGGAGACGGGCCAGGGCGCCCGCCACCCGCCGAGGAACAGCGTCACGGACACCGCGGACACCGTCACCATGTTCACGTACTCGGCCAGCATGAACATGGCGAACTTGATCGAGGAGTACTCGGTGTTGAAGCCGCCGACGAGGTCGCCCTCGGACTCCGGCATGTCGAAGGGCGCGCGGTTCGTCTCGCCGACCATCGTCACGATGTAGATGAGGAACGAGACGGGCAGCAGGACGATGTACCAGCGGTCGTGCTGCTGGGCGACGATCTCCGAGGTGGACATCGAGCCCGAGTACAGGAAGACCGAGGCGAACGCGGCGCCCATGGCGATCTCGTAGGAGATCATCTGCGCGCAGGAGCGCAGGCCGCCGAGGAGCGGGTACGTCGAGCCCGAGGACCAGCCGGCGAGGACGATGCCGTAGATGCCGACCGAGGCGACCGCGAGGATGTAGAGCATGGCGATCGGAAGGTCGGTGAGCTGCATCGCCGTACGGTGGCCGAAGATCGAGACCTCGCCGCCCGAGGGGCCGAAGGGGATCACGGCGATGGCCATGAACGCGGGGATCGCGGCCACGATCGGCGCCAGGACGTAGACGACCTTGTCGGCGCGCTTGACGACCACGTCCTCCTTCAGCATCAGCTTGATGCCGTCGGCGAGGGACTGGAGCATGCCCCAGGGGCCGTGCCGGTTGGGGCCGATGCGCAACTGCATCCAGGCGACGACCTTGCGCTCCCACACGATGGAGAACAGCACGGTCACCATCAGGAAGGCGAAGCAGAACACCGCCTTGACGACGACGAGCCACCAGGGATCGGTGCCGAACATCGACAGATCCTCGGTCGCCAAGGGGACGAGGGCTGGGCTCATGAGTGCACCTCCGGGGCCGCGGCGGCGAGCGCCGGGCCGATCTTCACCAGATCGCCGGGGACGGCCCCGGTGTCCGAAGCGACGCCGCCGCCCGTGGAGTTGAGCGGCAGCCACACCACGCGGTCCGGCATCTCGGTCACCCGCAGCGGCAGCGCGACCGACCCCGCGGGCCCGGTGACGGTCAGTACGTCGCCGTCCTTGACGCCCACCTCGGCGGCCGTCGCGGACGACACGCGCGCGTGGGCGGCGTGCCGGGTCCCGGCCAGCGCGTCGTCGCCGTCCTGGAGCCGGCCCTGGTCGAGCAGCAGCCGGTGCCCGGCGAGCACCGCCTCACCGCTCGCGGGGCGCGGCAGCACGGCTCCGGTCTCCAGCGGCTCGCCCGCGTGCGGCCCGTCCCAGTTGCCGAGACGCTCCAGCTCGCGGCGCGCGGCGCCCAGGTCGGGCAGCGCCAGGTGGACGTCCATCGCGTCGGCCAGCATCTGGAGCACACGCCCGTCGGTCGGGGCGACGCGCCGCGTCATCTGGTCGGGCTTGAGGGCCGCCTCGAACATCCGGGCACGGCCCTCCCAGTTGAGGAACGTGCCCGCCTTCTCCGCGACCACCGCGACCGGCAGCACGACGTCGGCGTGGTCGGTGACCTCGCTGGGCCGCTGCTCCAGCGACACGACGAACCCGACCTCGCGCAGCGCCTCACGCGCGCGTGCCGGCGCGGGCAGGTCCGCGACCTCGACGCCCGCGACGAGCAGGGCGCGCAGTTCACCGCCGGCGGCGGCCTCCACGATCTGCCCGGTGTCGCGCCCGTAGCGGTGCGGGAGTTCGGCCACGCCCCAGGCGGCGGCGACCTCGTCCCGCGCGCGCGGGTCGGTCGCCGGACGGCCGCCCGGCAGCAGCGAGGGCAGCGCACCGGCCTCGATGGCGCCGCGCTCCCCGGCCCGGCGCGGGATCCACGCCAGGTGGGCGCCGGTGGCGGCGGCGGCACGGGCGGCGGCGGTGAGCCCGCCGGCGACGGCGGCCAGCCGCTCCCCGACGACGAGGACCGCGCCCTCGGCGCGCAGCGCCTCCGCCGCCTCGTGGCCGCCGGCCTCCAGGCCCACGCCGGAGGCGAGCGCGTCCAGCCACTCCGTCTCGGTGCCGGGCGCGGCCGGCAGCAGCGTGCCGCCCGCTTTCTCCAGGCCCCGGGTGGCGTGCGTGGCCAGCGAGAAGACCCGCTGCCCGTGCTTGCGCCACGCCTTGCGCAGCCGCAGGAAGACGCCGGGCGCCTCCTCCTCGGACTCGAAGCCGACGAGGAGCACGGCGGGCGCCGCCTCCAGCTTCGTGTACGTGACTCCGCCGCCGTCGAGATCACGGCCGCGGCCCGCTACGCGCGCGGCGAGGAAGTCGGCCTCCTCGCTGCTGTGCACGCGCGCGCGGAAGTCGATGTCGTTGGTGTCGAGGGCGACGCGGGCGAACTTGCTGTACGCGTACGCGTCCTCGACGGTGAGCCGCCCGCCGGTCAGGACACCGGCCCGGCCGCGCGCCGCGCTCAGCCCGCGCGCGGCGGCCTCCAGCGCCTCCGGCCAGGACGCGGGCACGAGTTCACCGCTCCGCGCGTCCCGTACCAGCGGTGTGGTGAGCCGCTCGGGGCGCTGCGCGTAGCGGAACGCGAAGCGGCCCTTGTCGCACAGCCACTCCTCGTTGACCTCGGGGTCGTCGGCCGCGAGGCGGCGCATGACCTTGCCGCGCCGGTGGTCGGTGCGGGTGGCGCAGCCGCCCGCGCAGTGCTCGCACACCGACGGCGAGGAGACGAGGTCGAAGGGCCGGGAGCGGAATCGGTACGCCGCCGAGGTCAGCGCGCCGACCGGGCAGATCTGGATCGTGTTCCCGGAGAAGTACGACTCGAACGGGTCGCCCTCGCCCGTGCCGACCTGCTGGAGCGCGCCGCGCTCGATCAGCTCGATCATCGGGTCGCCGGCGATCTGGTTCGAGAAGCGGGTGCAGCGCGCGCACAGCACGCAGCGCTCGCGGTCGAGCAGCACCTGCGTGGAGATCGGCACCGGCTTCTCGTACGTACGCTTCTTGCCCTCGAAGCGTGACTCGGCCTGGCCGTGGGACATGGCCTGGTTCTGCAGGGGGCACTCGCCGCCCTTGTCGCAGACCGGGCAGTCCAGCGGGTGGTTGATGAGCAGCAGTTCCATGACGCCGCGCTGGGCCTTCTCGGCGACGGGCGAGGAGAGCTGGCTCTTGACGACCATGCCGTCGGTGCAGGTGATGGTGCAGGACGCCATCGGCTTGCGCTGGCCCTCCACCTCCACGATGCACTGGCGGCAGGCGCCGGCCGGGTCGAGGAGCGGGTGGTCGCAGAAGCGGGGGATCTCGATGCCGAGCATCTCGGCGGCGCGGATGACCAGGGTCCCCTTGGGGACGCTGATCTCGGCGCCGTCGATGGTCAGCGTGACGAGATCCTCCGGCGGGAGCGCCGCCTCGCCGCCCCCGGAGGGAGCGCTGGTGGTCACAGTCATGCGTTCACCTCCGTGCGGTGCTGGTCGGGCCGGTCCGCCCAGAGCGTCGACTTGGCCGGGTCGAAGGGGCAGCCCTTGCCGGTGATGTGCTGCTCGTACTCCTCGCGGAAGTACTTGAGCGAGGAGAAGATCGGCGATGCGGCGCCGTCGCCGAGGGCGCAGAACGACTTGCCGTTGATGTTGTCGGCGATGTCGGCCAGCTTGTCGAGGTCGGCCATGGCGCCCTTGCCGGCCTCGATGTCCCGCAGCAACTGCACGAGCCAGTACGTGCCTTCGCGGCAGGGCGTGCACTTGCCGCAGGACTCGTGGGCGTAGAACTCGGTCCAGCGGGTGACGGCGCGTACGACGCAGGTCGTCTCGTCGAAGCACTGGAGGGCCTTGGTGCCGAGCATCGATCCGGCGGCGCCGACGCCCTCGTAGTCGAGGGGCACGTCGAGGTGCTCGTCGGTGAACATCGGGGTGGAACTGCCGCCCGGCGTCCAGAACTTGAGGCGGTGGCCGGGGCGCATGCCGCCGCTCATGTCGAGGAGCTGGCGCAGTGTGATGCCGAGGGGGGCCTCGAACTGGCCGGGGTTGGCGACGTGCCCGCTGAGCGAGTACAGCGTGAAGCCCGGGGACTTCTCGCTGCCCATCGACTTGAACCAGTCTTTCCCCCGATTCAGGATCGCGGGAACCGACGCGATGGACTCGACGTTGTTCACCACAGTGGGGCACGCGTAGAGGCCCGCGACGGCAGGGAAGGGGGGACGCAGTCGCGGCTGACCGCGGCGGCCTTCGAGCGAGTCCAGGAGTGCGGTCTCCTCACCACAGATGTACGCGCCCGCGCCGGCGTGCACGGTGAGTTCCAGGTCGAGGCCGGACCCGAGGATGTTCTGCCCGAGGTACCCCGCGGCACGGGCCTCGCGCGCGGCCTCGTGCAGCCGCCGCAGTACGGGGACGACCTCGCCGCGCAGGTAGATGAACGCGTGCTCGGAACGGATCGCGTAACAGGCGATCACGATGCCCTCGATGAGGCTGTGCGGATTGGCGAACAGGAGCGGGATGTCCTTGCAGGTCCCCGGCTCCGACTCGTCGGCGTTGACAACAAGATAGTGCGGCTTGCCGTCGCCCTGCGGGATGAACTGCCACTTCATCCCGGTGGGGAACCCGGCGCCACCGCGCCCGCGGAGCCCCGCGTCCTTCACGTACGCGATCAGGTCGTCCGGCGACATGGCGAGGGCCTTGCGCAGTCCCTCGTATCCCTCGTGCCGGCGGTACACGTCCAGGGACCAGGACTTGTCCTCGTCCCAGAAGGCCGACAGGACCGGAGCGAGCAGTTTCTCCGGGCTGGTGTCGTTGTTCTCGATCTCGGCTGCCAAGGTCATCACTCCCCCTCCTCGGCGGTCGGACCCGCGGGGTGCGCCGGGTCGGAGGCCGACGTGTCCTGCGGTGCGTCGTGCGAGCTGAGGTGCTCGGCGGGTGACGGGTCGTGGGGCGCGGAGCCCTCGACGGTCTCGCTGCGCGGGTGGACCACGCGCGCGGGGCTCTCGCCCTTGGCGATCCGGAGGCCGGTCAGTGAGGCGGGCCCCGCGCTGCCGCTCGCCTCGACGGCTCCCTCGCGCTCGTCGGGGAAGCCGGCCAGGATCCGCGCGGTCTCCTTGAACGTGCACAGCGGGGCGCCGCGCGTCGGGGAGACCTGGGCGCCCGCGCGCAGGTCGTCGACGAGGCGGCGGGCGGACTCGGGCGTCTGGTTGTCGAAGAACTCCCAGTTGACCATCACCACGGGAGCGAAGTCGCAGGCCGCGTTGCACTCGATGTGCTCCAGGGTGATCTTGCCGTCCTCGGTGGTGCCGTTGTTGCCGACACCGAGGTGTTCCTGGAGGGACTCGAAGATGGCGTCGCCGCCCATGACCGCGCACAGCGTGTTGGTGCATACGCCGACCTGGTAGTCGCCGCTGGGGGCGCGCCGGTACATGGTGTAGAAGGTCGCCACGGCGGTGACCTCGGCGGTGGTCAGGCCGAGCGTCTCCGCGCAGAACCGCATGCCGGTGCGGGTGACGTGCCCCTCCTCCGCCTGGACGAGGTGCAGCATCGGCAGCAGCGCCGAGCGGGAGTCGGGGTAGCGGGAGATGATCTCCTTCGCGTCCGCGGTCAGACGCGCGTGGACGTCGTCCGGGTACTGGGGCGCGGGCAGTTCGGGCATGCCGAGGCTCACGCCCTGACCCGAAGAACCTGTGGAACTGGTCGTCACCGGTCGACGCCTCCCATCACGGGGTCGATGGACGCGACGGCGACGATGACGTCGGCGACCTGGCCGCCCTCGCACATCGCCGCCATGGCCTGAAGGTTGGTGAAGGACGGGTCGCGGAAGTGGACCCGGAAGGGGCGGGTGCCGCCGTCGGACACGGCGTGCACGCCGAGTTCTCCCTTGGGCGACTCCACGGCGGCGTACGCCTGTCCCGGCGGGACGCGGAAGCCCTCGGTCACCAGCTTGAAGTGGTGGATGAGGGCCTCCATGGAGGTGCCCATGATGTTCTTGATGTGGTCGAGCGAGTTGCCGAGGCCGTCGGGCCCGAGGGCGAGCTGCGCGGGCCAGGCGATCTTCTTGTCGCCGACCATGACCGGGCCGGGCTCCAGCCGGTCCAGGCACTGCTCGACGATGCGCAGCGACTGGCGCATCTCCTCCAGGCGGACCAGGAAGCGCCCGTAGGAGTCGCAGGTGTCGGCGGTCGGGATGTCGAAGTCGTACGTCTCGTATCCGCAGTACGGGTCGGTCTTGCGCAGGTCGTGCGGCAGGCCGGCGGAGCGCAGGATCGGGCCGGTGGCGCCGAGGGCCATGCAGCCGGTCAGGTCGAGGTGGCCGACGTCCTGCATACGGGCCTTGAAGATGGGGTTGCCGGTGGCGAGCTTGTCGTACTCCGGCAGGTTCTTCTTCATCTTCTTGACGAACTCGCGCAGTTGGTCCACCGCGCCGGGCGGCAGGTCCTGGGCGAGTCCGCCGGGCCGGATGTACGCGTGGTTCATGCGCAGGCCGGTGATCAGCTCGTAGAGGTCGAGAATGAGTTCACGATCACGGAAGCCGTAGATCATGATCGTGGTCGCGCCGAGTTCCATGCCGCCGGTGGCGATGCAGACCAGGTGCGAGGACATCCGGTTCAGCTCCATCAGGAGCACGCGGATGATCGAGGCGCGGTCGGGGATCTCGTCCTCGATGCCGAGGAGCTTCTCGACGGCGAGGCAGTAGGCCGTCTCGTTGAAGAACGGCGTCAGGTAGTCCATGCGGGTCACGAACGTGGTGCCCTGGGTCCAGGTGCGGAACTCCAGGTTCTTCTCAATGCCCGTGTGGAGGTAGCCGATGCCGCAGCGGGCCTCGGTGACGGTCTCGCCGTCGATCTCCAGGATGAGCCGGAGCACGCCGTGGGTGGACGGGTGCTGGGGCCCCATGTTGACGATGATGCGCTCGTCGTCGGAGGCGGCGGCGGACTTGGCGACCTCGTCCCAGTCGCCGCCGGTGACCGTGTAGACGGTCCCCTCGGTGGTCTCGCGCGCTGACGCGGAGGAAGGGGATGCGGCAGAAGAAGGGGTTGTCACGAGTACGACCTCCGCTGGTCCGGAGCCGGGATCTGGGCGCCCTTGTACTCGACGGGGATGCCGCCGAGGGGGTAGTCCTTGCGCTGCGGGAAGCCCTGCCAGTCGTCCGGCATCATGATCCGCGTCAGCGCGGGGTGGCCGTCGAAGACGATGCCGAAGAAGTCGTACGTCTCGCGTTCGTGCCAGTCGTTCGTGGGATACACGGAGACCAGGGACGGGACGTGCGGGTCGGCGTCCGGCATGGAGACCTCCAGGCGCAGCAGCCGGCCGTGGGTGAGCGAGCGCAGGTGGTAGACGGCGTGCAGCTCGCGTCCCTTGTCGCCGGGGTAGTGCACGCCGCTGACGCCGGTGCACAGCTCGAAGCGCAGGGCCGGGTCGTCGCGCAGGGTGCGGGCGACGCGCGGCAGGTGTTCGCGCGCGATGTGGAAGGTCAGCTCGTCCCGGTCGACGACCACCTTGTCGATGGCGTTCTCGGGGACGAGGCCCTGTTCCTCCAGGGCGCCCTCCAGTTCGTCGGCGACCTCGTCGAACCAGCCGCCGTAGGGGCGGGTGGCCTCGCCGGGCAGCCGGACGGAGCGGACGAGGCCGCCGTAGCCGGAGGTGTCGCCGCCGTTGTTCGCGCCGAACATGCCGCGCTGGACGCGGATCTCCTCGCCGGCGTCGCCGCGCTGGCCGGGGAGGTTGGACGCGCTGAGGTCCTTCTCGGGGTTGACCCCGTTGCTCTCGCCGCTCACCGCAGCAGCCCCTTCATCTCGATCGTCGGGAGCGCCTTGAGCGCCGCTTCCTCCGCCTCGCGGGCCGCCTCCTCGGCGTTGACGCCGAGCTTGGAGGACTGGATCTTCTGATGGAGCTTGAGGATGGCGTCCATCAGCATCTCGGGCCGTGGCGGGCAGCCGGGCAGATAGATGTCGACCGGGACGACGTGGTCGACGCCCTGCACGATCGCGTAGTTGTTGAACATCCCGCCCGAGGAGGCGCACACGCCCATGGAGATGACCCACTTCGGGTTGGGCATCTGGTCGTAGACCTGTCGCAGGACGGGCGCCATCTTCTGGCTGACGCGGCCGGCCACGATCATCAGGTCCGCCTGGCGCGGTGAGCCGCGGAAGACCTCCATGCCGAACCGAGCGAGGTCGTAGCGGCCCGCGCCGGTCGTCATCATCTCGATGGCGCAGCACGCGAGTCCGAACGTGGCCGGGAAGACGGACGACTTGCGCACCCAGCCCGCGGCCTGCTCGACGGTGGTCAGAAGGAATCCGCTCGGCAGCTTTTCTTCGAGTCCCATTGGTCTGTCGGCTCCTGTCGTCCCCTATGAGGGGCTCAGTCCCATTCCAGGCCGCCGCGCCGCCATACGTACGCGTACGCGACGAAGACGGTGAGCACGAAGAGCAGCATCTCTACGAGCCCGAACAACCCGAGGGCGTCGAAGGTGACGGCCCAGGGGTAGAGGAAGACGATCTCGATGTCGAAGACGATGAAGAGCATCGCCGTCAGGTAGTACTTGATGGGGAACCGCCCGCCGCCGGCCGGCGTCGGGGTGGGCTCGATACCGCACTCGTACGCTTCGAGCTTGGCCCGGTTGTACCGCTTTGGACCGATAAGCGTGGCCATGACCACGGAGAAGATCGCAAAGCCTGCCCCGAGGGCTCCCAGTACGAGGATGGGCGCATACGCGTTCACCGCTCCTCGCTCCTCTCAGTCGGCACTGACTGCATGGCGGGTCCCCCCTGCCCCGTGCGGGCGTGGGGGAGGTTGCACGGGCTCACGCACACCGCTCCCCCTGCGGACGGTCGAAGATCGCCCACATGTGAAGCAGGTCACAAGCCCAACTTGCCCCGCATCCTATGCCCGGTGCTCTGTGATCTGCGACACGGGGTGCGCCAACTACTTTGTGATCTCCACCACCTGACGAACGATCATGAAGTCCGATGAGCGGTGATCTTCACACTCGAAGCACCTGAGTGATCACCAAAGGTGACAACTTGACGCGTCATCGCAGGTGGAGAGGGTCGCGCACTATCAAGAGGCAACCCGTGCAAGCAAATTGGCGCTGGACGCGGGTGGCTGATAGTGGACGCCGTTCACACAGGAGGGGGAGAGGTGTGGACGGAAGTGGACGCCGGGAGCCCTCCTGCGAGGTCGCTTGTGACCTGCGTCACCTGCTACCCACGGTCACAGAAACCGGGCTTGGCCAACGGCCTCAACGAGTGGTAAGCGTCGGGCAATTCGGGCGTATTGCAGAAAACCCGTGATCACAGGGGGGTTCACGGCTGCCCGGTTTGCCCGTTACGGCGTCAATAAGGCCCGCAGGGCGCCGGATTCAGGTCTCGTTTTCACAACTGTGGCGCACCACACGTTTCTTGATGGGAACCGTGAAGCCCTGATAGCGGTTGTACTCATGTCCCACACCGCTCACATACCCAGCCACCGGAAGCCCCGTCGTAGCGCCTCGAAGATGGCCCTGCGTGCCGGCGTGACCGGTGGCGTCCTCAGCACCCTGGCAGTGGCCGGTGCGTCCGGCGCCGCCAACGCGGCGGAGCCGGTGACGCAGACGATCGAGCTGCCCACGCTCACCGCCGACCTGTCCTCCCAGGTCGCCCAGTCCGCGGACGCCACCCAGCAGGCCGCGGCCAACTACCAGCTCCAGGCGGAGCGTGACGACGCCTTCAGCAAGGCCGCGAAGCAGGCCGAGAAGGACCGGGCCGCCGCCGAGAAGAAGGCGGAGGCCCAGAAGAAGGCCGAGGCCGAGGCCGCCGCCAAGGCGAAGGCCGAGCGTGAGGCCACGCAGAAGGCCGCCGCGTCCCGCTCCAGCGCCCGCACGACGCTCGCCGCGGCCCCCAGCGCCACGTCGCAGAACGTCGCGGCGCCCGCCAGCGGCTCCGTCGCCTCCGTCATCTCCTTCCTGAAGGCTCAGGTCGGCGACGCGTACGTCATGGGCGGCACCGGTCCCAACTCCTGGGACTGCTCGGGTCTGACGCAGGCCGCCTTCCGCCAGGCCGGCGTCGACCTGCCGCGCACCTCGCAGGAGCAGTCGACCTTCGGCACCCCGGTCTCCCTCTCCAACATCCAGGTGGGCGACCTCCTGTACTGGGGCGGCGCGGGCTCGGCGTACCACGTCGGCGTCTACATCGGCAACGGCCAGTACCTGGACGCCGCGAACCCCTCGAAGGGCGTCGTCATCCAGGACCTGTCGGGCTACCCGGCGAGCGGCGCGGTCCGCGTCCTCTGAGGACTCCCCCGCATCCACGGCGAAGGCCGCCGCACCCCTGTGAGTGGGGTGCGGCGGCCTTCGCCGTACGTGCCGGTGGCCCGGGCGCCGTGCGGGCCGGTGGACCGGGCTCGGTCAGTCCTCGACGGCCAGCTCGCCCATCGGGCCGAAGCCGTCGTTCGGGATGTCGCAGTGGATGATCTGCGGGGTACGGGCGAGCAGCGGCGCCATCGCCTCCAGGCCGGCCTTGAAGTGGTCGGTGGCGACGTGCTCGGCGCCCGCCGCCGCGTCCCGGAAGCCCTCGACGAGGACGAACTCGTTCGGGTCCTCCACGCTGCGGGACCAGTCGAAGAAGAGGTTGCCCTCCTCGGCGCGGGTCGCGGCGGTGAACGCGGCGGTCTTCTCCAGCCAGGAGTCGGTGTGCTCGGGCTTGGCGGTGAACTTCACGACGATGAGAATCATGCCTCCACCCTCACCCACCTCCCCGACCAGGACAAATTCAGGCCTTCGGGGCGACCCTGGTTCCTCCGGGCCCCAGCCGATCAGGAGCTGCTCGGCGTGTTCGTGGGGATCGGCTTCTCAGACGACCAGAAGTCGGAGCGGACGTTCGGGCGAGGAATCGGATACTTGTAATCAGGGCCGTTTGGTCGCGTGGCGGGCTCGGCGACATCCGACTTCTTGACACAGGGAGAGTCGGCCGTGAAGGTGAACTGCCCCTCCCCGCCGACGCTCACTGAGATCCCGAAGCCGTCCTTCGTCTCAGCAAAGATGGCGGGGAACTTGTGGCTCTTATTCACGGACGTGATGGCGTACCCGTTCTTCTCCCATGCTCGCTGCACCACGCCAAGCAGACTTCCACGCCGAGCCTCAGAGACCTTGGTCATTACTACCCGGCGGCGGGTCACATCACAGTTTCCCGTGGTGGTCGCCCCATGCGTCCAGTGAAGTTCAGGCTTGATCGCGTTCAGCGTCGCGTCGAGCATGGCGTCCTGGTGCTCAGCCGCTTCCTGCATGGTGATCTTGGCGGATTCGTTCTGCTTGTCTTTCACGGTTCCCCCCGAGGAGTCTCCGTTTGCACTGCACGCTGAAGCGGCAATGCAGGTTGCAATGGCGATCAGAGGGATGATGCGGACTTTCCTCATCGTGGCTGCTCCCGGCTAATTTCGCCCGAATTGCCGGACGCGATCAGTGCGATGTTTCGTTCGGACTCGGATGGGCGCCGGGTGCCGCCGTCGTCATTGACGTTGAAGTAATCGGAGTGGGCCGGTGTGGGGCCCTGTCCTCCGAAGATCGGCGTGGGCCCGTCATCGACCGCGAAGCGGTTGGCTCCGAACTCGTGGCTGGCGGGGTCGGTCCCGAACCACAGCTGGTCGCCGGCTGGATCGGCAAGGTAGGAGGGGGCGAGGCCCCCCATCAGGCCGACGGCCTGCGCCTTTGAGGGGAGTTTGGTCACCAGGTCATTGTCTGCCGCGCCGACGAACACGTGATTCTTGCCGACGTTCAGGTCTTGAGCATGATCTGCACCTGTACCGGGGCTACCCACGAGAACGATGTCGTCCGCACCCGGAATGCCGCCGTGGCGCTGAGCCGCCTGGCCAACGGTGAACGATCCGTATGAGTGGCCGATCGCTGTGACGTGCGGGTCGGCGTGGTCGTTCGTGGCGGAGATACCCGCCATGAACTGGTTGTAGTTGGTGGCTCCCGCTTCGGCCTTCTCTGTCCCCATGACATCCAAGTTGCGGATATTTTGCGGCAGGTTGCTGTCGACCCCTGTCTGCGGGGCATCGTAGCCAAGCCACGCGATCGAGGCACTCGACGGGTCGAACGACTGGGCGTCGAGTGCGATATCGCTGGCTCGCTTGAGGTCGCCCCCGGCGAAGCCGGCGTCCAGGGACGTATTGAGGCCGGGGACGTAAGCCGACACATTCTTGGCAGTGTCAGGGTTCCCGTAGGCGACGATGGCCCGACCGTTGCCCTCGGTGCCGATCCCCAACAGGTACATGGGAGGCATCTTCGGGTCCTGCGTGAGGAGCTTGCGCTCGATCTCCTTCATGCCCTCCAGCTGGGCCCTGGACTTCGCGTCGTCCTGTCCCTCCAACTGGGCAATGAGGAGTTGGATGTTCTCGCGGTTGGCCTCGTCTCGGGCCAGAGCCGGGACGCCGTCCAGGTTGCCCACCACCTCGGGAAACGCAGCGATGTACTCCTCGCGCTGCTCTTTGCTGAGGTGGTCCCACCACTCCTTGCGCTCAGCGGGCGACTTGTCGAAGGGGATCTCCTTGCCCAGGTACTTCGCCGCCGCACCACTGACCGCGTCCACATCCGAGGCCACGTTCGCCCACGTCTTGTCGTCGACCGTCAGGCCAGGCGCGGCCTTGAGCTTGTTGAGCGCCGAGCTGTACCGCTCGTCGATGTCACGGGCTTCCCGTAGCGCGGTCGCAATTCGGTCGGCGATTTCCTGCGCTTTGGCTCGGTGCGGATTGGGGCTCTTCAACGCCGGGGCGCCCGGACCGAGGGAAGGGTCGTACTTTCCATTCCCGTCCCGGTACAGACCGGGATTTCCCGCCCCGATGAGACCGTTGTTGCCCATCACCGAGCCGCCGGGGATCGCGTCGCCGGTCAGTTTGTTCTTGCCGCCAGCCGGGTAGTCGATGCTGCCGTTGTCGTTGACGGTGTAGCCAAGCGACGTAGCGTCTTCGAGGGCCTCGCGCACCCGTCTCTGCGGGGAACCGAGTTCGGCAGCCAGGGCGTCGAGGGTGCCACGGATGAGGCCCGCCTCGGTGTGGACGTAGTGGTAGTTCTCGCTGAGCCGCTTCAATCGCTTGACCGCTGAGCGGGCGGACTCGCTGTCCTGGGTCTTGGTCAGCTTGCCGCTCATGTCGCCGTCGACGCTGTCGCGTGCGTGGTCGGCGAACTTCGACGTGGCGGCCCAGCCGTCGGCGGCGTCGGTCAGCTCGGACAGCTTCAGATCACGAAGTTGCTGCCAGGTCAGCGCTGATGCTGTGGCCACGATCTACTCGCCCCTCCTCGTGCCCGGGACGGTAACCGCCTTCGCCTTGTTCGCCACGTCGGCATCCACTTCACCGAGGTCCACGGCAACCTGCCGCAGCTTGGGCTCGAGGGAGCTGCATTCCTCGCGCACGCGGCCGAGACGGTCGTGCCACGACTTGTGCACCGTCTTGAGTGAGCCGAGGCTGGCCAGCCCGGTCAAGCCGCCGCCTGTGCCTTCGTGGGCACTGTGCAGGTCGACCTGCGCGTCGATCGTGCTGGTCTGGAGATCGTCCGCAGTGCCGGCAGCTTTGGTCCACGGGCCGCCCTTGTGCTTGAGAGTGCCGGTACCGCTCCCGCCACCCGACGGCTTGGCGTAGCCACCCTCGCCCTGGAGGCTGTTGAGCTGTATGTGCGTGGCGTGCCGCTCAGCGGCCTCGGTCTTGAGCTGTTCCCACTCGTCCCACGCCATCGGCGATCGTCCTCCCCGTGTCCCGAGCCGAACTCGGGAGAGCCCCGTTTCCACCGCACTTGTGTAGTGAGGTTTCCGAGATGGACGTTACGGGTCAGATGCGCTGCGTCACGTCCGCCGGATCACTCAAACCGGAGCTGAGTATCCGTACCTACCTCCACCACCATGAGTCGAACGCGCACACACGAGTCCGCCACGGCCTAGAACGATCGCCGCTCATCAGTCGGCCTCTGACCGTACGGGCTGGTCGGGCTGCCGTGCGGCGGTGCCCCGTAGGGGTGGCCTGGCTGGGGGATCTGTCCGGATGCCACAGGCCCGTCGCCAAGCGATTCGCTGCGGCGTCGGCGCCGTACGACGCCCCCGGCTGCCACCGCCCCGAGCAGCACGACTGCGCCTGCGCCGATCGCGACGCCGATCATCGTGTTCCCGTTACTGTTTTTCGTCGCCGTGGCGTCGCTCTGGCCCTTGCCGACCGGAGCCTTGGAGGACGACGGCGCAGCCGACGCCTTCACGGGGAAGTCCGGCAGCGGGTACTGGCCGGCCGAACCCGGATTGCCGGGATCGGTCAGGGCGATGCGGGGACGGACGATGCCATAGCCGATCGAGTCCGTGCGCTTCGAGCCGTTGACCGGGGCGCCGATCGTGTTCAGCATGACCCGCAACACCTGATGGTTCGTCCAGGTCGGATGCGCGGACCAGACGAGGGCCGCGCTGGCCGAGGCGAGCGCGGTGGCGTCGCTGGTGCCGTGCGAGCGGCACAGACCCGAGCCCCCTCCGCAGGCGGAGATCATGTCATCGCCCGGTGCCGCCATGTCCACCTGCGATCCGTACTCGGATTCGGCGGTCCGTTTGAGGTTCTTACCGATGGCCGCGACGCCCACGACACCCGGCGTGGCAGCCGGGTACATGACAGGGTTGCCCTTTTCGCCGTCGTTTCCTACGCCTGCGAAGACCAACGCCCCATTATCGAGTGCGTACTTCACAGCCTCGGTCAGCTGTGGGGTGCTCAGGGGGGACGCCTGGGAAATGTTGATGACCTTGGCGCCGTGGTCGGTGGCGTAGCGAATCCCCTGGGACGTGGCCTTGGCGAACTCCGCGTTGCCCTGCGCCTCTGTCAGAGCGTCGGAGAAGGGCAAGCGAACGGGGAGGATCTTGGTACCGGGGGCGAGTCCGAAGGCCCCTTGTCCTCCGGCGCGGGCCCCGGTGCCGGCGATCAGCCCGGCCATGCTCGTGCCGTGTCCGTCGTAGTCGGTGTGCTCGTCACCCGGCTTGTCCGGTGCCAGATCCTCTCCCGGGAGGATTCGGCCCTTGAGGTCTGGGTGGCCAGCGTCCACACCGGTGTCGATGACCGCGACCGTGATTCCCTTGCCGGTGCTGGTCTTCCACATCTGCTCGGCCTTCATGGCATCCAGAAACCACTGCTGCTCACGGACCGATTCAGCATGGACCGGCGACGCCGCGGCGCCTGCCAGCAGCAGTCCCACCGTGGCAGTGAGCGCTGCTCGTCGGGCATACGGTCGGCGACGGCTGCTGAACATGCGCGGTCTCGTCTGCTTTCTGCGAGAGGTCAGTCGACTGTGGGAGGCACGATACGGCGTCCGTCCGGCTGCCAGGTCGCCTCATCCTCGGTGACAAACTCCGGGCGGTGATCGCGGCGGTCCTGCCTACGGCGCTTCATGTTGTCGCGCTGAGCGGACCCGGTACCGCCCGCGATCCCGCCCCGCGAGAGCGGAGCCTTTCCAGGAACGGCACGTTCCCCAGATGCTGTCCGAGCGGTTCTCCGCGCGGCCGGTGCACCCATGACGCCTCGGCTCGGCGACGACGTACGACCCTCGACTTCAGCGGCTTGTCCGCGTCCCGCAACTGGCCGACCGTTGATCGGCTCGGAAGCGGAGGAGGAGCCGGCTCGTCCACCCGCCCGTGACGTAGGCAGAGCCCGACCGCCCGTCTGAGCGTCACCAGGCACAATGCGGCCCGGGCCGGCTCCGGTGCGGCCGCCGGACGTGATGCCGCCTTTCGGCTCACTGCCGACGACGGTGCCGCGATAGGGCGTGGCCCGGCCCGTCTGCTGCTGGGCAGGACGGCCCCCGTAGATGCCGCGGGTGGCTCCGTCAGGTGCGCGCCCGTACGGAGTGGCCCCTGTCCCTGTGCCACCAGAGGCCGCGCGGCCCTCCTCGAAGCCGGGCACGCCCACGCGCGCACGCGCGGTTCCCTGCTCCGGTCCGGAAGGACGCGCCATCCCGTAGACACGGCCCTGGCCTTCATCGGCCGACGGCCCAGACGGCAACTTCGCCGCGAAAATGGGGCCGGTGCGCCTTGTTGTTCCGCTGAGGGTGGGCGGCGGCACGGGAACACTCGGTGTGCTCGGGCCTGCCGTGCCCGGCCCGTTGACCGTCGAGGAAACGCTGGTCGAAGGCCCGGCGGTACGTGGATCGGGCAGCGTTGCGGTGGAATCGATGCCGGTGTGCGGGACACCGGCCGGGTCCACGTGAGGCTCAGGAGCCACCGCCGCGCCGCCGTGCTCAGATACCGCAGCCCCCGCATACGCGGCGTCACCGGACGACACATGACCGGCCTGGCCAGCGGATGTCTGGGGCGCCGCACCGCTCGATGAACCACCCGAGCCAGAGGAGGAACCGGGGAAACCCACGTGCTCGGAGCTGCTGACGCCGTCCTTCTGGTTCGGCACGATCGCGTCCGGCGGGGGCGGAACCTTCGGCGGCTTCAACGCGTTCATCCGCTCCGCCGACTGCTGGTACGCCTGCCCCAGCTTCGTCATCTCGTCGGCGGCCTGCTGCCGTACGGCTTCCTTCTGGGCAGTCGCCTTCGCCAGGATCTTGGCCGCATCGGGGTCGTTCGGTGTGGACTTCGCCGCGTCGATGTCGGCCTGCGCGCCACCGTCGTCACGCGGGATCGATGCCTTGGCGCGGGCGACCGCCTCGGACGTGTGGGAGAGGAAGGTTCCCGAGTCGCCGGCGTAGTCGGCGATCCGCAGTGTGGCGTTGGCCAGGTCACCGCCCCACGCACGGAAGGAGTCAGCGCCCCGCCCCTTCCATTCCACGTACTGAGGGCGGGACTTCAGCTCGGCGGCAACCTTCTCGATCTCCTTCGCGGCCGCGAGCAACTTGTCAGCGCCCACCTGGATGCGGGCCGGGTCTGCCTTGTCGAGGGCGGCGAGCATCTCCTCGTGGGACATGCCGGCGAACGGATCGTTGCCCATCAGATGCCTCCCGCGGTCTCGCCGCCCGACGCCTCCGGTGTCGGTGTGTCGGGCTGGTTCCCGTTTGTGTCGTCCGCCTGCTGCTTGGACAGGTCGGGTACGTACTTGCCGCCGAAGTTCTGCTTGGCTTCCGCCGTGATGGCGTGCAGGCGGTCACGTACGTCGGCGTCCACGTTCTCGTAGCCCTTGTGCGAGGCGAGGACCGCGATGCCCATGCCCTCGATCGCGTCCGAGAGCAGCTTGGACAGCTTCTCCAGCTCAGCGATCACCTTCGCGTGTGCGGCACCCAGGTCGTCGGCCGAACCCCACGTGCCTTCCAGCCCGCCGAAGGTTCCGCGCGCAGGCTGGTCCCTGCCGACTTGATGTGCGCCGGCCGGCGACGCCTTGAGGTCATGGATGATGGCGTCGATGCGCTTCTGGAAGGCGGTGAACGACGTCAGCTCGGTCATCACGTCCGCAGCGGCACCGGCAGCGTCCTTGGCGGCGTCCTTCACGGCGTCGAAAGCCCCCGACACCCACGAGCCGCTGTTCCCCGTAGTCACAGGCCCTCCCTCAGCACTTCCTGTGGCGCTCCAGCCAACTCCCGTGACAGTAGTAGCGACCACCGGAGGCCGCCTGAGTACAGGTACTCAGGGCGCACCGGAGGCGGCAGATCGGCCCGGAGGCGACGTTCGCGGCAGTACCGACCAGGCACCCTCAAGAACGCAACACGCCTACGGAACAACGGCTGTTGCCCCGTAGGCGTAGGTGCTCAAGACCGCGGCGGGCGCAGGCCGCCTTGAACGATCACGAACGCGGGGCGACCTTCGTCAGGCCGTTGATGATGCGGTCCATCGCGTCGCCGCCCGTGGGGTCCGTGAGGTTGGCGAGCATCTTGAGGGTGAACTTCATCAGCATGGGGTGGGTCAGGCCGCGCTGGGTGGCGATCTTCATGACCTTGGGGTTGCCGATGAGCTTCACGAACGCGCGGCCCATCGTGTAGTAGCCGCCGTAGGTGTCCTTGAGGACCTTCGGGTAGCTGTGCAGGGCCAGTTCGCGCTGGGCGGGGGTGGCGCGGGCGTGGGCCTGGACGATGACGTCGGCGGCGATCTGCCCGGACTCCATGGCGTACGCGATGCCCTCTCCGTTGAACGGGTTGACGAGGCCGCCCGCGTCGCCGACCAGGAGCAGGCCCTTGGTGTAGTGCGGCTGCCGGTTGAACGCCATGGGCAGGGCCGCGCCGCGGATCGGGCCCGTCATGTTCTCCGGGGTGTACCCCCAGTCCTGCGGCATCGACGCGCACCACGCCTTCAGCACCTCGCGCCAGTCCAGCTCGCGGAACGCCTTGGAGGAGTTGAGGATGCCGAGGCCCACGTTGGACGTGCCGTCGCCCATGCCGAAGATCCAGCCGTAGCCGGGCAGCAGCCGGTCCTCGCCGGGCCCGCGCCGGTCCCACAGCTCCAGCCAGGACTCCAGGTAGTCGTCGTCGTGCCGGGGCGAGGTGAAGTACGTACGCACGGCGACGCCCATGGGGCGGTCCTCGCGGCGGTGCAGCCCCATGGCGAGGGACAGGCGCGTGGAGTTGCCGTCGGCGGCGACGACGACCGGCGCGTGGAAGGTGACCTCGCGCTTCTCGTCACCGAGCTTCGCGTGCACGCCCGTGATGTGGCCGGTGCGCTCGTCGACGACGGGGGCGCCCACGTTGCACTGCTCGTACAGGCGCGCGCCCGCCTTCTGCGCCTGCCGGGCGAGCTGCTCGTCGAAGTCGTCGCGCTTGCGGACCAGGCCGTAGTCGGGGAAGGAGGCGAGGTCGGGCCAGTCGAGCTGGAGGCGGACGCCGCCGCCGATGATGCGCAGCCCCTTGTTGCGCAGCCAGCCCGCCTCCTCGGAGATGTCGATGCCCATCGCCACGAGCTGCTTGACCGCGCGCGGGGTCAGGCCGTCGCCGCAGACCTTCTCGCGCGGGAACGCGGTCTTCTCCAGCAGCAGCACGTCCAGGCCCGCCTTGGCGAGGTGGTACGCGGTCGTCGAGCCGGCCGGCCCGGCCCCGACCACGATGACGTCGGCGCTGTGTTCGGAGAGGGGCTTGGGTTCGGTCACGGCGGGTTTCTCCCCAAGGCTCGAAAACTGTGTGCCGTCGGGCACGGACATGGGCAGTCTATTCAGCGGTACCGATCACCCAGCCGAAGGGCCAGCCCATGACCGATGTCTTCGTGCCGCCCGCCGTGGATCTCCCCGCCGTGGCGCTGCGCGTCCCCACCCACGAGGACGCCTTCGCCTGGCACCGGGTGTTCGGCCACCCGGAGGTCATGGAGTTCCACGGCGGCGCGCCGGCCGAGCTGTCCGTGTACGAGGAGCTGACGGCCCGCCAGCGGCGGCACGACGCCGAGCGCGGCTACTGCCTGTGGACGATGACCGACGACAGCGGCGAGGTCATCGGCTTCACCGGCGCCCAGCCCTGGGAGCGGGCGTGGGGCCCGACCGGCGAGATCGAGATCGGCTGGCGGCTCGGCCGGGCGCACTGGGGCCGCGGCTACGCGACGGCCGCCGGGCACGCCACCCTGGAGCGGCTGCGCGCGGCGGGCGTGCCGAGCGTCGTCGCCATGGTCGACGCGGGCAACGCCCGCTCGATCGCCGTCACCCGGCGCCTGGGCATGGAGCTGGCCGAGACGTTCGTGACGCCGACCGGCCGGCGCGGCCACTGCTTCCGTCTGGAGCTGTGAGCGCCGCCCCGCCGGCACCAGCGGCGGGGCGGGGCGGCGGGGCGGCTCACTCCGTGTCGGTGAGCCGCCAGGAGTCGAGCGCGATGGCGTACATCCGGGACGCGTCGGACCAGGCGTCGTCGTGGGCGGTGAGCAGGATCGCGTACTCGGTGCCGTCGCCGGCCACGTAGGACTGGTCGATGCAGTGGATCGTGCGGCCGCCCTCGTCCTCGTACGTGTACTCCCACAGGGCGCCGGGCCGGCCCTGGAAGGTGTTGCGGTCCAGGCGCAGGCGCCGGTAGCCGCTCTTGTGCGGGTCGGACGTGAGGTGCTTCTCCATGGAGAGCGTGTTGTCGTACGAGGTGTAGTTCGCGTCGGGGATGACACCGACGAGGTAGTTCTCCAGGCCGGTGCTGCCCGCGTACGTGACCTGGCTGCTGTTCTTGACGCCTTGGCGGTCCCATACGTCGGGGATGACGAAGGAGAAGCCGAGCTGGTCGTAGACCTGGTGGTAGCCGGCCGGGACCTCGGGCGTGGCAGTGGGCTCGGCGGCGTGCGCGGAGTCCGAGGTGTCCGAGGCGTCCGTACCGGATGAACCGGATGAGTCGGATGAACTCGATGAACCGGACGAGTCGGCCGCGCCGGAGGCGTCCGGGGTCGGGGCCTCCTCGGGCGCCGAGGGGGTCGGGGAGTCGCCGGTGCTGGTCGCGGCGGGCTTGTCGTCCGGTTTCTTGTCGTCGCCGTGGCTCTGCAGCAGCAGGACGCCGGCCGCCGCACCGCCCCCGATGAGGAGCGCGCCGCCGAGCGTCCCGGCCCACAGCGCGAGCCGCCGCCGGGAGCGGTCAGGGGCGGCGGGGGCGGGCGCGCCGGGGACGGTGGAGATCAGGGGCGGGTACGCGTACGCGCCGGGCGGGGTCGGCGGGCCCGCGGGAGCCGCGAACGCGGGGGCGGCCGGGGGCGGGCCCGGGGGCGGATTCGGGCCGGGGTTCAGGTCGGGGTTCAGGCCCGGGGGCGGGGTGTGGTCGGCGGTGGGAGCGGTGTCGAGGGCGGGGCCTGACGGTTTGTCGAGGGTGGTCCCGGGGCGGTCGTCCTCGGAGGCGGAGGGCGCGGCGGGCGCGGCGGCCGGGGGCTCCGGGGTCGTGGGTGCCGGGGTCGTGGGTGCCGGAATCGTGGGTGCCGGGCCTGGCGGCTGCGGGGTGTACGCGGGCGGGGGCGGCGGGGGCTGGTGCGGTGCCGGGGGCAGGCCCTGACCCGCGCCCGCCGCCCGCATCGCGTACGGCACGACCAGCGCCGCGCCCGCCACCCACAACAGCCCGAACAGCAGCGCGTCCGGCACGCTCAACCCCAGGTCGACGCGGCCCGCGCCGCTGCCGAGGAAGCGCAGCTCACCCGTGAACTCCGCGCCGGCCGAACCGATCCCGGCGAGCAGCAGGAACAGGCCGAAGAACAGCGCGGCGGCGAGGAGTTGCTCGCGCCGGTCGTGGGAGCGGCGGACGGTGACGACGGCGGCGAGCACCGCGCAGAGCAGGCCGACCCCGAGCGCGTAGACGACGGCCCCGGAGCCGAGCTGGTCGCCGAGGCCCGACAGGCCGAACGTCTCCTTGTCGTAGCCGCCCCCGCCGTACGAGGACGCCGAGTGCCCCTCCGCCTGGAGCGGGGCGCCCCAGCACAGGCCGAGGACGGCGACGGCCAGGTTCGGCAGCAGCATGAGGACGACACCGAACGCGGCCGTCTCGCCCCCGCCGAGCCGGGTCTCGTCGCTGAGGTCGGAGGGCGTGGCCTGTGTGTCCGCGAAGAGGGCGAGGCCCAGCCAGCCGAGGACGAGGGCGATCGGCAGGACCAGCGCCATGGCGCGTACGGCGGTGCCGCAGGCGCGGAGCGCGGAGCGTACGCCGGGGCGCGCGGCGGCGACCCGCATGCGCAGATCGTCCGCGTGCAGGGCGCCGCCCGCGACGGCCAGGGAGAGCAGCAGCGTCCACAGCGCCGTCAGGAACGGAGTCGTCGACAGCGACACGTCCGCGACGGACGGCTGCGCGATCAGGGCGAGGACGAGGGTCGCGCCGGTGACGAGGAGCGCGACGCGGACCGCCGCCTCCAGGCCCGCGGTGGCGCTGCCGGGGGCGCCGGGCACGGTCCGCTCGGCGAGCCGGACGCGCAGCATGCGGACGCCTGCGGCGAGCAGCGCCAGCCAGAGAACCGTCACCAGGAGCGGGACGACCGAGAGGGTCGCGTGCGCGGAGGCGGCGGCGGAACCGGTGTCGTAGCCGCCGCCGTAGAAGCCGCCCCCGCCGCCGCTGCGGCCGGTGACGTCGAGGCCGCCGCCGAGGCCCTGGAGCAGCACGGCGAGGGCGATGCGGGCGCGGTCCGCGAAGCCGATGACGACGGCGCCTGAGTCCTGGCCGTACGAGGGGATCGCCAGGGCGAACGCGGCGACCAGCAAGAACCCCACCGGCCACAGCGCCGCCTGCGCCGCGCCCGCCCAGTCGCCGCGCAGCGCCCTGCCGAGGAAGAGGCCGGCGGCGGACGGTTGCGCGGGGGTGCCGGGCGCGCCGGGGGCGTGCGGGGGTGGCGGGGGCGTGAACGGAGGCGTGTGCGGGGGCGGGGTGTGCGCCGGGGGCGGGGGCGTGTCCGGGGGTGGCGGGGGTCTGTGCCCCGTGGGTCTCTCCCGGCCGCAGCTCATGCAGAAACGGGCCTCTTCAGGAGCCTCGGCTCCACAGTGCGGGCAGAAAGACGCCATCGGGGTGCTCCGTGATGTTCCGGGGACGGCCGGGTGACGGGCCGTCACCGGCCGTCACCCACGTACTCGACGGACACATCTTCGCGGGCCCCTGGTTCCCGTCAACTGCAATACGGGAAGCGGTACTTAAGCGGTATTCACTTGATGCCGCGGTGCAGGGCGACGATGCCGCCGGTCAGGTTCCGCCAGGCGACCTGCCGCCAGCCGGCGCCCTGGAGGCGGGCGGCCAGTTCGGGCTGGGTGGGCCAGGCGCGGATCGACTCGGCGAGGTAGACGTACGCGTCGGGGTTGGAGGAGACGGCGCGGGCCACGGGGGGCAGGGCGCGCATCAGGTACTCGGTGTACGCCGTGCGGAACGGGGCCCAGGTGGGGTGGCTGAACTCGCAGATCACGACGCGGCCGCCGGGCTTCGTGACGCGGTGCAGTTCGCGCAGCGCCTCGTCGGTGTCCTGGATGTTGCGCAGGCCGAAGGAGATGGTGACGGCGTCGAACGTGTCGTCCTTGAACGGCAGTTTCGTGCCGTCGCCCGCCGTGAACGGCATCCAGGGGTGGCGCTTCTTCCCTACGCGGAGCATGCCGAGGGAGAAGTCGCAGGGGACGACGTAGGCGCCTGCGCGGGCGAACGGCTGGGAGGACGTCGCCGTGCCGGCCGCCAGGTCCAGGATCTTCTGCGCCGGGCGGGCGGCTACCGCCTTGGCGACCTCTTTGCGCCACAGGCGGGCCTGTCCCAGGGACAGTACGTCGTTCGTCAGGTCGTACTTTTCCGCTACGTCGTCGAACATCGAGGCGACTTCGTGCGGCTGCTTGTCCAAGGATGCGCGGGTCACGGGGTCATTGTGTCAGCCGCCCGCCTCTCCGGCGCGGGCACCCATTCCCTGGGGGCGTTCTCAGGCGCGGGCCCCTTGCAGTACCGGTCTGCGCAGTTCCCCGCGCCCCTGGGCAGCTCTCAGGTGCGGGCCCCCTGCGGTACCGGATTGCGCAGTTCCCCGCGCCCCTGGGGCGTACTTCGTCTGCGGGTGGGTGGGGCTTCTCGCGCAGTTCCCCGCGCCCCTGAAGCATGCACTCCGTGCAGCTTCCCCTTTGGGGAGCGGGGCTCCGCCCCGGCTCCCCAGGGTGGAGGCGGCGACGCAGTCGCCCCTCCCACCACCCCCAGGGGGGAGGGTGCGACGTAGTCGCCCCCCCAGGGGCGCGGGGAACTGCGCGGCCAGCCCGCCACCGGGCGAAAGGTGAGTCACGACCCCAAGGGGCAGCGCCCCGTCAGGGGCGCGGGGAACTGCGCGATCAGCCACGACGAAAGTCGAGGACGAAGAACCACGGGCAGGCCCGCCTACCCAGGGGCGCGGGGAACTGCGCGAGCAACCCGCCACCGGGGGAAGGGGAGGCACGGCGTCAAGGCGCGGCGCCCCCGAAGGTCACCGGGCGCGGTATATCAGGCGGCCTGACAGGATGGTCGCCGTGCAGGTGGCCGCCCCCCGGCGAACCAGTTCCGCCCGGTCCGCGACGTCGAACACGGCGAACCTCGCGGGCCCGCCCACCACCAGCCCCGGCAACAGAATCAACGGCCGCGGCGAGAAGGACACCGGCCCGGTGAGCCCCGCGGGCCGCGCCCCGAACACCAGCCCGGCCCGCCGCACGACATCCAGCACCGCAGCCGCCCGAACCTCCCCGCCCAGGGCGACCGTCCCGTGCGCGAACAACCGCTGAACCCCCCGCCGCGCACTCGCCCCGAGCCGGGCCGGCTCCGCCCGGAAGATCTCCAGCGCCCGCGCACCCCCGAGCGGAGCGGTCCCGTACGTGTCGGCCTCACGCGGATCGGGGTGGTAGGTCCGCTCCAGCAGTTCGGGCCCGTACGGGTTGAGGAGTCCGGGCGTGAGGATGCCGGGCCAGCGCCGCACCCGCGCCCCGGGATGGGCCGCGGCCAGTTCCTCGTACGGGCCGAGCGCGGCGACACGGTCACCGTCCACGAGGACGCCCGCGCCGTCCGCCTCGGTGGCGTGCAGGGTGGTCAACGCGCGCTCAGTTGCTGGAGACGAGCTTCAGCTCGGGGTGCGCGGTGCCGCCCTCGATGGCGATGGACGAGATGTGCGAGGAGACGCGGTCGTCGACCGGGTCGTTCGCCGGGTCGTCGTGGACGACGAGGTGCTCGTACGTCGTGGCGCGCTGCGCCGGCACCCGGCCCGCCTTGCGGATCAGCTCGATGATCTCCATGCGGTTCGAGCGGTGCTTGGCGCCGGCCGAGGAGACGACGTTCTCCTCCAGCATGATCGAGCCGAGGTCGTCGGCCCCGTAGTGCAGGGAGAGCTGGCCGACCTCCTTGCCGGTGGTGAGCCAGGAGCCCTGGATGTGCTGGACGTTGTCGAGGAAGATGCGGGCGATGGCGATCATCCGCAGGTACTCGAAGAGGGTCGCCTGCGTACGGCCCTTGAGGTGGTTGTTCTCGGGCTGGTACGTGTACGGGATGAACGCGCGGAAGCCGCCCGTCCGGTCCTGTACGTCACGGATCATGCGCAGGTGCTCGATGCGCTCCGCGTTGGTCTCGCCGGTGCCCATGAGCATCGTGGAGGTGGACTCGACGCCGAGGTTGTGGGCGATCTCCATGATCTCCAGCCAGCGCTCGCCGGACTCCTTGAGCGGCGCGATGGCCTTGCGGGGCCGCTCGGGCAGCAGTTCGGCGCCGGCGCCCGCGAAGGAGTCGAGGCCCGCCGCGTGGATGCGCCGGATGGCCTCCTCGACGGAGACCTTGGAGATGCGGGCCATGTGCTCGACCTCGGAGGCGCCCAGGCTGTGGATGACCAGCTCGGGGTACGCCTTCTTGATCGCGGCGAAGTGCTCCTCGTAGTACTCGACGCCGTAGTCCGGGTGGTGGCCGCCCTGGAACATGATCTGGGTGCCGCCCAGCTCGATCGTCTCCGCGCAGCGGCGCAGGATGTCGTCGAGGTCGCGGGTCCAGCCCTTCTTGGTGTCCTTGGGGGCCGCGTAGAAGGCGCAGAACTTGCACGCGGTGACGCACACGTTCGTGTAGTTGATGTTGCGCTCGATGATGTACGTGGCGATGTGCTCGATGCCCGCGTACTTGCGGCGGCGGATCGCGTCGGCGGCGGCGCCCAGCGCGTGCAGCGGGGCGTCGCGGTAGAGGGCGACGGCCTCCTCCGGGGTGATGCGCCCACCGGCGGCGGCGCGGTCTAGGACGGACTGAAGCGCGGCCTTCTCGGTCACCGGGCGGGCCCCTTTCCGGAGGTTCTGCGGAGCGTCTCAACGAGCCTGAGCTGACATCTCAGCGTACGTCAGCGGCCCAGGCCGCCCAGCAGAACCCCCGCCGAGGCCCCGAGGATCATGAACGGCCCGAACGGGATCTCGGTCCCGCGCCCCGCCCTGCGGGTGACGACGAGGCACAGCGCGTACAGCCCGTTGAGGAGGACGCCGGCGAACGCGCCGAGGAACAGCACGCCCCACCCGTACCAGCCGAGCGCGGCGCCGAGCGCGGGCGCCAGCTTCACGTCGCCGAAGCCCATGGCGCGGGGCCAGGCGAGCAGGAGCAGCAGGTACCAGGCGCCGAGGGCGGCGGCGCCGAGGAGCGCGCCGGTGAACGAGCCGCCCGCGCGCGGCAGCGGTGCGACCGCGCCGAGCAGCAGCACGGTGAGCGCGGCGAGCGGCAGGGTGAGCACGTCGGGCAGGCGGTGGACGGCGAAGTCGACGGTGGCGAGCAGCACGGCGGGCGGCGCGAGCAGCAGCCACACGGTGAGTTCGGGGCGGGCGCCGGTGGCGGCGGCGAGCAGCGCGCAGGCGGCGGCGCAGACGGCGGCGAGCCGGGGCGCGGACGGGCCGGGGCGCGGGCCGAGCCAGCCGCGCAAGGGGTGCCCTTCGGGTCCGGTCGTACGCCAGGGCTGCCCGGCCGGTACGGACAGGCGGTGCGCGGCGCGGGGCAGCAGCCCGCCCGCGAGGGCGCCCCACAGGGCGGCGACGGCGGCGAGCACGGGGGTCATTGGGGGGCCCGGGTGAGTTCGGCGTGCGGGTTGCCCGCGTCGGGGTAGCGGGAGGTGAGGCTGATCTTCTCGCCGTGCCGGGTGAGGCGGACGGTGTGCGGGCCCTTGGCGCAGTGCGAGCCGTTGTCGGGGGAGGCGGCGCCGGACGCCTCAAGTCCCTTGCCGGTGACGGCCGTCAGGGTGAGGACGTCCACGCAGGTCAGGCCGAGGGGGTCGGTGGAGGTGACGGTGCCGAGCCGGTCGCCGACGCGCGCCCTTTTCAATGTCACGCGGTAGGTGTCGAAGGGGACGCCGAGCGCGTCGGTGACGGCCTTGCCCTGCCAGGTGCCGGCGTAGAACGCGGGGACGGACGCCGGGGCGCTGCCGGCGGCACTGGGCTGGGCGCCCGCCCCGCTGTCGGTGCCGCCGTCGTGGCCGGGCAGCATCCGCACGACGAACGCGCCGCCGACCGTCACCAGCGCGAGCGCCCCCGCGACGGCCAGCGCCACGGAACAGCTCACCCGGCGCCCGCGCCCGTCGGCGGAGGCGGGGGCGGCGCTCGCCGACACGGACACGGAGAGCTTCCCGGCTTTCGCGGGCTCCCCCGCGCCGCCGGTCTCGCCCTGGCGCGCGTACGAGGGGTCCGGCGGGCCGAAGACGCCCGGGGGCGGGGTGGGGTCGTCGCCGGGTACGGCGGGGCTGCTGAAGCCGACCGGGCCCGAGGCGGGGGCGTCGGCGGGGGCGCCCTCCAGGTCGAGGAGGCGGACCGCTTGGCGCGAGACCTGTTCGACGAGCGGGCCCGGCAGCCAGCCGCCGGCGACGAGGCGGGCCGCGCCGCCGGGGGCGAGGCGCCGGGCGAGCGCGGCGGGGTCGGGGCGGGCCGCCGGGTCCTTCGCCAGACACTCCACGGCGATCTCGCGCAACTCGCCGCCCATCGGGCCGAGTTCGGGTTCCTCGTGGACGACCTTGTAGAGCAGCGCGGCGGAGGAGTCGCCGGGGAAGGGGGCGTGGCCGGTCGCCGCGTGGACGAGGACCGCGCCGAGGGAGAAGACGTCGGCGGCGCCGGTGACGCCCTGGCCGAGGATCTGCTCGGGGGCCATGTAGCCGGGCGAGCCGATGGAGACGCCCGTGGAGGTGAGGGAGGCGGTGCCGCCGAGGGCGCGGGCGATGCCGAAGTCGATGAGGCGGGGGCCGTCGAGGGTGAGCAGCACGTTCGACGGCTTGACGTCGCGGTGGACGAGGTCGAGGGCGTGGACGGCGGCCAGGGCCTCGGCCAGTCCTGCGGCCAGCGTCCGTACGGTGTGCTCGGGCAGCGGGCCTTTCTCCGTGACCGCCTGCGCGAGTGAGGGGCCGGCGACGTAGCCGGTGGCGACCCAGGGGACGGGGGCGTCCGGGTCCGCGTCCAGGACCGGGGCGGTCCAGGTGCCGCCCACTTTGCGGGCGGCGTCCACCTCTCTTCGGAAGCGGGTGCGGAACTCCTTGTCCAGGGCGAAGTGGGGGTGCACGATCTTTACGGCGACGGTTCTGCCGCCGGTGCTCCGGCCCAGGTAGACGCGGCCCATTCCGCCGGCTCCGAGCCGGCCGAGCAGGCGGTACGGCCCCACGGCCCGGGGTTCGTCCCCCTCCAACGGCACCATCCGCCTCCCCCTCCAAACAGCCCCGGACAGTAGGCCGGAATCCGAGGCAGAGGCAAGCCCCCTCAGAGGCGCGGCGCCGCTGCCGCTAGGGAGGGGACGTTCAGCTCAGCCCCGTAAGGGGCGCGGGGAACTGCGCGAGAAGCCCCACCGGGGCTGCACCCGAGGCACAACGTGCACCTACCCGGCGCTGGGGGCCGCCTTGCCCACCCGTGCCGCCCCAGGCGGCAGACTGCCCAAGGCGGCGGGGCGGGGGGTGCCTAACAGGCACCGGCGTTGAAAGCCCCGTAAGGGGCGCGAGGAACTGCGCGACCAGCCACAACGCACCCCTACGGGGATGAGGTCAGATCAGGCCCTGGGCGAGCATCGCGTCGGCGACCCGCTCGAACCCCGCGATGTTCGCTCCGGCAACATAATCCCCCGCCACCCCATACCGCGCAGCGGTCTCCGCACAGGTCGCATGAATGTCATCCATGATCCGCGCCAACTCCCCCTCCACCCGCTCCGCACCCCAAGACGTACGCGCATGGTTCTGCGCCATCTCCAGCGCACTGACCGCGACCCCGCCCGCGTTCGCCGCCTTGCCGGGCCCGAAGGCGACCCCCGCCTTCTGGAGCAGGTGGACGGCTTCCGGCGTGGCCGGCATGTTGGCGCCCTCGGAGACCGCCTTGACGCCGTTGCGGACGAGCGTCGCCGCGTCGTTCTCATCCAGCTCGTTCTGCGTGGCGGACGGCAGCGCGACATCCGCCGGCACGTCCCACACCCGCCCGCCGGGCACGAACCGCGCCGAGGACCCGCGCCGTTCGGCGTAACTGTCGACGCGGCCCCGCTCGACCTCCTTGATCTGCTTGAGCAGTTCGAGGTCGATGCCCTTGTCGTCGACGACATACCCCGAGGAGTCGGAGCAGGTGATGGCGTTGGCGCCGAGCGCGGTGAGCTTCTCGATGGTGTAGATGGCGACGTTGCCGGAGCCGGAGACGACGGCGGTCTGGCCCTCCAGGTCCTCGCCGCGCTCGCGCAGCATGGCCGCCGCGAACAGCACGTTGCCGTACCCGGTCGCCTCGGGCCGGATGAGCGAGCCGCCCCAGCCGCTGCCTTTGCCGGTGAGGACGCCCGCCTCCCAGCGGTTGGTGATGCGCCGGTACTGGCCGAACAGGTAGCCGATCTCGCGGCCGCCGACGCCGATGTCACCGGCGGGCACGTCGGTGTGTTCGCCGATGTGCCGGTACAGCTCGGTCATGAACGACTGGCAGAACCGCATGACTTCGGCGTCGGAACGCCCGTGCGGGTCGAAGTCGCTGCCGCCCTTGCCGCCGCCGATGCCGAGGCCGGTCAGCGCGTTCTTGAAGATCTGCTCGAAGCCGAGGAACTTGATGACGCCGAGGTTGACCGACGGGTGGAAGCGCAGGCCGCCCTTGTACGGGCCGAGCGCGCTGTTGAACTCCACGCGGAAGCCGCGGTTGACGTGGACGCGGCCACGGTCGTCCTGCCACGGCACCCGGAACATGACCTGCCGCTCCGGCTCGCACAGCCGCTCGACGAGGGCGGCTTCGGCATACTCGGGGCGGGCCTCGATGACCGGGGCGAGGGTCTCCAGGACCTCGTGGACGGCCTGGTGGAACTCGGGCTGGGCGGGGTTGCGCCGCTCGATCTCAGCGAGGAGGTCGGCGAGGAGGGACTGCGTCTGGGATCGCGTCGTCACAGGGGGCCTTTCTGGCGCTGCTGCCACCGGGACCACCAACGGGGTGCGGCTCGTCCGGGTCCGGTCCGGGGATGAGCGCGCGGCGCCGTTGCCGTGCGCGGGACGAGGTAAGTGTGACGCGCATGTAAACCTCCTGACCAGTGCCGGGGGCCCAGACCGCCCACGATGTGAGACCGGCCCGTCCGCGCGGGACGGCGAAGAGGCCCTGAGCCGCCCCCGCGCCGAACGGACGGGACGGGGCCGAGGCATCCGATAGGCCCGATAGGCCCGATAGCGCCGTCACAGCCGATAGGGCCGGTAGACCCCATAGGACCGGTAGAACCCATAGGGCCGGTAGCACCCATAGGACCGGTAGCACCCATGGAGACGAAGGAGCCCATGGAGTCGATAGAGCCGATAGCTCCCATGGAGCCCTTAGGACCCGCAGAACCCCTGGTGCCGGCCGGGGCCGGCGCGGCGCCGCTTCACCACGATTTCACCCGCGGCTCACGGAAATGCCGTGCGCGGTTACGGGAATGCCCCGGCCGGTACGGAAAGGGCCGGGGCGTGCTGCCTCAGGGGGCGAGGAGTTCCACGCGGACGTCGGCGGGAAATCCCGTGGTGGGGCCGACGCGGCGCGCGAACTCGGTGACGCCCTCCAGCTGTGCGCGGCCGAAGCGGAAGTCGAGGGTGGTGAAGTACTCCTCCAGCACGCGCTCGTCGAAGGCCTCCCAGCGCGCCGCCTGCTCGGCCACCTTGGCGACCTCGTCCAGCGACAGGTCGCGGGAGGCGAGGAACGCCTCGTGCACCTTGCGGGTGATGGCCGGCTCGCGGTCGGCGTACTCCTTGCGCGCGGCCCACACGGCGAAGACGAACGGCAGGCCCGTCCACTCCTTCCACAGCGCGCCGAGGTCGTGGACCTGGAGGCCGAGGCGCGGCGCGTCGTGGAGGTTGGCGCGCAGGGCGGCGTCGCCGATGAGGACGGCGGCCTCGGCGTCCTGCATCATCAGGCCGAGGTCGGGCGGGCAGGTGTAGTAGTCGGGGCGCACGCCGAACCGGTCGGCGAGCAGAAGCTGCGCGAGTCGTACGGACGTACGAGAGGTGGAGCCGAGGGCGACACGCCGGCCGTCGAGCCGGTCGAGCGGGACCTGCGACACGATGACGCAGGACATGACGGGGCCGTCGCAGCCGACGGCCAGATCGGGGAAGGCGACGAGGTCGTCGGCCGCCTTCAGGAACTCGACGAGGGTGATCGGACCGATGTCCAGGTCACCCCGCACCAACTGCTCGCTGAGCTTCTCAGGGGTGTCCTTCGTCAGCTCGAAGTCGAGGAGCGAACCGGTCCTGGCGAGCCCCCAGTACAGAGGCATGCAGTTCAGGAACTGGATGTGGCCGACGCGCGGCCGGATCGGGCGCGCGGCCTCGGCACTCGCGTGCTGGTTCTCGGGAGAATTGTCCACATCGGGGAGGCTAGCCCCCATGAGGTACGGTCGGGCTCCTGGGGCGTGGTCGCGCCGCATTCGCCGCACAAGTTCCCCGTCAACCCCGACAGGTCCCCACTCAAACATCCGGGTGACGTGATCTTGCCCTCTATTGCATTCGGCTGCCCGCGTGCTAGGCTCGCCGCAAGTTGCAGTTTGGTTTCCCTTGCAGTACAGAGCCTGCGGAGCATGTGACCGCGGGCTCTCGTCGTATTCAGACTTTTGCAGTTGTTCGCAAGTGCATTTGCAGGTTCTGGAGCAGGGCGACCCTTTGGCCCATAGGAGGGCTTATGGCTACCGGAACCGTGAAGTGGTTCAACGCTGAAAAGGGCTTTGGCTTCATTGCCCAGGAAGGCGGCGGCCCCGATGTCTTCGTCCACTACTCCGCGATCAACGCGAACGGCTTCCGCTCCCTCGAGGAGAACCAGGCCGTGACCTTCGACGTGACGCAGGGTCCGAAGGGCCCGCAGGCGGAGAACGTCACCCCCGCCTAATTTCTCCTGGTCGCACGGTTCACGCCGTGTCCTGATCCGGAACCTAGCGCAGTACCCAAGGAGCCCCGCGCCGTACGGCAGCGGGGCTCCTGCCTTTGTCCCGGGAGGCGTCGGCCCAGCGGGCGGCCGGCCCGGTCGCCGCGCCCGCCGCGAGGAGGACCGCGCCGAGCAGCAGCCACCCCGGTACGCCCCAGCCGAGCACCAGCGCGGTCAGCACCAGGGGGCCCGCTGTGCGGGCGAGCGGCACTCCCGTACCGAAGAAGCCCTGGTACTGGCCGACGCGGGCGGCCGGGGCGAGGTCGAAGGCCAGGTGCCAGGAGCTCGCCGACTGCCACATCTCGCCGAGGAGCAGCAGGGCGGAGGCGGCGACGAGGAGCACGGCCGCCTGCCAGGGGGCGCGGGGCGCCGCCGACGCCGCGAACACCGCGCAGGCCGCGAGGAGGGCCGCCCCGGCGCGCCGCATGACCCGTACCGCCGAGGGCAGGTCCCGTACGGCGCGGGCCGCGCGGACCTGGAGGGCCATGACGCCGAGGGTGTTGAGGACGAACAGCGCGGAGACCAGCCAGCCGGGCGCGCGCGTGTGGGTGACCGTCCACAGCGGGACGGCGAGGGAGAGCAGCGGCATGCGCAGCAGCAGCACGGCGTTCAGGAGGGTCACCGCCGCGTACGGGCGGTCGCGCAGCACCGCGAGCCGGGGCCCGGGCGCCGGGGTCGCGGCGGGCGCGGCGGGCGTGGCGGCGGGCAGGCGGCTCAGCAGCAGCGCGCAGAGGGCGAACCCGGCGCCGTCCAGGGCGAAGACGGTGAGGTAGGCGGCGCGGGTGTCCTGCTGGAGCGCGAGACCGCCGACGCCGGCGCCTACGGCGAGGCCCGCGTTCAGCGTGGACTGGAGGCGGGCGAGGGCGGCGGTGCGGTCGGCGGGGGCGACGAGGGAGGCGAGCAGGGCCTGGCGGGCGGCGGCGAGTCCGCACTGGGCGACCGCGTAGGCCAGCACCGCGAGCAGGAACGCCGGGTAGGAGCGGATCACCAGGAACGCCAGCACCGAGGCGGCCGTGGCGAGTGCCAGCACGACGGAGGTGCCGCGCGGGCCGCGCCGGTCGGCGAGCGCCCCCAGCGGTACTCCGGCTAGCGCGCCGACGGCCCATGCGAGTGTCAGGCCGAGGCCGATCTGGGGGGCGGAGAGGCCGATGACGCGGGTGAAGTAGAGGGCGGACGTGACGTAATAGGCGCCGTCTCCTACGGAGTTGGCGAACTGGGCGACACCGAGGGCCCCTACGAACGGGCGCGACTTCAACATCCCCCCAACCTAAGTCCAACTGGCCCGCCCCCCATGGGCAACTCAGCCCCCGCCCCCCTGGGCCAATCACCTCTCCTCAACCGCCGGAAAGGCTGGGAGTATGCGCTGAGGCCAGCCCCCTCAGGGGCGCGGGGAACGGCGCGAGAAGCCCCACCGGGCTGAACTGAACGCTCGACCTTTACGCACCGGGCGCTGGGTGCCGCCTTGCCCACCCTGCCGCCCCAGGCGGCAGACTGCCCAAGGCGGCGCGGGGCGCCGAAGAAGTGCCGGGGATGGCAACCCCGCCAGGGGCGCGGGGAACTGCGCGAGCGGCCACAGCGCACGCTGTAGACGAAGAACCACCAGCCGGGGCTGTCACCTCAGGGGCGCGGGGAACTGCGCGCTCGACCTCAACGCACCCGGCGAGGGAGTCGCAGTGCTGCCAGCAAAGACGTGCCGGTCAGCAGACCCCCCGCCACCAGCAGAGCAACCCGCATGCCCCCCACAGAGAACCCCTCACTGAGCAACCCCCCGAAGACGGCGACCGCCAACGCCCCACCCGTCTGCCGCAAGGCATTCAGCAGTCCCGAAGCCGTCCCGACCCGCTCCCCCGGCACCGCCTCCATCAGCATCGCGGTGACCGCCGGAATGGCGAACGCTCCCCCGAGCCCGGTCGGCACCAGCGCCAGCAGCACCAGCCACAGCGGCGTGCCCGTGCCGACGGGGATCATGACGAACATGGCGAGCGCCAGCACGAGTTGGCCGATGACGATGACGGGCCGCCGCCCGAACCGCTCCGCCATGCGCGGCGAGACGAGGTTCGTCGCCGTGATGACCGCCGCGACCGGCACGAAGACCAGGCCCGCCCCGACGGCCGACATCCCGCGCCCCTGCTGGAGGTAGAGGCCGAGCAGGAACACCATGCCGTAGAAGCCGACGTTGATGGCGAAGCCGACGGCGAGGGAGACGGCGACGGTACGTTCGCGGAGCATCGCCAGCGGCACCATCGGCGCCCGGTGCGCCCGCTCGGCGGCGACGAACGACACCCCCGCGACCAGCGCGAGCGCCAGCGCGCCGAGCACCGGCGCCGATGTCCAGCCGCCGTGCCCGCCCTCGATCACCGCGAAGGTGAGCCCGGCGAGCGCGGCGACGGCCGTGACCTGGCCCGGGAGGTCGAAGGGCGCGGGCCGCCGCGGCGACGGCGCGACCCGGGTGAGGAGCAGCAGGACGGCCGCGCCGACGGGCAGGTTGACCAGGAAGACCGCCCGCCAGCCGACGCTCTCGGTGAGCACCCCGCCGAGCACGGGCCCCGCCGCCATGGCGACCGAACCGCCCATCGTCCACAGCGCGATGGCCCGCGCCCGGCGCCTGGCGTCGTCGTACGCCTGCCGGACCAGCGCGAGGGAGGCGGGCATGACGAGGGCCGCGGCCCCGCCCTGCGCGACGCGGGCGGCGACGAGCGTGCCGATGCCGGGGGCGAGCGCGCAGCCCAGCGAGGCGAGGGTGAACAGCGCGACGCCCCAGCCGTACGCGCGCCGCGCCCCGGCCCGGTCGGCGAGCGCCCCGGCGGACAGCATCAGCCCCGCGAACATGAGCGTGTACGCGTCGACGACCCACTGGAGTCCCGCCATCCCGCCGTTGAGGCCGGTGCCGATGGCGGGCAGCGCGATGTTGACGGCGGAGACGTCGATGGTGATGACGGTGAAGCCGAGCAGCGCCGCGATCAGCGCGGGGGCGCCCGAGGCGGCCGCGCCGGCCGTCGCCCGCGCGGCGGCGGGGACGCTTCTCGTACGGACTGCGATGCTCACGCGGGCCTCCTGGCTGCGGGACGTGGGGCGCGCGGGTGGACGGTGGACGGGGCCGCGGCCCGGTGACACGCACCCCCTGGGTCCCCGGCCGCCGGCCACCCGCGACGGGTTCCACTGTCCCGGCTGCGGGCGCGCGGTGGCAGGCCGTGTTCCACCGGGGCGCCGGGTTCCTGGTCCTGACGCATCCCCTCACGCGGGGCGCGGGGCGGGGACAATGGCCGTATGACACAGACGACGGGGACGGCGGTGGGCGGGACCGAGCTGGGGAAGTATCTGCGGGCCCGGCGCGCGCTGGTGACCCCGGCCGAGGCGGGGCTGCCCGCCGGTACGGGACTGCGCCGCACGCCCGGCCTGCGGCGCGAGGAGCTGGCGACGCTCGCCGGGGTGAGCGTGGACTACTACACGCGCCTCGAGCGGGGGCGGGAGACGAACCCGTCGGCCGCCGTGATCGACGCGCTCGCCCGCGCGCTGCGGCTGTGCGGCGACGCGCACGAGCGGCTGCACGAGCTGGCGGAGCTGGCGTCCGGCCGGTTCACCGAGCCGCGCCCGACCTCCGACGACACGGTCCGCGACTCGGTGCTGCGGATGCTGGAGGCGCTGCGCCCGCTGCCCGCGTACGTCGTGAACCGGTACAGCTTCGTGCTGGCGGCGAACCCGGCGGGGCGGCGGCTGATGCCGGGCCTGTGGGACTGGCCGGCGGAGCAGCGCAGCCTGACGCGCTACCACTTCCTCCACCCGGCGGCGCGCGAGCTGTTCGTGCCGTGGGAGGAGACGGTGGCCCGCTCGGTGGCGCATCTGCGGGCGGTCGGCGGCGCGGACCCGGACGACCCGAGGATGGCGGCGCTGGTGGGTGAACTGCTGCTGAAGTCGCCGGAGTTCGCACGGATGTGGGACCGGTACGAGGTGTCCGAGCGCAGCGGCGGCACGAAGCGCTTCGCGCATCCGCTGGTGGGCGACATGACGTTGACGTACGAGGTGCTGCGGCTGGCCCGCACGGGCGGCCAGCGCATGGTCGTCTACCAGGCCGAGCCGGGCTCCCCGGCCGAGAAGGCGATGCGCGAGCTGGACCTGGACGCCGCCTGAACCGCGCGGGGGGCGGCGTCCGGGCCGGGGCTCACTCGGGGCGCTCCAGGATCGCCGTGACGCCCTGGCCGCCGGCCGCGCAGATGGAGATCAGGCCCCGGCCGGTGCCGCCGCGCGCCGCGAGGAGCCGGGCGAGGGTGGCGACGATGCGGGCGCCGGTCGCGGCGAAGGGGTGGCCGGTGGCGAGGGAGGACCCGGCGACGTTGAGCCGGTCCCGGTCGACGGGGTCGAGGCCCGCCTTCTCCCACGCGGCGAGGGTGGCGAGGACCTGCGAGGCGAACGCCTCGTGCACCTCGATCAGATCGAAGTCGCCCATGCCGAGCCCGGCCCGCTCCAGCATGCGCGGCACGGCGTACGCGGGCGCCATGAGCAGGCCGTCGCCCTCGCCGCCGGTGACGTCACCGTGCACGAAGTCGACGGCGGCCGTCTCGTAGGCGGTGAGGTACGCGAGGGGTTCCAGGCCGCGTGCGCGCGCCCACTCCTCGCTGGCCAGCAGGACGAGGGCGGCGCCGTCGGTGAGCGGCGTCGAATTGCCCGCTGTCATGGTCGGGTTGGGGTCCTTCACGCCGAACACCGGCTTGAGGGTGGCGAGTTTCTCGACGGTCGAGCCCGGGCGCAGGTTCTGGTCGCGCTCAAGTCCCCGGAACGGGACGACCAGTTGATCGAGCAGCCCCCGGTCGTAGGCGGCGGCAAGGCGCTGGTGGCTGGTGGCGGCCAGTTCGTCCTGGGCCTCGCGGGTGATGCCCCAGGCGCGGGCGGTGACGGCGGCGTGCTCGCCCATGGACAGGCCCGTACGGGGTTCGGCGTTGCGCGGGATGTCGGGCACGAGGTGCTGGGGGCGGATGCGGGCCAGCGCCTTGAGGCGGGCGCCGGGGGTCTTGGCGCGGCGGGCGGCGAGCAGGATGCGGCGCAGCTCGTCGTTGACGCCGAGGGGCGCGTCGCTCGCGGTGTCGGCGCCGCCCGCGATCGCGCTCTCGGTCTGGCCGAGGGCGATCTTGTTGGCGGCGGCGATGACGGCCTGGAGGCCGGTGCCGCACGCCTGCTGGATGTCGTACGCGGGGGTCCGCGCGTCCAGCGCCGAGCCGAGCACGGTCTCGCGGGCGAGGTTGAAGTCCCGGCTGTGCTTGAGGACGGCACCGGCCACGAACTCCCCCACGGCGCCCGGCTCGCGCAGGCCGAGGCGGGTGACGAGGCCGTCGAGCGCGGCCGTCAGCATCTCCTGGTTGGAGGCCGTGGCGTACGGGCCGTCGGAGCGGGCGAACGGGATGCGGCTGCCGTCGACGACGGCGACGCGGCGGGGCGGTGCCGCCTGGGTCCTGGCGGATTTCGCGGTTTTCGCGGGGGCCATCTCGACAACTCCTGACTACTGAGTAACCTTACTCCGAAGTAAATTTACGACCGAGCAGGGAGTTGGACAATGGCCGATCGCTATCTGAACTTCACCGGCACGGCCCCCGGCCGCTTCCTGACCAAACGCCTCGGACTCCCCCAGCCCGCGCCGCTGCGCCGCCACAGCCCTGAACGCCCCTCACTCGAGGGGCAGTTGCTGCACTTCACCGCCGGTGAGTCGGCCCACCGCAAGGAGCTGTCGGCGCTGCTCGCCCGCACCGGTCTCACCGTGCGCGGGTCGCTCTCCGGCGGCGGCGCGGAGCGGCCGGCCGCCGTCGTCGTGGACGCCACCGCCGTCCGCGACACCGAGGGCCTGGCCGAGGTGCACGCGGCCCTGCACCCCTCGGTACGTTCCGTCGCCGCGAGCGGGCGGGTCGTCGTGCTCGGGGCGCCGCCCGCCGCCGACGACCACCATCAGGCCGCCGTCCAGCAGGCGTTGGAGGGGTTCACCCGCTCGCTCGGCAAGGAGATCGGGCGCGGCCGTACGGTCAACCTCGTGCGGATCGCGGGCCCGGTCGACGCCGCCGAGTCCACCCTGCGCTTCCTGCTCTCGCCGCGCTCGGCGTACGTCAGCGGACAGGTCATCGAGGTCGGCGCCGACGCGGACGGGCCGACGGCGCCCGAGGACTGGGCCGCGCCGCTCGCCGGGCGCACCGCCCTCGTCACCGGCGCGGCCCGGGGCATCGGCGAGGCCGTCGCCGAGACGCTGGTCCGCGACGGGGCGCGGGTCGTGCTGCTCGACGTGCCCTCCGCCGAGGACGACCTCGCCAAGGTCGCCGCGCGGCTCGGCGGGAGGGCGCTGCCGCTGGACATCACGGCGGCGGACGCGGGCGAGGCCATCGCGCGCTTCACCGCCGACGACGGGCTCGACATCCTCGTCCACAACGCGGGCATCACGCGGGACCGGCGGCTGGCCAACATGCCCGCCGAGCGCTGGAGTTCGGTCATCGACGTCAATCTGGCGAGCGTGCTGCGGACCACCGACGCTCTGCTGGCGGCGGGGGCGCTGGCGCGGGGCGGCCGGATCGTCGCCACGGCCTCCATCGCGGGGATCGCGGGGAACGCCGGGCAGACCAATTACGCGGCCAGCAAGGCGGGGATCGTCGGGCTCGTACGGGGGCTCGCGCCCCGGGCCGCCGCCGAGCACGGGGTGACGGTGAACGCGGTGGCGCCGGGGTTCATCGAGACGCGGATGACGGCGGCGGTGCCGTTGTTCATCCGGGAGGCGGGGCGGCGGATGAACTCCCTTGGGCAGGGCGGGCTTCCGGTGGATGTCGCGGAGGCGACGGCGTGGTTCGCGTCCGCTGCGTCCGGGGCGGTCAACGGGCAGGTCTTGAGGGTCTGCGGCCAAAGCCTCCTGGGCGCCTAGCGCAACGGGATCTCCAGTTCCGGAACTCTTCCGCCGGGGCCAGCCCCCCCTCAATCGCCGGGGAGGCTGGGAGCAGGCGCTCAGGCCAGCCCCTAAGGGGCGCGGGGAACTGCGCGAGAAGCCCCACCGGGGCTGCACCCGAGGCACAACGTGCACTTACCCCGCGCTGGGTGCCGCCTTGCCCACCCTGCCGCCCCAGGCGGCAGATTGCCCAAGGCGGGGGGCGCCGAAGAAGTGCCGGGGCTGGCAGCCCCGTCAGGGGCGCGGGGAACTGCGCGACCAGCCACGACGAAACCCGCACCCGGCACCCGCCCCTGGGGCTCCGCCCCAGACCCCGCTCCTCAATCGCCGGAGGGGCTTGAAATAACCGGCGCTGAAAGCCCCGCAGGGGCCGTCGCAGACAAGGAGGGCGCCGCTTATGAGTGCGCCGCAGATACGAACCGTCACCCTCACCGGGCCCCCGCCCCTGCTCCCCACCATGCTGAAGGGCGCCGCCCTCTCCCCCCTGAAGAAGCCGGCCGGAGCCACCGCCACCCCCGTACCCGGGGTACGCCTCACCCTCCCCCGCACGAAGATCGACCCCGCCCACCTCACCGCGTACGAACGCACCTGCGGCTTCCCCACCGACCGCCCCCGCGACGAACTCCCCGTCACCTACCCGCACATCCTCGGCTTCCCGCTGGCGATGCGGCTCATGGCGGCCCGCGCCTTCCCCCTGCCGCTGCTCGGCCTCGTCCACACCTCGATCGAGGTGACCCAGCACCACGGCCTGCCGCCCGCCGAGCCCTACGAACTGTCCGTGGAGATCACGGAGTTCCGCCCGCACCGCCGCGGCACGGAAGCGGTGGCGCTCACCGAACTGCGCCGGGACGGCACCCCCGTATGGCAGTCGACGAGCACGTACCTGGCCCGGCACCGCACGCCCGAGGCACCCCCCGCCGAACGCCCCGGACCCCGCGCGGAGAGCGCCCCGCTGCCGGCCCTCGCCGAGTGGCAGGTCGCCGCCGACCTGGGACGCCGGTACGCGGCCGTGTCAGGGGACCGCAACCCGATCCATCTGCACCCGCTGACCGCCCGCGTCTTCGGCTTCCCGCGCGCCATCGCACACGGCATGTGGACGGTGGCCCGCTGCCTCGCGGAGTTCGGCGCGCACGGCCCGCTGCGCGCCGAGGCGCACTTCAGGGCGCCGGTGCTGCTGCCCGGCACGGTGACGTACGCGGCGAAGGGGACGGCGTTCGAACTGCGGGACGCCCGCGGCGGGCGGACGCACGTCACCGGTGAGGTCAGCGAGGGGACCAGCGCCGGCCCGACATGAGGTTGCCGAGACCGGCCCAGGCGAAGTTCATCATCGTCCCGGCGGCTTCCTTCGCGGAGACGGACGCGTCGGAGTTGGCCCACCCGGCGAGCGCCTCGGCCGCGCCGACCAGCGCCTGCGCGAGCCCGGCGACCTCCCGCTCGGCCAGTTCGGGGTCGCCGTGGGCCTCGCGGGCGGCCTCGGCGATCAGGGAGGTGACGAAGGCGACGATCTCGTCGCGCATCGCGCCGACCTCGGCGACGAAGGGCTCGCCGCCGCTGGTGGCCTGGCTGTGCAGCACGGCCCACCCGTCGGGGTGGCCCGCGGTGTGCGAGAAGAACGCGGTCAGGCCCTCCCACAACTGCCGGTCGGCGGGCGCGCCGGGCCGCACCCCGGCCCGTACGGCGGCGACGAGCGCGGCGGCCTCGCGCCGGATGCAGGCGGTGAAGAGGTCTTCCTTGGAGTTCAGGTACAGGTAGACCAGCGGCTTGGAGACCCCGGCGAGTTCGGCGATCTCGTCCATCGACGCGGCCCGGTAGCCGCGCTCGCCGAAGACCTTGACCGCGGCGTCCAGCATCTGCCGCTCCCGCTCGGCCCGAGGCATCCTCTTGTGCCGTACCACCCCGGACTTCACGTCGCCGCCCACACCGGCCGCCTTTCCGTCACTGTCGTACTCCCGCAAAGCCTAAGCGGGCCCCGGACACGCCCGTGCCCGCGCCCGGAGTGGTTCCGGGGGCGGGGCACGGGCGGTGCGACGGGCCTATAGGGCCGTCAGGCGGCGGCGGGCACCGCCTGCGACTCGTCGCGCGGGGAGTGCTCGTAGACCTCGATGTCCTCGTCGAAGCCGGCCGCCGTGGCGTTGTCGTACTTCACGTGGTCGAGGATCTTCTCGCGGGCGGAGACGATCACCGGGACGAGCGCCTGGCCGGCCACGTTGGTGGCGGTGCGCATCATGTCGAGGATCGGGTCGATGGCGAGGAGCAGGCCGACGCCCTCCATGGGCAGGCCGAGGGTGGACAGGGTCAGCGTCAGCATGACGGTCGCGCCGGTGAGGCCGGCGGTCGCGGCGGAGCCGATGACCGAGACGAACGCGATGAGCAGGTACTCCTTGATGCTCAGCTCGATGTGGAAGATCTGCGCGACGAAGATCGCGGAGATCGCCGGGTAGATCGCGGCGCAGCCGTCCATCTTGGTGGTGGCGCCGAACGGCACGGCGAAGGAGGCGTAGTCCTTCGGGACGCCGAGGCGGATCGCCGACTGCTGGGTGACCGGCATGGTGCCGACCGAGGAGCGGGAGACGAACGCGAGCTGGATCGCGGGCCAGGCGCCCTTGAAGAACTGCAGCGGGTTCAGCTTGCCGACGGTGGCGAGGAGCAGCGGGTAGACGCCGAAGAGGACCAGGGCGCAGCCGACGTAGATGTCGATCGTGAACGTCGCGTAGTTGCCGAGCAGGTCCCAGCCGTACTGGACGATGGCGCGGCCGATGAGACCGGCGGAGCCGATCGGGGCGAGCAGGATGACCCACCACAGGGCCTTCTGGAGCAGTTCGAGGACCGACTCGGAGAGCGTGAGGATCGGCTTGGCCTTCTCGCCGATCTTCAGGATCGCGATGCCGGCGACGACGGCCATGAAGACGATCTGGAGCACGTTGAGCTGGGTGAACGGCGTGACGACGTCGGTCGGGACGATGCCCGTCAGGAAGTCGAGCCAGCTGCCCGCGTGGTCGGGCTTGGCGCCGTCGGCGGCGGTGAGCTTCGAGCCGTCGCCGGGGTTGGTGATCAGGCCGATGGCGAGGCCGATGACGACCGCGATCAGCGAGGTGATCATGAACCAGAGCAGCGTACGGGTGGCCAGGCGGGCCGCGTTGTTGACCTTCCGCAGATTGGTGATGGACACCAGGATCGCGAAGAAGACCAGCGGGGCGACCGCGAGCTTGAGGAGCTGGATGAACAGGCCGCCGACCTTGTCGAGGGTCGTGGCCAGCCACGACACGTCGTAGGTACGGGCGACGAAGCCGAGGGCCAGACCGACGACGAGGCCGAGCAGGACCTGGGCCCAGAAGGGGATCGGTATGCGGAAGCCGCGCTTCTGTTCGGCGGCGGGGGTGTTCGCGGACACGGATGCAACTCCAGTGAGGACACGCGGGGAAGAGGCGGGGACGTACGGGAGCGGCGGCCGCGAGGAAAGGGGCGGCGCCGCTGCATCGGGAGGGTCGCGTCAGGCGCGACAGGCCGCGGACATGCAGCGGCAGAGATCGACATGCAGGCGCGCCACGAGCTGGACGCTCATGGCCTCACGGTGCGCGGCTGCTGTCTTCATGACGGAGACGTTAACACCGACCCTTTGGGAACATCAAAGGGCTTCTTTGGGGCAGGGCTCCACGTCATGGGCCTTTTCTCCCCATTCGCCTTGAAAACACAGGCGGCCCCGACACCTGAGCGGTGCCGGGGCCGAAGCCGGTGTGACGTACCTGACGTACGGGGGTGCCGTACGGAGGTGCGGTACGGGGGTGCCGTACGCGGGGCTTACGAGGTGTGCTGGGCGCGGGCGGCGTCGTCCGCGTCGTCCTCCATGGTGCGGTTGGCGTCCATGTTCGCCTTGGCGCGGTCCACGCGGGCGACGATCTTCTCCGAGGCGCGGTCGCGCTCGCCGCGCAGCAGCACGAAGCTGAGCGGGGCCGAGACGACCAGGGAGAGCAGGGCGATCCACAGCCAGTACGAACCGCCGATGCCGGCGGGGACGATGCCGGTGGCGACGAGACCCCAGACGACGAGGAAGCAGCCCACGAAGATCCCGAGGCGCATCAGCGTGTAGCGGAGCATGTCAATCCACTCTTCCGTTCCGAAAAGGTGCCCTTACAGGACGAGCGCCCCTCCAGTGAAGCACGCGGAGGGGCGCTCGCGGTCGGCGGGGCCCGCGGGGGTCCGCCGGGGCGGTCAGATCAGCCAGGGGTTCTTACGGACCAGCGGGATGCGGGCCCAGACCTCGCCGAGGCCGTAGAAGCGGCCCGCGCCGGTCGCGGCCGTGATCAGCAGCACCAGGGCGATCATCCAGTGGGCGTCGAGGACCGGGTTCGCGTCCGGCCACAGGGTGACCAGCCACATGAAGGCCAGCATCAGCGTGCCCGCGCCGGCCGCGATCCGCATGCCGATGCCGAGGATCATCGCCAGGCCGACGCCCAGCAGGCCGAGCATGAACAGGGTGTCCATCCACCAGGCTCCGGCGACCGAGTCGAAGATGTGGGCGAAGGGGCCCTTCGTCCCGTGCAGCAGGAAGCCTTCGGTGGGGTGTCCGCCGTTGAGCCAGCTCCCCTCGGAGGGGGTGGACTTGCCCAGGCCGAACGTCTTGTCGAGGAACGGCCACAGGAAGTAGAACCCGCCGATCACGCGGGCGGCGGCGAGCAGGCCCCGCAGGGCGGGGGACGCCGTCGCGTCGGGCCGGGGGGTGTCGGGGGTCGCCGTGGCTTCTCGGGGGCTACGGGTGCGGTCGGGAGTGTTGAGGGCCATGGCCCCTTCTTCCTAGAGCGGGGGTACTTTGTGAAGACATTCACAAAGTACCCCCGCTCCTTACACCCCCACTACGGCCATAAGCCCCATATAAACGGCCAGAAGTCCCGGCGTGCCGGGGAAGCTGCACGCAGTGCATGCTTCAGGGGCGCGGGGAACTGCGCGACCAGCCCCCACCCACCGTCAGACGAACAACAACCCCCGACCGGGGTCAGACCCTCATGGGCTGGGGCTCATCGCGCCGCCCCGCATCAGGCCCGTCGAACTCCCGGAGGATCTCGTACCGAGTGTTCCGCTCGACCGGCCGGAACCCCGCATCGCGGATGAGGTCCAGCAGATCCTCCCGCGTGAGCTTGCTCGGCGTACCGAAGTCGTCCGCGTCATGCGTGATCTTGTACTCGACGACCGACCCGTCCATGTCGTCCGCCCCGTGCTGCAACGCGAGCTGCGTCGTCTGCAGCCCGTGCATCACCCAGAAGCACTTCACGTGCGGGACGTTGTCGAAGAGCAGCCGCGACACGGCGAAGGTCTTCAGGGACTCCGCACCGGTGGCCATGGTGGTGCGGGCCTGGAGCCGGTTGCGTACCTTGCCGTCCTTCATGTCCACGAAGTCGTGCTGGTAGCGCAGCGGGATGAAGACCTGGAAGCCGTTCGTCTCGTCCTGGAGTTCGCGCAGGCGCAGGACGTGGTCGACGCGGTGCCGGGGCTCCTCGATGTGCCCGTACAGCATGGTCGCCGGCGTCTTGAGCCCCTTCTCGTGGGCGAGCCGGTGGATGCGCGACCAGTCCTCCCAGTGGGTGTCGTGGTCGACGATGTGCTGCCGGATCTCCCAGTCGAAGATCTCCGCGCCGCCGCCGGTCAGCGATTCGAGGCCGGCGTCGATCAGCTCGTCGAGGATCTCGGAGGCGGACAGCCCGGAGATCTTCTCGAAGTGGTGGATCTCGGTGGCCGTGAACGCCTTGAGGCCGACGTCCGGCAGGGCTTCCTTGAGCGCCTTGAGGGAGCGCGGGTAGTAGCGCCACGGCAGGTTCGGGTGCAGGCCGTTGACGATGTGCAGCTCGGTGAGGTGCTCCGACTCCATCGCCTTGGCGAGCTTGACGGCCTCCTCGATGCGCATCGTGTACGCGTCCTTCTCGCCCGGCTTGCGCTGGAAGGAGCAGTAGGCGCAGGAGGCGGTGCACACGTTCGTCATGTTGAGGTGACGGTTCACGTTGAAGTGGACGACGTCGCCGTTCTTGCGCGTACGGACCTCGTGCGCGAGGCCGCCGAGCCAGGCCAGGTCGTCCGACTCGTAGAGTGCGATGCCGTCCTCGCGGGACAGCCGCTCGCCGTCCCTGACCTTCTGCTCCAGCTCGCGCTTGAGCCCTGCGTCCATGCCCGTACCTCTCCTCACCTTGCCAAGACTGAGCCCACCGTACGCCCCCGCACCGACAGGCCCGCTCACACCTCGTCGGGCAGCTCGCCGACGCGGTTCTCCCACTTCGTGGAGAGGACGATGGTGGTGCGGGTGCGGGAGACGCCCTTGGTGCCGCTCAGGCGCCGGATGGTCTTCTCCAGCCCGTCCACGTCCCCGGCGCGCACCTTGAGCATGTACGAGTCGTCGCCCGCGATGAACCAGCAGTCCTCGATCTCGTGCAGGTCCTTCAGGCGCTGGGCGACGTCCTCGTGGTCGGTGGCGTCGCTGAGCGAGATGCCGATGAGCGCGGTGACGCCGAGGCCGAGCGAGGCGGAGTCGACGGTGGCCCGGTAGCCGGTGATGACCCCGGCCGCCTCCAGGCGGTTGATGCGGTCCGTGACGCTGGGTCCGGACAGGCCGACGAGACGGCCCAGTTCCGCATACGAGGCGCGGCCGTTCTCGCGCAGGGCCTGGATGAGCTGCCTGTCCACGGCGTCCATAGGTCCAAAGCCTTTCATTGTTCAGCGTTTACGCGAGCTTACGTGTAGAATCTAAGGCGCGCGGGGACGACACCCCGCAAAATCTAAAGCTCAATCAGCGGATCAGCGAAGATCCATCGAATCCAGGAGTGTTGTCACCGTGTTCACGATCGAGATGGCCTACGCCCGCATGCGCGAGATGCAGGACCAGGCCAACCGCTCGCGTGTCCACCAGTCCGCCACCGACGAGCGCCGCGCGGCGAAGAAGCACGCCCCCCGCGCCAAGAAGCGCTAACCATCATCCCGAGAGCCACCCCTGAGCTCTCCCTCCCAACGGCGGTACAGCGTGTGCGGCACCCCTGCCGCGTCCAGCGCCCGCCCCGCGATGAAGTCCACCAGATCCTGGATGTGCGTCGCCCCCGCGTAGAACGCCGGCGAGGCGGGCAGCACGACCGCGCCCGCCTCGTCCAGCGTCACCAGATGCCGCAGGGTCTGCCCGTTCAGCGGGGTCTCCCGCACCGTCACCACCAGCCGGCGCCTCTCCTTGAGCGTCACGCTCGCCGCCCGCTGGAGCAGGTCCTTGGAGAGCCCGAGCGCCACCCCGGCGACGCACGCCGTCGAAGCCGGCACGATGAGCATCCCCTTGACCGGGTACGAACCCGACGAAGGCCCCGCCGCGAGGTCCCCGGCCGGCCAGTACCGTACGCCGCTCAGATCCAGGCCCGTGAACGTGCCGGGCTTGCCGTCCGCGCCCCGCGCGAGCCAGGTCTCCAGGTCCTCGCGCCAGTGCGCGTCACGGAAGGAGATCCCGGTCTCGTCCAGCAGCGTCAGCCGCGAGGCCCGCGAGACGACGAGGTCGACGGCCTCCCCCGCACCGATCAGCGCCCGCAGCACGGACGCGGCGTACGGGGTTCCGGACGCGCCGGAGACACCGACCACCCAGGGCTTGCGACTGCTTGTTTCGACGTGCTCCACACCACGAGCCTATCCGGCGGGCCATCATGGGAACTTGAGCAGGGGCCAGGGGCGTTGGGTCCGTGAGAGGACACGCCGGGCCACGGGCCCGGGGCGGGGGGGCGGTGCGATGACGTACGAGGTGTCGCGGGCGGAGCGGCCGAAGTGGTCGGCGGGCGAGCGGGCGATGGCCGCGGGCAAGCTCATGGTGGGGTGGGTGGCGCTGCTGTGGCTGCTCGAAGCGGTGGACTCGGCGTCCGGGCACGCGCTCGACCGGTTCGGCATCGAGCCGCGTGATCCGGCGGAGCTGGTGGACGTGGTCCCGGCGGCCTTCATCCACTTCGGCTTCGGCCATGTCGCGGGGAACTCGATACCGCTGCTCGTCCTCGGGTTCATCGCCGCGCTGTCCGGCATACGCCGGTTCCTGGCCGCCTGTGCGCTGATCGTCGTCGCGGACGGGCTCGGGGTGTGGCTCGTGGCGCCGGCCCATACGAACACCGCGGGGGCTTCGGGGCTGATCTTCGGGCTGTTCGGGTTCGTCGTGATCGGGGGGTTCGTGGAGCGGCGGGCGCTCGGGGTCGTGGTCGGGGTGGCGGTGGCGGCGGTCTGGGGCACGACGTTCCTCGCGGGGCTTTCCCCTCTCCACCAGGGCATCAGCTGGCAGGGCCATCTGATCGGCCTCCTGGCAGGAGTGGCCTCGGCCTACGTATTGCGAACGGGCCGCCCCCAAACAGGCCTGTAGTCCAGCGCCGGCGCGTGAGTTCTTCGTCTGACGGTCCGCCGTGGCTGATT
>NZ_JBVKBC010000004.1:177947-408953 GCF_055639095.1 Streptomyces sp. NPDC107550
CGCGCAGTTCCCCGCGCCCCTAGGTGAGTGGGCCTACCCGCGAGTTCTTCGTCTGACGGTCCGTCGTGGCTGATCGCGCAGTTCCCCGCGCCCCTAGGTGAGTGGGCCTACCCGCGAGTTCTTCGCCTGACGGTCCGTCGTGGCTGATCGCGCAGTTCCCCGCGCCCCTGGAGGGGCGACTACGTCGCCACCTCCCCCCGGGGAGTGCGGGAGGGGCGACTGCGTCGCCACCTCCATCGGGGGAAGCAGGGGCGAAGCCCCGCTTCCTCCCAGGGGAAGCTGCACGAAGTGCATGCTTCAGGGGCGCGGGGAACTGCGCGAGAAGCCCCACGCACCCGCAGACAACAACGCACGGTCGTGCCCCGAAGGGGCGCGGGGAACTGCGCGACCAGGCCCCACCGGGCGAAAGGTGAACGAGAACGCCAGGTGGCAGCCCCGTGAGGGGCGCGGGGAACTGCGCGAGAAGCCCCGCTCACCCGCAGGTGGCCACGCACGCTTACCGCTCCCCGAGCCGGTCGGCTCCCCCGCCCAAAAACCCGCCGCCCGCTGCTAAAGCGTCAGGCCGCGGACCAGGAGGTCAAGCAGGGCGCAGACGAAGAGCGCGATGCCGATGAAACCGTTGACCTGGAAGAACGCCCGGTTCAGCCGGGACAGATCATGCGGCCGCACCAACACGTGCTCGTACAAGAACGCCCCGGCGACAATGACGAGCCCGAGCCAGAAGAACACCCCGGCGCCCGTGGCGAGGGCGTACCAGACGAACAGCCCCGTGGTCACCGCGTGACAGCCCCGCGCCCCCCAGATCGCCGCCGGAATCCCGAACCGCGCCGGCACCGACTTCACGCCGACCTCCCGGTCCGTCTCCACGTCCTGGCAGGCGTAGATGAGGTCGAACCCGCCGATCCAGACGCCGACCGCGAGCCCGAGGATGACGGCCGTCCACGACCACTCACCGGTGATGGCGATCCACGCCCCGATGGGCCCCATCGCCTGGGCGAGCCCGAGGATGGCCTGCGGGAAGTTCGTGAACCGCTTGCCGTACGGGTAGACGACCATCGGGATCACCGCGATGGGCGCGAGCGCGAGGCACAGCGGGTTCAGCAGGGCCGCCGCGCCGAGGAAGATCACCAGGGCGATGAGCGCCCCGGTCCACGCCGACTTCACGGAGACCGCGCCGGTGACGAGTTCCCGGTGGGCGGTGCGCGGGTTACGGGCGTCGATCTCCCGGTCGATGATCCGGTTGGCGGCCATGGCGAACGTACGCAGGCCCACCATGCAGATCGTCACGAGGAGCAGCCGCCCCCAGTGGATGTTCTTGTCCCACTCGTACATCGCGGTCAGCGCGGCGATGTACGCGAAGGGCAGCGCGAACACCGAGTGCTCGATCATGACCAGGCGCAGGAACGCCTTGGTCCGCCCCGGCTGCGGGAGGACTCCCTCTGCTGCGCTCACAGCCCGTACTCCTTCCAGCGGCGGTCCACGAGGGCCGCCGTACGGGGGTCGGAGACGACCATCTCGGGCCAGCCGCCGTCCCGTGTGTAGCCCTCCTCGGGCCACTTCCGCGTCGCGTCGATGCCGGCCTTGCCGCCCCAGAACTGCTGGTAGGAGGCGTGGTCGAGGTGGTCGACGGGTCCCTCGACGACGGTCAGGTCACGGGCGTAGTCCGTGTTCCCGAGCGCGCGCCACGAGACTTCATGAAGATCGTGCACGTCGCAATCGGAGTCGACGACGACGATCAGCTTGGTCAGCGACATCATGTGGGCGCCCCAGATGGCGTGCATGACCTTCTGCGCGTGCTTCGGGTACTTCTTGTCGATGGAGACGATCGCGCAGTTGTGGAAGCCGCCCGACTCCGGCAGGTGGTAGTCGACGATGTCGGGGACGATCACCTTGAGCAGCGGCAGGAAGAACCGCTCGGTGGCGCGGCCCAGCGGCCCGTCCTCGGTCGGCGGGCGGCCGACGACGATGGACTGGAGCAGCGGCCGGCGCCGCATGGTCACGCAGTCGATCGTGAGCGCGGGGAACGGTTCCTGCGGGGTGTAGAAGCCGGTGTGGTCGCCGAACGGGCCCTCGGGCAGCATCTCGCCGGGCTCCAGCCAGCCCTCGATGACGACCTCGGCCTGCGCGGGGACCTGGAGCGGCACGGTCTTGCAGTCGACCATCTCGACCCGCTTGCCCTGGAGGAACCCGGCGAGCAGGTACTCGTCGATGTCGCCGGGCAGCGGCGCGGTCGAGGCGTACGTCACGGCGGGCGGGCAGCCGAAGGCGATGGCGACGGGCAGCTTCTCGCCGCGCCGCGCGGCCACCTGGTAGTGGTTGCGGCTGTCCTTGTGGATCTGCCAGTGCATGCCGATGGTGCGCTTGTCGTGGCGCTGGAGGCGGTACAGGCCCAGGTTGCGGACGCCGGTGTCGGGGTCCTTGGTGTGGGTGAGCCCGAGGTTGAAGAACGAGCCGCCGTCCTCGGGCCAGGTGAACAGCGCGGGAAGCTGCTCCAGGTCCACGTCGTCGCCGGTGAGGACCACTTCCTGGACCGGCGCGTCCTTCACCTTCTTCGGCGGTACGTGGACTATCGAGCCGAGCTTGCCGAACGCCTCGCGCATGCCGACGAAGCCGTGCGGAAGCTCGGGCTTGAGCAGCCCGCCGATCTTCTCGCTGATCTCCCCGTACGACTTCAGGCCGAGGGCCTTCAGGAGCCGGCGGTCGGTGCCGTACACGTTCATCGCCAGGGGCATCGCGGCGCCCTTGACGTTCTCGAACAGGAGGGCGGGGCCGCCGGCCTTGTTGACACGGTCGACGATCTCACCGACCTCCAGATACGGGTCGACCTCGGCCTTGATGCGCTTGAGATCGCCCTCGCGCTCCAGCGCCCGGAGCAGGGAGCGAAGATCGTCGTAAGCCATGCGTCCCAGTATCCGGCACCCAGTAACCTGAGCCGGTCACCGGGGGCCCGCGCCGGGCCCTCACCGCTTCTTGGGGGATCGCCGAGCCATGCTGCGCTACCTGCCGTTCCTGTTGGTCCTGGCGCTGTGGATCTACGCGTTCATCGACTGTCTGAACACGCCGGAGGAAGAGGTCAGGGGCCTGCCGAAGGTCGTGTGGGTGATCATCATCCTGCTGTTCGGCGAGGTCCTGGTCGGCCCGGTCGCCTGGCTGGTCGCGGGCAAGCAGCGGCACGCCCCGGCGGGCGGCTCCACGCCGTCGGAGTGGCACCGCAACCACCGCACGCGGTTCGTCGCGCCCGACGACAACCCCGAGTTCCTCGCCTCCCTCAAGGAGGAGCACAAGAAGGACGAGGCGCTCCTGAAGGACTGGGAGGCGGACCTGCGCCGCCGCGAGGAGGAACTGCGCCGCCGCGAGGGCGAGCAGCAGGGCGAGTAGCCCCGCGGCGCCCACCCCGGCCCCCGGCGCCCTTCCCGGCCGCGGCGCCCATCCCGGCCCCCGGCGGGCTGACCTGCGGGCGTGGCGCACACTGGTAGGAGCGTTTCCACGCGCCCTCCCCCCGTGCGCTCCCCCGCGCCCCCGCCCCCGTGAAGGCCCATGTCCAGATCCCCGCACCCCTCCGTGCCCGCCCCCGATGTCGTCACCGGACCCGAGAAGCTGATCGCCGTCGAGGAGCACGGCGCGGAGCCCGTACCGCCCGGGCGGCGGCACGGCAGCCCCCGTCAGCTGCTGTGGACGTGGGCCTCGCCGCAGGTCGGTTTCGCCACCCTGTTCATCGGGGTGCTGTCCGTCTCCGCGTTCGGCCTGAGCTTCTGGCAGGCGGTGGCCGCGCTGGTGCTGGGCGCCGGTCTCGGCTCGCTGGCGCACGGGGTGCTGTCCACGGACGGGCCGCGCTTCGGCGTGCCGCAGATGGTCATCGGGCGGCTCTCCTTCGGCCACCGGGGCAGCGCGCTGCCGTCCGGGGTCAACGCGTTCGTGGCCGGTGTCGGCTGGTTCGCCGTCAACACGGTCGGCGGCGCCTTCGCCCTGAACTCGCTGACCGGGCTGCCGCCGCTGGCGAGCCTGCTGATCCTCGTCGTCCTGGAGATCGTCATCGGGTACGTGGGCCATGACCTGGTCCACCGGTTCGAGAAGTACGCGTTCCCCGTCCTCGCGGTGATCTTCCTGCTCGCCGGGGTGTGGATCTTCAAGGGTGCCGACATCTCCGGGTCGGGCGCGGCGGCGAGCGGCGGGTTCGGCGGGTTCCTGCTCGCGTTCAGCGCCTGCTTCGGCTTCACCGCGGGCTGGAACCCGTGCGCCGCCGACTACGCCCGCTATCTGCCCGCAGGCACCCCGCCGCGCGCCACCGCCTGGTACGCGGGCCTCGGCCTGTTCGTGTCCGTCGCGGTGGTCTCCGTGATCGGCGCCGCGTCCGGCACGCTCGCCGCGCCCGCCGACGCCAGCCCCACGGACGCGTTCGTCGGCCAGTTGCCGGGCTGGCTCGGGCATCTGACGCTCGTGGCGATCATCCTCGGCGCGATGGCCGCCGCCACCCTCAACGTGTACTCGGCGGCCGTCTCCATCGCCGCGCTGTCGCTGCCCCTGCCGAAGTGGCTCGGCCGTGCCACGCTCGTGGCGATCGTCGGCGCGGTCGGCACGGCCGCCGGGTGGGCCTCGCTCGCCGACGCGGGCCACGCCTTCGAGAACTTCTTGCTGGTCATCGCGTACTGGATCGCGCCCTGGCTCGGTGTCGTGCTCATGGAGCACCTGTCGCGGACCGGCGACCACGACGTGCTCGCCGCGCGGCTTCAGGACCGTACGTTCACCAACTGGGCGGGCCTGGTCGCGCTGCTCGTCGGGGTGGCCGTGTCGGTGCCGCTGTTCTCCAACCAGACCGTCTTCGTGGGCTGGGTGCCGCACACCTGGCCCGCCGTCGGCGACCTGACCTGCCCGGTCGGGTTCGTCCTCGGCGCCGCCGTGTACGCGCTGCTCCGCCGCCGCGCCGGTACGTCCCCGACCGCCGACCCCCGCTGACCCCACCGACCGGAAAGGCCCTTCCCCCATGGATCTCGATCTCGCCCGCACCTGGCTCGCCACCGCCGTCGAGGAGGCGAAGGCCGGCCTCTCCGAGGGCGGCATCCCGATCGGCGCCGCGCTCTACTCCGCCGACGGCACCGTCCTCGGGCGCGGCCACAACCGGCGTGTGCAGGACGCCGACCCGTCGGTGCACGGGGAGACCGACGCGTTCCGCGCGGCCGGGCGGCAGCGCTCGTACAAGGGCACCACGATGGTGACCACGCTCAGCCCCTGCTGGTACTGCTCGGGGCTCGTGCGGCAGTTCGGCATCTCGCGCGTGATCATCGGCGAGGCCCGCACCTTCCACGGCGGCCACGACTGGCTGGCCGAGCACGGCGTCGAGATCGCGCTGCTCGACGATCCGGAGTGCGTGTCGATGATGGAGGAGTTCATCGCGGCCCGCCCCGAGCTGTGGAACGAGGACATCGGCGAGTGATCCGGGGCGGCCCCCGGGCCGGGTCCGTCGAGCGGTCCCCCGTACCGCTCGGCGGCTCCCGGCCCGCCCCCCGCGGTTCAGTGTGACGCAAGGCCCCCGCGTAATGGAACTGTTTTCTAGAACGTGACTACGGAAACCGTCCCGCGAACCCGGCATGATCCGTATGCCAGGCCCTAAGCTGGCCCCCACATGAGCCCCAAGCAGCGGCGCGGCGCCGAGACCGCGGAGCGTCTTCTGGACGCCGCCCTCCACGTCTACGCCGACGCCGGCGAGCAGGGCGTCACCGTCCAGGCCCTGACCCGGGCGAGCGGGGTGAGCCTCGGCAGCCTCTACCACCACTACGGCAGCGTCGACGGCCTGATGGACGCCCTGCTGCTGCGCTGGCTCGGCCGGCTCCTCGACGAGGTCGGCGGGGCGCTGGCCCGCGCGCGAACGGCCCGCACCGGAGTGCGGGCCGTCGTCGTGTCGTATCTGGGGTTCGTGCGCGACCATCCCCACGCCGCGCGTCTCCTGCACTCCGCGTACGCGGACCGGTTGGCGATGACGCGGGCCCGGGAGCTGCGGGACGCCCAGGAGGCCCGGCTGACGCCGCTGGCGGCCTGGCTCGCCGGGCACATCGAGCGCGGCGCCGTCGCACCGCTGCCCGCGCCGCTGGTGGAGGCGCTGGTCCTCGGCCCGGTCACGGCCGCCGCCCGCGCGTGGCTGGCGGGCGGCACCGGGCTCGACCTCGACGAGGCCGAGCGGCTGCTGCCGGACCGGATCTGGCGGGCGCTCGCGCCCTGAGCCCCGGCCCGGCGAAGGCGGTCGTACGGGGTCTCAGACGCCGGCGTAGGAGTGCTTGCCGGTGACGAAGATGTTGACGCCGTAGTAGTTGAAGATCCAGCAGGCGAACGCGATGAGCGCCAGGTAGGCGGCCTTGCGGCCCTTCCAGCCGGCGGTGGCGCGGGCGTGCAGATAGCAGGCGTAGGCGACCCACGTGATGAACGACCAGGTCTCCTTGGGGTCCCAGCCCCAGTAGCGGCCCCACGCGTCGCCCGCCCAGATCGCGCCCGCGATGATCGTGAACGTCCACAGCGGGAAGACCGCCGCGTTGACGCGGTAGGAGAACTTGTCCAGGGACTGCGAGGCGGGCAGCCGCTCCATGACGGAGGTGGCGAACTTGCCGGGCTTGCCGCCGTTCGCCAGCTTGCTCTCGTAGCTGTCCTTGAACAGGTAGAGGATCGTGCCGACCGCGCCCACGTAGAAGACCGCGCCGCAGAAGATGGCGGTGGAGACGTGGATGTACAGCCAGTACGAGTGCAGCGCGGGGACGAGCTGGTCGGAGGCGGTGTACAGGACGGTGACGGCGAGGCCGAGGTCGAGCAGGACCGTGGTGACCAGCGGCAGGCCGAGCCAGCGGACGTTCTTCTTCAGGGCGAGCAGGACGAGGTAGACGCCGACCGCGACCGTGGAGAACGTGATGCTGAACTCGTACATGTTGCCCCACGGCGCGCGCTCCACCGAAAGGGCGCGGGCGACCACGCCGGCCAGCTCGACCAGGAAGGCGAGCGCGGTCAGCGACACCGCGACCCGGCCGTACAGGTCGCCCTGCTCGTCGCCGGCGGCGGCGCCGGGCCCGTCCGGCACGTCACGGGCGCCGGCGGCGGCGCGGGTGACGACCTCGGGGCGGTCCAGGACGGCCGTGCCGCCGTTCTTCTGCTTGACCTGGACCTTCACGCCCGCGGCGGCGGGGGCCCCGGCCGCCGTGCCGGTCAGCGCGGCGGCGGTACGGCCGACCTTGCTGCGGCTGCCGAAGATCCACTCGGCCATGTTGGCGAAGAACGCCAGCAGGTACACGGCCATGGACGAGTAGATGAGGACGTTGCTGGTGTGCGCCAGGTTCTCATTGGTTGCGGCGGCGAGATTCACTTCTCAGCCCCTTCGGCGGCAGGTACTGCGGTGGTCTGTTCGGAGGTCGGGGAGTCTTCGGTGGCGCTGGGCGCCCGGGCGTGGAGCAGTCCGACGAGGTCGCCCAGCTCCTCGGGGAGCTTCGCGGACTCGCTGCGGCCGAGGCCGGCCATCTCGACGACGGTCACGCCGTCCGGGCCCTCGACGGCCCGCACCCACACGCGGCGGCGCTGGATGAACAGCGAGCCGGCCAGGCCGAGGATCGCGGCGAGCGCGCCGGCGAGGGCCCAGCCGTCACCGGGCTGGTGGGAGATCTGGAACGTGACCCATTCCTTGATGTCCTTGTCGAACGTGATGGAGCCCGCCCCGTTCGGCAGCTTCATCGTCTCGCCCGGCAGCAGCCGCGCCTTGAGCGGCTTGCCCTTGGCGTCCTTGAACGCCTTCATGTGGGTGGTGTCGAGCTGGTACACGTTCTGCGGCAGGCCCGCGTCGACGCCGAGGTCGCCGTGGAGCGCGTTCAGCGCGAGGACGGGGAAGTCGAGCGCCGGGAACTGGGAGAACATCGTGCCCTTGCCCGCGCCCGCGAACGTCGGCACGAACCAGGCGTTGAACCCGAGCTGCTCCTTGGCGCCCTTCGCGTCGCGGTAGCCGTCCATCACCTTGATGGCGCCCTGCGAGGAGATGTTCGCGTCCAGCGGCAGCATCGGCACGGCCTGCTGGGAGACGACCTTGCCCTTGCCGTCCCGGACGGTGACGTTGACCGCGTAGCCGTGGCCGTTGAGGAAGATCTTGGTGCCGTCGATGTCCAGCGGGTGGTTGGACTGGATGGACGTCTTCTTGCTCGTGCCGTCGGCGCCCTGGCTGTAGGTGACGTCGGCGCGGAAGGTGCGCGGGGTGCCCTTCTCCGGGCCGGTCCGCGCGTACGTCGCCGTGAACTTGTCCAGCGTGAACGCGAACGGGGTCAGGTCGCGGTCGCTGTCGAAGAGGCTGCCGGACTTGAAGTCGTCGTACTGCGTGAGCGTGTTGGCGAAGCCGTCGCCCTCGACGACGAGCTTGCCGCCCTCGAACTTGAACAGCTGGCCCCACGCGAACGCGATCAGCATGACGATCAGCGCCAGGTGGAAGGCGAGGTTGCCGACCTCGCGCAGATAGCCCTTCTCGGCGGCGACCGCGGTGCCGGCGGTGTGCGCGCGGTAGCGGCGCTTCTTCAGCAGCGCGAGCGCCGCCTCGCGGACCTGCTCCGGCTGGGCGTCGGTGCGCCAGGTGGCGTACGCGGGCAGCCGGTCCAGGCGGCGGGGGGCGCCGGGCGGGCGGCCGCGGAGCTGGCCGACGAACTGCCAGGTGCGCGGCACGATGCAGCCGATGAGGGAGACGAACAGCAGGATGTAGATCGCGGAGAACCACACCGAGCTGTAGACGTGGAAGAGGCCGAGCTTGTCGTAGACCGGCGCGAGCGTGTCGTGCGCCTTGCGGAAGTCGTCGACCTTGAGCGGGTCGGTGCCCTGCTGCGGGATGAGGGAGCCGGGGATCGCGCCGAGGCTGAGCAGGAACAGCAGCAGCAGCGCGACCCGCATCGAGGTGAGCTGCCGCCAGAACCAGCGGACCCAGCCGATCACCCCGAGTCTCGGCATGGTCGGCGAGGTGTCCTCGGCCGGGGCCGTGCTCAGTTGCGCGCCGGCCTCCGCCTCGGTGGTCTCCGGGCTGTCAGGGCCGGGGTTGTTCGTGCTCATGGATCAGATTCCCACCTGGAAGCCGGTGGACCAGGTCCGCATCTGGCCCACGAGCGCGTCCCACGCACCCGAGAGCAGCAGAACCCCGGTCAGGATCATCATGATGCCGCCGATGCGCATCACCCACGTGTAGTGCTTCTTGACCCAGCCGAACGCGCCAAGCGCCTTGCGGAAGGCGATGGCGGCGAGCACGAAGGGCACGCCGAGTCCGAAGCAGTACGCGACCATCAGTATGGCCCCGCGCAGTGCGCTGCCCTCGTTCAGGGCCAGGACGTTGACCGAGGCGAGGGTCGGGCCGATGCAGGGCGTCCAGCCGATGCCGAAGAGGGCGCCGAGGACGGGCGCCCCGGCGAGCCCGGCGACCGGCTTCTTGTGGAAGCGGAACTCGCGCTGCGTCAGCCACGGCATCAGGCCGAGGAAGAAGAGGCCCATCAGGATCATGAGGACGCCGAGGACCTTGATCAGGGCGTCCTGGTGGTCCAGGAGCGTGGACCCGAAGTAGCCGAACAGCGCGCCGCCGGAGACGAAGACGGCGGTGAAGCCGAGGACGAACAGGCTCGCGCCCGCCGCCATCCGCCCCCGGCGCTGCTCCATGAGGTCGGCGCCGGTGATCCCGGTCACGTACGAGAGGTAGCCGGGGACGAGCGGCAGGACGCAGGGCGAGAAGAAGGAGACCAGGCCGCCGAGGAGGGCGATCGGGACGGCGAGGATCAGGGCGCCGCTGGTGACGGTGTCACCGGCGGCCAGGGTGACGAGCGTGGCGGACACGGTCGCTCACTTCTCCGCGACGACCGGGTCGAGCATGTCCCGCAGACTCTTCTCGCTGAGCGGCTTCAGGGAGCGCGCGGCGATCTTCCCCTCGCGGTCCACGACGATCGTGGAGGGGATGGCCTGCGGGTTGAGCGTGCCCTTCTCGAACTTCAGGAGCAGCCTGCCCGTCGGATCGTAGAAGCTCGGGTACGTGACGCCGAAGCTGCGCTCGAACTCCTTGGCCGGGCTGGTGCTGGTGTCGCGCGTGTTGATGCCGACGAACTGGACGCCCTTGTTCTCGGTGGCCTTGGCGACCTTCACGAAGTTGGGCGCCTCGGCGCGGCAGGGCGGGCACCAGGAGCCCCACACGTTGAGGACGACGACCTTGCCCTTGTAGGAGGCGAGGTCGATGTGCTTGCCCTCCAGGTCCTTGCCGGTCAGGTCGGGCGCGTCGTGCCGCTCGCCCTTCTGCACGGTGGCGACGCCGCCGGAGCCGGTCACGAAGTTGGTGTTCTTGCCGCCCCCGTCGGTGCCGCCGGAGCCGCACGCCGTCAGCGCGAGGGCCAGGGCGGCGGCTCCTACGGTCAGCTGGGCGGCGCGGCGGCGCGTGGTCGCGGCGGTGCGGGGGGCGCGGCAGGCGGCACTCATGTGAAAAGTTTCGCATGTCTGTTTAGGGGATCTTCCGCACCCCCCTGGAGCGGGGAAAAGCCCATTTCAGGAGGGGTTTGTACGGGACTTCTCGCGGCGCGCGGGGCGCTCGCCGAGGAAGCCGCGCCAGCCCTCCGCGGGCTTCTGCCCGACGTCCAGAGTGCGCAGTTTGTCCAGCACCCGCGGGTCCTGGGCGTCCATCCAGTCGACGAACTGGCGGAACGAGACCAGCCGTACGTCACTGTGCTTCTCGGCGGTGGCGGCGATGTGCTTGAGCGCCTCCTCGACGGAGTCCATGTAGATCCCGCCGTTCCACTGCTCGAAGTGGTTGCCGATGAAGAAGGGCGCGCGATTGGTCTCGTAGGCGCGCTTGAAGCCCGCGATGTACGCCTGCGCGGACTGCTTGCGCCAGGCCGGGTAGTTGTGGGCGGGGGCGCGGGTGGTGTTGTGCGACTGGTTGGCCAGCATGTTGTAGTCCATCGACAGGACCTCGAAGCTGCGGCCGGGGAAGGGGATCGCCTGGAGCGGCAGGTCCCACACCCCCATCCTCTTGTCGGGCCAGCGCTGCCGGCCGCCGGGCGAGGACGCGTCGTAGCGCCAGCCGAGGTCGCGGGCGGTGGGCAGCAGGTTGTTCTGCCCGAGCAGGCAGGGGGTGCGCCCGCCGATGAGTTCCTTGTCGTAGTCGAACGGCAGCGAGGGCAGGTCCGTCCAGCCCGTGTGCGTACGCCACTTCTTCACGAAGGACTTCGCCTGGTCGATCTCGCTGCGCCACTGCGCGGGGGTCCAGCGGGCGACGGTGCCGGAGCCGGAGCAGAAGTGCCCGTTGAAGTGGGTGCCGATCTCGTGGCCCTCCAGCCAGGCGCGGCGCACATACTTCAGGGTCTGCTTGATGTGGTCGTCGGTCAGATAGCCGATGTCGGAGGCGCCCACCGCGTTGTTCGGCGGGCGGTAGAGGCGCTTCTTGGACTCGGGGAGCAGATACAGGCCCGACAGGAAGAACGTCATATGGGCGCCGTGCTCGCGCGCGAGGTCGAGGAAGCGGGGAAACAGTCCGTTGCCCACTTCGCCGGCGCCGTCCCAGGAGAAGATCACGAACTGGGGTGGCTTCTCCCCTGGTTCGAGCTTGCGCGGCGGGGCCGGCTGGTGCGGCTGGCGGCCCGTGTAGGAGGTCGAGCCGTCGCCGATGGGCTTGCCCGCGGGCTGCCGGGGGGTGCTCGACCGGGAGCCGTCCTGCTTGCCCGGGGAGACCGTCGCCGTCCCGCCCGAGCCGCAGCCGGCGAGCGCGGCGGCTGCGGCCGCACCCGCTCCCAGACCGATAAGTCCCCTTCGGCTGACATCGCGCATAGCGTCCCCATTCGTCGCGTCTGTACCCATTGACGGTGGGCACCCCGTTAGAGGGCGCGACGAACACGCGGGTTCCGATAAGTCGGACGTATTTGTGTTGTTTTGGGGGATGGTTTGCGTCCGTACTGCGAAAAGCGCGCGTAAAGGCCGCCCGCTATGGGCGGCCCTTACTCTCCGCTCAGGCGCCGAACGCCTTCGCCTTCCCCTTCACCGGCTTGGCGCCCGCGAGGAGATGCGCGGGGACCAGATCGCGGGCCGGCTCCGAGTACCCCACCGACACGATCTTGTCGCCGCGGTACGTGAACGACGTCAGCGAGGCCAGCGTGCACTGCCGCTTGCGCGGGTCGTGCCACAGCCGGCGGCGCTCCACGTAACTGCGCACGATCCAGATGGGGAGCTGGTGGCTGACGCACACCGCCTCGTGGCCGCGCGCCGCGTCCTTGGCGGCGTCCAGGGCGCCCATCATGCGCACGACCTGGTCCACGTACGGCTCGCCCCAGGACGGCTTGAACGGGTTGACGAGGTGCTTCCAGTTGTCCGGCTTGCGCAGCGCGCCGTCGCCGACGCCGAAGGTCTTGCCCTGGAAGACGTTGCCCGCCTCGATCAGGCGCTCGTCCGAGCCGAGGTCGAGTCCGTGCGCCTTGGCGATCGGCGTCGCCGTCTCCTGCGCCCGCTCCAGCGGCGAGGCCACCACGTACGTGATGTCGCGCGGCGCCAGATGCTCGGCGACCCGGTCGGCCATCCGGCGGCCGAGATCCGACAGGTGGTAGTCGGGCAGCCGCCCGTACAGGATGCCGTCGGGGTTGTGGACCTCGCCGTGGCGCATCAGGTGCACGACGGTGATGTCGTCCTCGCCCTTCACGGGCTTTTCGGGGGTCTGCGGCTCGCTCATGCCGTGGCCTCCGCGGCGGCGCGGGCGGCGGCGGGCAGCGCGGCGGCGATCCGCTCGACGGCGCGGTCGTCGTGCGCGGTCGACACGAACCAGGACTCGAACGCCGACGGCGGCAGGTAGACGCCCTGCGCGAGCATCGCGTGGAAGAACGCCGTGAAGCGGAAGGACTCCTGCGCCTTCGCGTCGTCGTAGTCGCGCACCTCGTCCGGCGTGAAGAACACCGAGAACATGTTGGAGGCGTTCTGCAGCCGGTGCTCGACGCCCTCCTTGGTGAGCGCCTCCGTGACCAGCGTGCGCAGCTGCTCGCTGACCGCGTCGACCTTCGCGTACGCCGCGTCGTCGAGCAGGCGGAGCTGGGCGAGGCCGGCGGCGGTGGCGACCGGGTTACCGGAGAGCGTGCCGGCCTGGTAGACCGGGCCGGCCGGGGCGAGGTGGGCCATGACGTCGGCTCGGCCGCCGAACGCCGCCGCCGGGAAGCCGCCGCCCATGACCTTGCCGAACGTCATCAGGTCCGGCACCACGCCGTCGACGCCGAACCAGCCGGCCTTCGACGTACGGAAACCGGTCATGACCTCGTCGGAGATGTACAGCGCGCCGTTCTCCTGGCAGGCCGCCTTGAGCCCGGCGTTGAAGCCGTCGCGGGGCGGGACCACGCCCATGTTCCCCGGGGACGCCTCGGTGATCACGCAGGCGATCTCGCCCGGGTGGGCGGCGAACGCGGCGCGGACCGCCTCGATGTCGTTGTACGGCAGCACGATCGTGTCGCCGGCCTGCGCGCCCGTGACGCCCGGGGTGTCGGGCAGGCCGAACGTGGCGAGGCCCGAGCCCGCGGCGGCGAGCAGCGCGTCGACGTGGCCGTGGTAGCAGCCGGCGAACTTGATCACCTTGGCCCGGCCGGTGAAGCCGCGCGCGAGGCGGATCGCGGACATGGTGGCCTCGGTGCCGGACGAGACCAGGCGGACCTGCTCGACGGGGGCGACCCGGGCGACGATCTCCTCGGCGAGCGCGACCTCGCCCTCGCCGGGCGTGCCGAAGGACGTGCCGCGCGCGACGGCGTCCTGCACGGCCGCGAGGACCTCGGGGTGGGAATGGCCGAGGATCATCGGCCCCCACGAGCACACGAGGTCCACGTACTCGCGCCCGTCCGCGTCCGTGAGGTACGGACCGGTGCCGGACACCATGAAACGGGGCGTACCGCCCACGGCGCGGAACGCGCGCACCGGGGAATTCACGCCACCCGGCGTGACGGCCGCCGCGCGGTCGAAGAGTCCCTGCGAAACGGGTGCCTCATACGGATAGGGGGTGTTGTTCGCCTCTGCCATGCCTCTCAGCGTACGGCCCGTCCCCTTCGCCCCCTCCGCACGGACCCGTGTCCGCCTAGACTCTGGCTGTCAGCACCCCTCGGGGCCCGGGGCCTCGGGGGAGGCTCGCGCGCGCCGGTGCCCCGCCGTACGTTTCGGCGGGTGGCCGTGGGGGAGGTCATTGACACGATGATCGGGTTGCGCGTGGGCGGTCGTGCGGCCTATGAAAAGGGCGTTGCGCCCTGAGAACAGCAGTCGGGTGGAGATATGCATCGCGGTGGCGGCGGACTGGGCGAGGGGACCGGCGACCTGGGCCCCCGGCGTGCCCGGCGGGGGAGGCACCGGCGCGACGGCCATGACGAGGCGGCACGGACCCAGAGGGCGACGGGGAGCGGGAATGGTGGCCGGGTGGGGGTGACCTACAAGTACTTCGGCGCGCCCAACGGGGCGACGGCGGCCCGGGTCCCGATCTCGATGCGGCCCGAGGAGCTGGGCGGGGACGAGCTGGGCATGGGCGGCATGTTCACCAAGATCAAGCCGGAGACGATGGCCGCGATGGTCCTCACCGGCATCGAGGGCGTACCCCTGCACAAGGTGCCCCCGCTGGAACTGGTCGTCCTCCACCCCGACTACGCCGTCGTCAAACTCCCCATGACCGTCGTCGACCCGCTGCGCGGCATCGGCGAGGAGGCGGTGGGCGCCGCCGCCTTCATCTGGTCCACGGTCCCCGACCGGGGCGGCCCGCGCGACGCGTTCAACGTCTACCAGCTCCTGCACGAGTGGCAGGACTTCAGCCACCGGCTGCATGAGGCGGGACATCAGGCGTATTGCCTGGTGTGGCCGTGAGGGTGGCTCGCGTGGCCGTGAGGGTGCCTGGCGGGGCCGTGATCCGCTGACGCCCCTCTGACGGGCCCTTGACGGGACCCTCTGGCGGCATCCCCGCCCGGGCCCCCGGCTTCCTGAGCCCGCGTCAGTCCTCCTCCCCCGTCGTCCCCTTGACGGTGAAGCCGATGACGGCTCCGCCGCCGGGGCGGGGGGTGGCGAAGGGGGCGCCGCCGTGGGTCGTGGCTACCTCGCGGACGATGGAGAGGCCGAGGCCCGAGCCGGGGAGGCTGCGGGCGGCCGGAGCGCGGTAGAAGCGGTCGAAGACGCGGTCGGTGTCGTCGGCGTCGATGCCGGGCCCCCGGTCGAGGACCGCGACGCGGACGCCCGCCGGGGTGCGGGCCACGGTGATCTCGATGGGGGCGCTCGCCTCCGTGTCGAACTTCGCCGCGTTCTCCACGAGGTTGGACAGCGCCCGCTGGAGCTGCGCCGGACGGCCGAGGATCGTCGTGTCGCCCTCGGTGCGCACGGTGACGGTGCGGCCGGTGCGGCGGCGGGCCAGCGTCGCCACGTCCTCGGCGGTCTCCGCGAGCGCCACCTCGACGGCCGGCTCGTCGTCCTCCTTGCCCGCGGCCAGTTCGACCAGTTCGTTGACGAGGTCGGTCAGCTCGCGGGACTCCTCGGCGAGATCGGCGACCAGTTCCTCGCGGGCGGCCGGCGGCAGTTCCTCGATCCGGCGCAGCAGCGAGATGTTGGTCCGCAGCGAGGTCAGGGGCGTACGCAGTTCGTGGCCCGCGTCCTGCACGAGCCGGCGCTGGTCCTCCACGGAGCGGGCGAGGCGGCCCAGCATCCGGTCGAAGGACCGGCCGAGGCTGCCGACCTCGTCGCCGCCCGCGACCGGCACCGCCACGTCGAGGCGCCCGGTGGAGGCGACGCGCTCGGCGGAGCCCGCGAGCCGGACGAGGCGGGAGGTGATGCGCCGGGCGAGCCACCAGCCGAACAGGCCCGCGCCGAGGACGACGGCCGCCGCGTACAGGAGCGTACGGCGCTGGAGTTCGCGCAGCAGGTCCTCGGTGTCGCTGAACTCCTGCGCGACCTGCACCGCCCCGCGCCCGTCGCCGAGCGCGACCGTCGCCATGCGGTACACGTCGCCGCCGATCTCCACGTCGTCGCTCTCGTCGAGGGTGCCCGCGCCGCGCGCGTCGGCGACGCTGCGGGCCTCGTCGTCGACGGGCAACCGCGGCTCGCCCCGGTCGACGACCGCGCCGTGCGGGCCGAGGATCTGCACGACGGTGCCGGCGGGCCGCGTCAGGTCGTCGCGCGGCCCGTCGTGGTCGGGGTCGCCGGAGGTGAAGTCGGCGGGGCTCAGTTTCTCGTCGTGGACCTGCTGGCGCAGATCGTGGACGACCTCGCCGAACACGGCCTGCTGGTCGACGCGGACCAGGCGGGCCGCCGAGTCGTACGAGAGGAAGCCGACGAGCGCGGTGACACCGGCCGCGACCGCGGCGAAGGACAGCGCGAACTTGGTGCGCAGGCTGCGCGGACCGCGCGGCAGCCCGTGCAGGCCGTGGAGCCCCTGGAGACCGTGGAGGCTCGGGAGTCCGTGGCGGCCCGGGGTGCGACGGCCGCCCTCGGGCGTGCTGCGGGGGCCGTCCGCGCTCCTCATCCCTCGCGCAGGACGTAGCCGACGCCCCGCACGGTGTGGATGAGGGGCGTGCCGGACGGCTCGTCGACCTTGCGGCGCAGATAGCCGACGTACACCGCGAGGTTCTTGGAGCCGGGCCCGAAGTCGTAGCCCCAGATGCGGTCGTAGATCGTGGCGTGGTCGAGGACGATGCCGCTGTTACGGGCGAGCAGTTCCAGCAGGTCGAACTCGGTGCGGGTCAGTTCCAGCTCGCGGCTGCCGCGCCAGGCGCGCCGGGCCTGCGGGTCGATGCGCAGGTCGGCGGCGGTGACCTGGTGGTCGTCGGGCTCCTCGGCGCCCTCGGCGGGCGCGGTGCGGCGCAGCAGGGCGCGCAGCCGGGCGAAGACCTCCTCGACGTCGAACGGCTTGACCACGTAGTCGTCGGCGCCCGCGTCCAGGCCGGCGATCCGGTCCGGCGTCTCCACCAGCGCCGTCAGCATCAGGATCGGCGTACGGTCGCCCTCGGCGCGCAGCACCCGGCACACCTGGAGGCCGTCGATGCCCGGCATCATCACGTCGAGGACGAGGATGTCGGGCCGGGCGCGGTGCGCGGCGGCCAGCGCCTCGACGCCGTCGGCGACGGCGGTGACGACATAGCCCTCCAGCGTGAGCGCCCTCTCCAGGGCGTGGCGGATCGCGCGGTCGTCCTCGGCGAGCAGCACGGTGGGGGCGGGACGGGCGGGGGTAGCGGCGGCGGCTGCGACGGGTACGGATTGGGACACGCTGCCAGTGTGCCCCGACCGCCCGGCCGCATCGCTCGATCAGGCGTCCGCCAAATGGCTTCTTACCGGCCTCTCACCCGCTGCGGACCAGCGGCTTACCTGCCCCGCGCAGGCTGTCCCCGGATATCGAGCGAGATGGAGCGATGCCGAGGGCCCGGCCGGGCGCCGGCCGGGGAAGGCACTACGCATGAAGATCGTGTTCCTGTTGCACAACGTGTACGCCATCGGCGGCACGGTGCGCACCACGCTCAACCTCGCGTCCGCGCTCGTCGAGCACGGCGGGCACGAGGTGGAGATCGTGTCGATGTCGCGGCACCGCGAGCGGCCCCGCTTCGCGGTCGACCCGCGCATCACCCTGGTGCCGCTCGTCGACACCAGGGAGGGCGGCGCGGACAGCCGCTACCCGGCGTACGCGCAGCCCTCGCGCGACTTTCCCGACGCGGAGAAGCGCTACAAGCAGTACACGCTGCTGCACGATATGCGCGTGCGGGAGTACCTGACCCAGCGGTGCGACGCGGACGTGGTGATCGGCACCCGTCCCGGCATCAACGTCTATCTGTCCCTGTGGGGGCCGCGCCGCGCGCTGCGCATCGCCCAGGAGCACCTGCGGCACGACGCCCACAGCAAGAAGCTGCGCGCGCAGCTCGCCCGGCACTACCGGGCGCTGGACGCGGTCGTGACGATGACGCAGGCGGACGCCGCCGTGTACCGGGCCCGGATGCCGCTGCCCGGCGTACGGGTCCTGTCGGTGCCGAACATCGTGCCGCAGCCCGGCGTCACGCCCTCCGACGGCTCCTCGAAGATCATCGCGGCGGCCGGCCGGCTGGCCCCGGGCAAGCGCTACGACCTGCTCCTTGAGGCGTTCGCGGCGGTCTCGGCGAAGGAGCCGGACTGGGAGCTGCGGATCTACGGCGGCGGTACGCAGGAGGAGCGGCTGCGCGACCTCATCGCGGGCCTGGGCCTCGTGGGCCGGGCGCGGCTGATGGGCGCGGTGTCGCCGATCGAGCCGGAGTTCGCGCGGGCGTCGCTGGTGGTGTCGGCGTCGGACGCGGAGTCGTTCGGGATGACGCTCGCCGAGGCGATGCGCTGCGGGGTGCCGGTGGTCAGCACCGACGCCCCGCTGGGCCCGGCGGAGATCATCACGGACGGCGTCGACGGCCGTCTGGTGCCCCTCGGTGACTCCCGCGCGCTGGCCGAGGCGATGGTCGCGCTGATCGAGGACCCGGCCGCGCGTACGGAGATGGGCCGCGCGGCCCTCGCCTCCGCGCACCGCTACGACCCGGAGCCGATCGTGGCCCGCTACGAGACGCTCATCACCGAGCTGCGGGCCACCCGCCGCCGCCGTGACTGGCTGCGGCTGCGCGCCCGCTGCGCCAACTGGGCCCGCCGCAAGGCCCGCGCCGTGCGCGCGGCGCTGCCCGGCGGGCCGGGGAAGAGCCCGCATGACAGCCGAGCCCGGCCCAGCCATGGCACCGCGCGGCCCCGTCTTCCTTAGGCGGCGCCCGGCGCCCATCGGACCGCCCGCCGCGCCACCGGGGTTCACGGCCCCCGGATCCCGGTGGTGGCGGCGGGTGCCTGAGGGGCGGGAGGCGGGTCTGTTCAGTCGGTGGCGGCCCGCCTCCCGTCCCGCCCCCACCCGCGCCCGCGTCCCCGCCCGCGCCCCCGGCGCGGCCCTCGCGCTCGCCGCGGCGCCCCCGCGTACGGCCGCGTTCCGCACGGCTGCCTCGTACACGTTCGCCTCGCGCACGTCCGCTGCTCGCACGGCCGCCTCGGGCACAGCCGCGTCGCACGCAGCCGCCTCGGGCACGTCCGCCGCGCGCCGCCCCGCCCGTCCGGCCGGCGCGCCGGGCGCGTCCGGGCAGGCGGTCCGCCGGCTGCGCGCGGTGGACTGGACGGCCGTCGTCGCCGTCCTCTATCTGCTGGTGCAGCTCGCCGTCGTGGTCCCCGGGCTGCGGTACGGCCTCGGCTGGGACGAGTCGGTGTACGCCTCCCAGTACGATCCGCACCGGCCCACCCTGTTCTTCAGCGCGCCGCGCTCGCGCGGGACGAGCCTGCTGGTGGCGCCCTTCCTCGCGGTGACCGGTTCGCCGCTCGCGCTGCGGGTGGCGCTGGCGCTGCTGTCGGCGGCGGCCCTGTACGCCGCGTTCCGCGTCTGGTGGCCCGTCGTCGGGGCCCGTACGTCGGCGTGCGCGGCCCTGCTGTTCGGCGGGCTGTGGATCACCGAACTGTCCGGCGCCATGGCCATGCCCAATCTGTGGGTGGCGTTCGGCGCGGTCGGCGCGGTCGGCTGGTTCCTGCGCGGGCGCGGGCTGCCGCTCGCCCTGTGCCTGGCGGCCGTCGCGCTGTTCCGGGCGCCGGACGCGGCCTGGCTCGGGCTGCCGCTGGGCGCCGTCGCCCTCGTCGCGCGCCGCCGGCTGCTGCCGTGGCTCGCGGCGGGCCTGGTCGCCGGGCTCGCGCAGTGGGTCGTGGAGGCGTACGCGCGCTGGGGCGGCGTCCCCGAACGGCTGCGGGTCTCCAGCGCCACCGAGGGCGACATGGGCCTGCACCTCAACGTCGGCACCGCCTGGCGGGCCCTGAACGGCCCCCTGCTGTGCCGCCCCTGCACCTCCGGCGCCCCCGGCCAGCCCTGGCTGTCGCTGTGGTGGCTGCTGCTGCCGGTGCTCGCCGCCGCCGCCGTGTGGATCGCGGTGCGCGAGCGCAGGACGCTGTCGATCGCGCTGCCCGTGGGGTGCGCGCTGTCGCTGAGCGTGCCGTATCTGCTGCTCATCGGGTACTCGGCGCCGCGCTTCCTGCTTCCCTCGTACGCGCTGCTCGCCCTCGCGGTGGCGTATCTGCTGCGCCGGATGCGCGCCCCGCGTCCGCTGGCGTGCGCGGGGCTCGCGCTGGTGGCGCTCCAGCTCGGCAGCCAGCTCGCGGTGCTGGGCGGGGCGACCGACTCGACGGCCGCGTCCAACGCCCGTTACACGGCCGCCGCGCGGGGCCTGCGCGCGATGGGCGTGGCCCCGCCGTGCGTCCTGAGCGGTCCGCTGGCGCTGCCCGTGGGGTACGCGGCGGGCTGCGCGGCCGAGGAGACGTCGGGCAACAACCGCTCGGCGTCACGGGCCGGGCTGCTGCACCGCGCCCGGCACGAGCAGACGGCGCTGCTCACCTCGCCCGGGTCGCGTCCGCCCGCGTACGCCCGGCACTGGACGCCCTACGAGCTGCCGGGCACCGGCGGCATGACCGCGTGGAAGGCGCCACAGCCCGCCGGCCAGCGACTGCCGGGCCCCTGAGGGCGGGCGCGGACGCTGAAAGCGGGCGGCAGCCGAAGGCGGGCGGACTCGGCTTCCTGCCGCTTCCGCCCGCCTTGTACGCGACCGCTGCCCGCCCGCCTCGTACGCGACCTCTACGCGCCCCCTACCCGCCGCCCCTACTCCACGCGCAGCGCCGCGAGCTGCTGCGCGAACGGGACGACCTGGAAGCCGTCGCCGGGGTCCACCGAGGTCACCGCGCCGTGCAGGGAGCGGGGCGCGATGGCGGCGGCGGTGTCCACGTCCGGAGCGTCCGGGGCGCCCGGTGCACCGGTGCCCGCCTCGCCGTCCGGCGCCTGCCCGGCCGGGGCCAGGAAGCGGGCCAGTTCGGCGCCGGCGCGGGCGATCCGGCCCTCCAGGCCCTCGTCGCCCCAGTCCTCGGAGGCCGCGTACACGGCCGTCGGCAGGACGAAGGCGCGCAGGTACGTGAACAGCGGGCGCAGCGCGTGCTCCGTGACCAGCGAGTGCCGGGCCGTGCCGCCGGTGGCGCCGACGAGGACGGGCTTGCCGGTCAGGGCGTCCTTGTCGATGACGTCGAAGAACGACTTGAACAGGCCGCTGTAGGAGGCCGCGAACACCGGGGTCACCGCGATCAGGCCGTCGGCGGCGGCCACCGCGTCGAGCGCGGCGGCCAGCCGGGCCCCGGGGAAGCCGGTGACGAAGTGCTGGGCGATCTCCGTGGCCAGGTCCCGCAGCTCGATCACCTGGACGTCGGCCGCGGCCCGCTCGGTGGTCGCGGCGGCGAGCCGGTCGGCGAGCAGCCGGGTGGACGACGGGGAGCTGAGCCCGGCCGACACGACGACGAGCTTCATGCCTGCTTCGCCTCCTGCTGCTTGGCCGCGACACGGGCGGCGTGGGTGGGGGCGTCCGGCACGTTCGCCGGACGGAGGTTCGCGAACTCCTTGCGCAGCACCGGCACGACTTCCTCGCCGAGCAGGTCGAGCTGTTCCAGGACGGTCTTGAGCGGCAGGCCCGCGTGGTCCATCAGGAACAACTGGCGCTGGTAGTCACCGACGTACTCGCGGAACGACAGGGTCCGCTCGATGACCTCCTGCGGGGAGCCGACGGTCAGCGGGGTCTGGCTGGTGAACTCCTCCAGGGAGGGGCCGTGGCCGTAGACCGGCGCGTTGTCGAAGTACGGGCGGAACTCGCGCACCGCGTCCTGCGAGTTCTTGCGCATGAACACCTGGCCGCCGAGGCCGACGATGGCCTGCTCCGGAGTGCCGTGCCCATAGTGGGCGTAGCGCTGGCGGTACAGGTTCACCATCTGCTTGGTGTGGCTCGCGGGCCAGAAGATGTTGTTGTGGAAGAAGCCGTCGCCGTAGTACGCGGCCTGCTCGGCGATCTCCGGGGAGCGGATCGAGCCGTGCCAGACGAACGGCGCGACACCGTCGAGCGGGCGCGGGGTCGCCGTGAACGACTGGAGGGGCGTACGGAACTTGCCCTTCCAGGTGACGACGTCCTCGTCCCACAGGCGGCGCAGCAGCGCGTAGTTCTCGATGGCGAGGTCGATGCCGTCGCGGATGTCCTTGCCGAACCAGGGGTAGACCGGGCCGGTGTTGCCGCGGCCCATCATGACGTCCACGCGGCCGTCGGCGACGTGCTGGAGCATCGCGAAGTCCTCGGCGATCTTCACCGGGTCGTTCGTCGTGATCAGCGTGGTCGACGTGGACAGGATCAGGTTCTCGGTCCGGGCCGCGACGTAGCCGAGCATGGTCGTCGGCGAGGACGGGACGAACGGCGGGTTGTGGTGCTCGCCGGTGGCGAAGACGTCGAGCCCGACCTCCTCGGCCTTCTGCGCGATGGCGAGCATGGCCTTGATGCGCTCGTGCTCGCTCGGCGCCCGCCCGGTGGTCGGGTCGACGGTGACGTCGCCGACGGAGAAGATCCCGAACTGCATGCTGCTCACCTTCCGCAGGTTGTTGACGCTTCAACTATACCCACAGAACGGTGACCCGCCACCCGCTATTCCCCGCCCCCGCCGCCCCGGCCGGGCCAGCGCCCCTCGCCCCCGCCCCGGCCGGGGCCCCTCAGCGCGCCCGGGCCGGGACCTCCGCGGCGCGCCTCAGCGCCCCGCGTGCGGGTCGCGGCCGGTCGCCGCGAGCAGCCGGGTGAACTCCGACGCGTCCGCGTCCACCGCCACCGGCTCCCCGAACACGCCCGTCGCCCGCGCGGTCGGCGCCAGCGTGGCGACCGTCCCGGTCAGCTCCGCGACCGCCTCCGGCGCCGGCGTGTACTCCTGGCCCGTGGCCCGCGCCAGATCCCACGCGTGCACGGTCAGGTCCAGCAGGGCCATCCCGCCGACCAGCCGCGCCGGCATGTTCATCGTGCCCGTGGTGCCCTCCTCGGCGCCCGGCGCGGACCAGGCGGCGACCAGCGCGTCCGTCTCCTTGGCGAACCGCTCCCGCCAGCCCGGCCCCTCCCCCACGAAATCGGGCGCAGAGGAGAAGTCGGAGTCCTGCTTCACCGCCAGCTTCTGGAACTCCACCACCACCTTCAGCAGATGGTTGACCAGTGCCTTCACGTCGTACCGCGCACACGGCGTGGGAGCGTCCAGGGCGTCGTCGCCGATCCCGCCGACGACCGGCACGGCCCGCTCGGCCGCCGCCCGCATCAGCTCCCCGATCCCGTACGTGCGCTGCTCTCGCGTATCCATGAGGCGACCGTACGCAGATCCGCCCCCGGCCCTCTTGAACAAACGCGACGATGTCAGTGGCCCGACTTACGATCGCCGCATGGACCAGCCGAGGACACCGGACGGTGACACGCGGGGCATCGTCGACCCCGCCACGCTCCTCACCCGTGTGCGCCTGCGCCGCCTGGCCCCGGCCGCGCCGCTGCGCCCGTACGTCGAGCACTACTGGCTGATCGACTGGGACCTCCCCCAGCCGTACGCGTCCACGGTTCTGCCCCACCCCTCCGTCCACCTCACCTTCCAGTGGGACGAGGACGACGGGCCGCCCTACGGCGAACTGACGGGGGTGTACGCGCCCGGTCTCTACGTCCGCAAGATCGGCGGGCGCGGGCGGGTGTGCGGGGTGAAGTTCCGGCCCGGCGCGTTCCGCCCGTTCGCGCCGGGGGAGCCGGTCGCCGCGTGGACCGGCCGGATCCTGCCGTACGCGGAGGTCTTCCCGCCCACCGACCCGGGCGCCGTCGTCACCCCGGCCGCCGACGCCGAGCGGGTCGCCGCCCTCGACGCGTATCTGCTGCCGCTGCTGCCCCCGGCGCCGGACCCGCAGGTCGCGCTCGCGTGCGCGCTCGCCGCGCGGTTCCGCGAGGAGCGCGGCATCCGCCGGGTCGCCGACCTCGCGGACGCGGCGGGCCTCACCCCGCGCTCGCTCCAGCGCCTCTTCGCGGGGTATGTGGGCGTCAGCCCCAAGTGGTGCATCCTGCGCCACCGCATCCATGAGGCGCTGGAGACCGCCGCGCACCGCTCCCGCGTCGACTGGGCCGCCCTCGCCGCCGACCTCGGCTACGCGGACCAGGCCCATCTCGTACGGGACTTCACGGCGACGGTAGGCGTCTCCCCCACGGCGTACGCGGCGGCCGCGGCGGGCGGCGCGAGCTGAGCCGCCGAGCGGGGCTCAGGAGCCGTGGGACATGGCGAAGATCATGACGAACGCGACGAGGTGGATGCCGAAGAGGAAGTACGCCAGGTACCACCACATGTACCGCTCGCCGCGCTTCTCCTCGGCGAGGCGGCGCGCGTCGTACTCCCGCTGGAGCACCTCCAGCGGGTCGGGCACGTCCTGGCCCGCGCCGGTGCCTGCGTCCGCGCTCACCGTTCCCGGTGCACCTTCGTGTTCGACGCCTGGGCGCGGGGGCGGACGACCAGCAGGTCGATGTTGACGTGCGGCGGGCGGGACACCGCCCAGCCGATCGTGTCCGCGACGTCCTGCGCGGTGAGCGGCTCGGCGACGCCCTCGTAGACCTTGGCGGCCCTGGCCTCGTCGCCGCCGAAGCGGGTCAGCGCGAACTCGTCCGTCTTCACCATCCCCGGCGCGACCTCGATCACCCGCACGGGCGCGCCCACGATCTCCAGGCGCAGCGTCTCCGCGAGGACGTGCTCGGCGTGCTTGGCGGCCACGTAACCGCCGCCGCCCTCGTACGTGCCGTGGCCCGCCGTCGAGGACAGCACGACGACCGTGCCGTCGCCGCTCGCGGTCAGCGCGGGGAGCAGGGCCTGCGTCATGTTCAGCGTGCCGATGACGTTCGTCTCGTACATCCGGCGCCAGTGCTCGGGGTCGCCGGTGGCCACGGGGTCGGCGCCGAGGGCTCCGCCGGCGTTGTTCACGAGGACGCCGATGGTCTTGAACGCCGTGGCGAACTCGTCCACGGCCGCGCGGTCCGTGATGTCGAGGGGGTACGCGACGGCGTCGTGCCCGGCCTTGGTGATCTCCTCGGCGACGGACTCGATGCGGTCCTTGCGGCGGGCGGTCAGGACGACGCGGTAGCCCTGGGCCGCGAGGGTGTGGGCGGTGGCGGCGCCGATGCCGCTGCTGGCGCCGGTGACTACGGCGATCCGACTGGTCATGCCCTCACTCCACTCAACCCCGTCCACATCGACCCCTTCAGCGTACGGGTTCTCTCTCCGCAGGTACGTCGTGGCTGGTCGCGCAGTTCCCCGCGCCCCTGTCGGGGCTCAGGGAGGAGGTGGCGACGAAGTCGCCCCTCCAGGGGCGCGGGGAACTGCGCGAGAAGCCCCACCGGCCGGTGGATGACCGACTGCCCAGGGGCGCGGGGAACTGCGCAAAACGGTCACTACAAGCAGCCCGCACCGGAGAACTCCCTCACCCCTTCACACACACGACTTGCTTCAGCTTCGCCACGACCTCGACAAGATCCCGCTGCTGATCGATGACCCGCTCGATCGGCTTGTACGCGCCGGGGATCTCATCCACGACCCCGGAGTCCTTACGGCACTCCACCCCCCGCGTCTGCTCCTCCAGATCCCGCGTGGAGAACCGCCGCTTCGCCGCGTTGCGGCTCATCTTGCGCCCGGCGCCGTGCGACGCGGAGTTGAAGGACGCCGCGTTGCCGAGGCCCTTCACGATGTACGAGCCCGTGCCCATGGACCCCGGGATGATCCCGTACTCGCCGGCCCCCGCCCGGATCGCTCCCTTGCGGGTGACCAGCAGGTCCATGCCGTCGTACCGCTCCTCGCTCACGTAGTTGTGGTGCGCGCTGATCTCGGGAGCGAACGTGACCTTCGCCTTCTTGAACTCCTTGCGGATCACGTCCTTGAAGAGGTTCATCATGATCGTGCGGTTGTAACGGGCGTACTCCTGCGCCCAGTACAGGTCGTTGCGGTACGCGGCCATCTGCGGGGTGTCCGAGATGAAGACCGCCAGATCGCGGTCGACCAGGCCCTGGTTGTGCGGCAGGTCCCGCGCGACGCCGATGTGATGGTCCGCCAGTTCCTTGCCGATGTTGCGCGAACCGGAGTGCAGCATCAGCCAGACCGTGTCGGTGGTGTCCACGCACAGCTCGATGAAGTGGTTGCCGCTGCCGAGCGTGCCCATCTGCTTGACGGCCCGCTCCTCACGGAAGTGCACCGCGTCCGCGACCCCCTCGAACCGCCCCCAGAACTCCGCCCATGACGTGTTCGGGAAGCCGTGAGCGCGGCTCGGGTCGACCGGGGTGTCGTGCATACCGCGGCCCACCGGGATCGCCTGCTCGATCCGGGAGCGCAGGTGCGAGAGGTCGCCGGGCAGGTCGTCGGCCGTCAGGGACGTCTTGACCGCGCTCATGCCGCAGCCGATGTCCACCCCGACCGCCGCTGGGCACACCGCGCCCCGCATGGCGATGACGGAGCCGACCGTGGCGCCCTTGCCGTAGTGCACGTCCGGCATGACCGCGAGGCCCTCGATCCAGGGCAGGGTGGCCACGTTGTGCAGTTGACGCATGGCGACGTCCTCGACGCTCGCCGGGTCCGTCCACATGCGGATGGGGACGTTCGCCCCCGGCACCTCGACGTACGACATGAATCCCCCCGAAACTGGGTCAACTTGAACAGAAGTCCGAAAAGGCAAATACCGGAGCCAAGGTCGACGAAAGGGATGCCGGACCGGCGTCCACGGCAGTGCGTGCGATACACATTGTGCTCACCGGCCGCATCGCCGCGGCAAGCGAATAACCAGGCGCAACCCGCCGAGAGGAGCCCTAACGGTGCAGCGGAAGTCGTGGGCGTACGTGCTGCCGGCCGTCGCGGCGGGGCTGTTGCTCTCCGGATGCAGCGGAGGCTCCGACACGGGCGGCGCCGCCGACGACCCGAAGCCGGGCGGCGTCAGCGCCACGGTGTCCTCGGCGAAGCCGGGCAAGTACCACTCGCTGCCCGAGCCGTGCGCGCAGGTCGATCCCGACACGCTCGACGCGCTGCTCCCCGGCATCAGGAAGCTGCCGGACGAGCGGCAGCGCGAGAAGGCGTACGAGGGGACCGCCGCCGCCACCTACGACACCGGGCGGCGCGCCGGGTGCCGCTGGAAGGACGACTCCGCGCAGGACGGTTCGCACCGGCTGACCCTCGACTTCGAGCGGGTCGTCTCGTACGACCCCTCGGCGAGTGACGACGAGTCGGCGCAGGAGGTGTTCACGAAGGAGCGGAAGGCGGCGGGCCTGCCCGAGCCCGAGGCGTCCTCGTCAACCTCGGACTCCCCCTCCGACACGTCCGGTTCCGATACGTCCGACTCCCCCGATGATTCCTCCACTTCGCCGGATTCGTCTGCTTCGTCCTCCGGTGACAACAAGGACCACGCCAAGAGCCAGGCCAAGGACCACGGCAAGGAATCCGCCAAGGACACCGGCAAGGACGCCGGCAGCGACGGCCCTTCGGCCGACGGAGAGCCTTCCGGGTCCGGTTCCACCGGCGCCGCGGACTCCGGCGACCTGCGCCCGCGCTACCTCGACGACCTCGGCGACGAGGCGTTCCTCGACGACGTCCTGTCGGGCCCGGGGACGGGACGGCACCGCACGGTGACTGTGGTGTTCCGCACGTCGAACGTGGTCGTGACGCTCACCTACGAGGCCCAGCCGGCGCTCGCCGGTGAGGTGCCGGACAGCAAGGAAATGCAGGACAGCGCCCGTGAACTGGCCTCTTCGCTCGTCGGAAAGTTCAGCGAGTAGGCCCGCGCGGGCGGCGCCGGCCGCTCCGCGGAAGCCGAGGCGGGCGGTGCGGCTTCGGCGTACGGTGGCCCCTCGGACCCGGAATTGTGTGGTGGTCCCCGCCGGATCGCCACACCGCCGACACCTCGGCGCCCGGGGCCGTGGCCCTGTCAGCGTCCCTGTGAAGGAACCATGCACCGTCCGACCAAGCGACTCACCCGTGTCCTCGCCTGCGCCGCCGCCCTGCCCGCGGTCCTCGTCGTCGCGGGCTGTTCGTCCGACTCCGGCTCGGGCTCCGACAGCGGCAAGGAGAAGACGGCGTCGAGCGCGAAGGCGTCCGCGTCGACGGCCAAGGACGCGGTGAAGAAGCCGGCCCCGGCGACGTACAAGACGCTGCCGCAGCCCTGCTCCGCGCTGTCCAAGAAGACGCTGTCCGATCTGGTCCCCGAGGGCAAGAGCAAGGCGGGCCCCTCCGACGACGAGAACGCGCGCGCCAACTGCTCCTGGTCGAGCCTCGACAACAACGGCGTCAAGGGCTCCCAGTTCCGCTGGCTGAACGTGTCGCTGGTCCGCTTCGACTCCGACGTCAACCGGGGCAGCGGCGGCGAGCTGGCCTCGGCGTACTACGCGAAGCAGGTCAAGGACGCGCAGGCGACGGCCGACGCGAAGGGCGTCAAGACGTCCCCCGTGCAGGGCACGGGCGACGAGGCGACGCTCGTGCGCTACGACCTGAAGAAGAAGGAAGGCCCCTCCAAGCAGCAGACGGTCGTCTCGCGCGTGGACAACGTGGTCGTGACCGTCGACTACAACGGTTCGGGCCTCGCGGGTGAGAAGACCCCGGACGCGGACGCGCTGTCGAAGGACGCCGAGAAGGCGGCCAAGGAGGTCGTCGCGGCGGTCAAGGACACGGCGAAGAACGCGGGCAAGGACTCCGCCTCCCCGTCCGCCTCCGCCTCGGGCAAGTCGGACGGCAAGTCCGGCGACAAGAGCGACGCGAAGTCGGGCGACAAGAAGGCCGATCCGTCCGCGTCGGAGTCGAAGAAGGCCGACGCCAAGGACAAGTAGCACGCCCCGGACGGCCCCCGCGCCGCCCCCCTCCCCGGAGCCCGGCCCCCGCACGGGGGCCGGGCTCCGGGCGGTACCGGCCCCCTGTCCCCCGCACACATGTGCCAGTCTGTGGGGCGCAACATGCCGAACTGGGAGGGGAACTGGAGTGGCCGCGCCACTGAAGCTGACACGGACGCACCGGATACTCGTGGGTCTGGTGGTCGCCGGAGCGCTGATCATCGCGGGCATCGGCTTCGCCGGTTCGTACGCCGCCGTCCGCGAGCTGGCCCTGGAGAAGGGCTTCGGGAACTTCGCGTACGTCTTTCCGGTCGGCATCGACGCGGGCATCTGCGTGCTGCTCGCGCTGGATCTGCTGCTGACCTGGATCCGGATCCCGTTCCCGCTGCTGCGGCAGACGGCGTGGCTGCTGACGGCCGCGACGATCGCGTTCAACGGCGCCGCCGCCTGGCCGGACCCGCTGGGCACCGGTATGCACGCGGTGATCCCGGTGCTGTTCGTGGTGTCCGTCGAGGCGGCCCGGCACGCCGTCGGGCGGATCGCGGACATCACAGCCGACAAGCACATGGAGGGCGTGCGGCTGACGCGCTGGCTCCTTTCGCCGCTGCCGACGTTCCTGCTGTGGCGGCGGATGAAGCTGTGGGAGCTGCGGTCCTACGACGCGGTGATCAAGCTGGAGCAGGAGCGGCTCGTGTACCAGGCGCGGCTGCGGTCGCGGTTCGGGCGGGCGTGGCGGCGCAAGGCGCCGGTGGAGTCGCTGATGCCGCTGCGGCTCGCCCGGTACGGGGTGCCGCTCGCGCAGACCGCGCCCGCCGGGCTCGCCGCCGCCGGGATCGAGCCGCAGTTGCTGCCGCCGGTGCCGCAGGAGGCGGCGCGCCCCGAACTGGCATCCCCGGCGCAGCCGCAGACGCAGCCCCAGCCCCAGGCGCAGACCCAGGCGGCCCAGCCCCAGAACCAGCCGCAGCCCCAGAACCAGCCCCAGCCGGCTGCCGAGCCCGCGCCGGAGCATCAGGCGGCGGGACCCGAGGCCCCGGCCGCAGGACCGGCGGGGAGTCCGTGGCTGCATGCCCGTGATCCGCAGCAGATCGAATATCACGGGGGCTACGACCCTTCGTACGACCCGGCGTACGAGCCGCCGACGTTCGTGCCGGAGGAGGAGCACCAGGACTGGTACGAGGAGCAGCCGCAGCAGATCCCCGCCCAGCAGCCCCACCCGCAGTTCCAGCCCCAGCCCCAGGCTCATTCGCAGCCGCAGGCGCCGGAGGGGCAGGAGCCCGAGGTGACCGTGCCGACCGGGGCGGGCGGGACGCGGCCCCTCGGGGACGGGGTGCGGGAGCAGCCGGGGCCCTCGGACCAGGACCTGCCCTCGGACGAGGACCTGTACCGGGTGTACCGGGGCGCGATACAGGGCGAGGGCGTGCCGTCGCCGGGCCGGTTCGCGGCGGACGTCGAGGACGCGTTCGGGATCACGCTCGCCCCGCGCGACGTGAACCGGTACGCGGAGCTGTTCGGCGACCGCTACAACGCGGAGCTGATGGAGGACCACATCGCCTGAGCCCGCATGGCTCGCCCGGCGCGCACGTACGGCGAAGGGGCGGCGCCGGTGTCCGACCGGTGCCGCCCCTTCGTGTGTGTCAGGCGCCGAGCAGCTTGCGCACCCGGTCCGCGCCGACCGCGAGCAGCAGCGTGGGCAGGCGCGGGCCGGTGTCGCGGCCGACCAGCAGGTGGTAGAGCAGCGCGAAGAAGGACCGCTGGGCGGTCTTGATCTCCGGCGGCAGCTCCTTGGCGGTGGCGTCGGCCGGGAAGCCGGCCTGCACCTTCGGGACGCCGTAGACGAGGTGGGTCAGGCCGTCCAGCGACCAGTGCTCGTCGAGACCGTCCAGGAGCAGCGCGATCGAGGCGCGGGAGGCGTCGTCGAGGGCGGCGAGCGCCTCGGCGTCCGGCTCGGTACGCACGATCGTGCGGGACTCGGCGGGGACGTACTTCGTGATCCACGCCTCGGCCTTGTCCAGACGCGGGCGGACCTCGTCCAGGTCGGTGACCGGGTTCTCGGGGTCGAGGTCGGCCAGGATGCGCAGCGTCTGCTCCGCGTCCCCGGCGGTGACGTCGGCGACGGACGCCAGCGTGCGGTAGGGCAACGGGCGGGGCGTGCGCGGCAGTTCACGCCCGGCGACGCCGACGGCGCGCAGGTGGGCGGCCGCGTCGGCGGGCAGGACCGTGCCGTCGGCGACCTTGGCGGTGAGCTTGTCCCACTCGTCGTAGAGCCGCTGGATCTCCTGGTCGAAGGCGATCTTGAACGACTGGTTGGGGCGGCGGCGGGCGTACAGCCAGCGCAGCAGTTGCGGCTCCATGATCTGGAGCGCGTCGCCCGGGGTCGGCACGCCGCCCTTGGAGGAGGACATCTTGGCCATGCCGGAGATGCCGACGAAGGCGTACATCGGGCCGATGGGCTGCTTGCCGCCGAACAGCTCGACGATCTGGCCGCCGACCTGGAAGGACGAGCCCGGCGACGAGTGGTCGACGCCGGACGGCTCGAAGATGACGCCCTCGTAGGCCCAGCGCATGGGCCAGTCGACCTTCCACACGAGCTTGCCGCGGTTGAACTCGCTCAGCCGGACGGTCTCGGTGAAGCCGTCGAGGGTGCAGGTGTAGGACAGCTCGGTCGTCTCGTCGTCGTACGAGGTGACGGTCGTGAGGTCCTTGCCGCACCGGCCGCAGAACGGCTTGTACGGGTAGTACCCGCCCGCGCCGCCGCTGCCGTCGTCCTCGGAGGCGGCGCCTGAGCCCTCGGCGGCCTCCAGTTCGGCCTCGTCGACCGGCTTCTGGTTCTGCTGCTTCTTCGCGGCCTTCGCCGGGTCCTTCTTCGTGCGGTACTGGTCGAGGATCGCGTCGATGTCGGCGCGGTGGCGCATGGCGTGCAGGATCTGCTCGCGGTAGACGCCCGACGTGTACTGCGCGGTCTGGCTGATGCCGTCGAACTCGACGCCGAGGTCGCCGAGGGCGTCGACCATGGCGGCCTTGAAGTGCTCCGCCCAGTTCGGGTACGCCGAGCCGGCCGGGGCCGGGACGGAGGTCAGCGGCTTGCCGATGTGCTCGGCCCAGGACTCGTCGACGCCGGGGACGCCGGCCGGGACCTTGCGGTAGCGGTCGAAGTCGTCCCAGGAGATGAGGTGGCGGACGGTGTGGCCGCGGCGGCGGATCTCGTCGGCGACGAGGTGCGGGGTCATGACCTCGCGCAGGTTGCCGAGGTGGATGGGGCCCGACGGAGAGAGGCCGGAGGCGACGACGACCGGTTTGCCCGGGGCACGACGCTCGGACTCGGCGATGACATCGTCCGCGTAACGGGAGACCCAGTCCGCGTTCTCTGGGGTCTCCGCTCCGGTGCTCTGGGCCACGGTCGGCACGTCCTTCTTCCTCAGTTCTGCTCATCGGGCGGGGGTCATGGCGGGGCCTGCCCCCCGGGGCCGGTGCCGTGCGGCGGGCCGGTCCCGGCGCCCATTGTCACCCGCGCCGCCGCCAGTCGGAAAACGGCCGTGCCCGCGTACAACCCCCGGGGCCCCGGACCGGTCATGTGTGCGTGATCACTGACAGATTCCGTGCCGGGCTGCGCGTCGGCGCCGCCGGGCTCGCCACCGCCCTGCCCACGGCCTGCCTGGTCCTCGCGGCGCCCGCCGCCGAGGCCGCCGTGACCTGCGGCGACACCACGTTCACGCGGACGTTCTACAGCAACACGACCTTCTCGGGCAGCCCCCGCAAGACGGACTGCGACACGACGATCGACCAGACGTGGACGGGCTCGCCCGCCGCCGGGACCGGCGCGAACGCCTTCGGGGTGCGCTGGTCGCTGACCCGCGACTTCGGCTCCGGCGGCTGCTTCACGTACCGCCTGTCGGGCACGGACGGGCTGCGCCTGTACGTGGACGGGGCGCGCAAGGTCGACAAGTGGAAGAACACCGGGGACGCGGGCAACAGCGTGCCCGGCACGTTCTGCCTCGGCCCGGGCACGCACACGGTCCGCGTCGACCACGTGAACTGGACGGGTCTGTCGAAGGTGAAGTTCACCTGGCCCGCGTCCTCGGACGACAAGAAGCCGCTGGCGCCGGCCGGCCTCACCACCGCGTACGACAAGACCACCGGCAAGGCGACCGCCTCCTGGAAGAAGAACCGGGAGCTGGACATCGACCACTACGAGGTGAAGGTCGTCACCGCCGACAGCGGGGTCTCCTCGTGGCGCACGACCGGCACGACCGCCTCGTACACGCCGCCGAAGGACGGGCGGGCGTACCGGTTCTGCGTGCAGGCCGTCGACAGGTGGACGAACTACGGGCCGACCGCCTGCGGCCCCTGGATCACCACGCCCGACGTGACCGCGCCGCCCGTGCCCGCCGTGCGCCCCTCGGACGTGACGGTGACGGTGACCGGCGGCCACGAGGGCTCCGACGGCACGCCCGTGCCCCGCGTCAACGTATGGCTGGGGCAGGTGCGGCCCGCCGAAGGACCGGTGTTCACGCTCTGGCGGGCGACGGCGGCCTCGGGCCCGTTCACGAAGGTGGCGGCGCTCGACCTGCGGCAGACGCCCGACGAGCAGTACGTGTACGACGTGACGGCCGCCGAGAAGCGGACCTACTTCTACGCCGTGTCCGCCACCGACACCGCCGGGAACACCTCGGCACGCACCACCCCCGTCAAGATCACCACCCCGGACGTCGCCGCGCCCACCGCCCCGTCCGGCCTCGCCGCCAAGGCGGACCCCCGCAAGGTCGCGCTGACCTGGGCGGACCCGGCCGACGACGCCGAGCGCTGGCAGGTGTGGGGCGCCGACGGCGACGAACCGCCGGTGCTGCTCGCCGTCACCGCCGCGCCCGCCTACGACGACAAGAGCGGCGCGGCCGGGGCGCGGCGCGCGTACACGGTGTACGCCCTCGACGCGGCCGGGCACCGCTCCGGCGCGGCGAAGGTCACCGCCGCCCGGCAGGTGGCGCCCGTCATGATCCCGGGGCTGTGGCCCGGCGCGGACGGCAGGCCCGAGCTGCACCTGCGGGTCGCGGTGGGCACGGAGAAGGACCTCGCGGGCGGCTTCCGCGTCTACTCGGGGCCCAGCGCCTCCGCTGTCCGCACGACCCTGCGCGCCTGTGCGCCGGAGGAGGTGTTCCGTACCTCGGCGACGGTCGACTACCGGTGCGTGCTGACCGACTTCGGCGGCTCGTCCGACCGGTACGTCACCGCACTCGGCGTCGCCGAGAACGGCGCGGTGTCGTCGAACTTCAAGGCCGTGCGCTACGACGACACCACCGCGCCCGGCGCCCCCGCCGCGCTCACCGCGACGCCCGAGGCATGGGGCACGGAGCTGCGCTGGGAGGCGCCCGGCGCCGCCGATCTCGCCGGATACCGGGTCCGCGCCGGGCACCCTGCCACGTACGACGGCGTGCGCACCTGTGAGGCGGGCGGCGGCGAGGACCTGCCGGCCCGCGCCACGTCGTACCGGGACGCCTCCGGGCTGCCGGACGGCGAGGAGCGCTGCTGGGAGGTGCGCGCGGTCGACGGCGCGGGCAACACGAGCGCGGCGGCCACCGTGTACGCCACCGAGCAGGACACCCGGCCCACCGAGGCGACCGCGCCGGGCTCGCCGGTCGCGGGCCTGGACGCGGTGGAGAACGCCGGGGACGCCGTCCTGAACTGGGACGCCGTCGAGGGCGCGACCGCGTACCGCGTCCACCGCTGGGACCGGGCCGCGGGCGCCTACCGGCGGCTCGCCGAGGGCCCGATGGAGAACCCGAACAACTCCGCGCTGCGCGTGTACCGGGACACGGACGCCCCGGCGGGCACGGCCGCCCACTACCGGGTGAGCGCGGTGTACGCGGACGGCACGGAGTCGGCTCCGGCGCCCGCCGCGGTGGCGCTGCCGCCCGCGCCCTGAGGCGCGGGGGTTCCCGGGCCGGGGCCGTGCCCGGGCGCGGGGCGGCCGGCGGGCGGTAATGGGTGCGACCGCCGCCCGCACCCCGTGGGAGACTGAGAGGGGTCTCGCGGGCCCCTCGCGCCCGGCGGTCCCCCTCAGTCCCCTACGAGCGGAACGGCATCCTCTTCATGGCCTCGGTCACGTCCCTCACGTCCAGTGTCCACCAGCGTCTGTCCGACGCCCTCGTCGCCGCCCTCCCCGAGGCCGGCGCGGGCGCGGACCCGCTGCTGCGACGTAGCGACCGGGCCGACTACCAGGCCAACGGCATCCTCGCGCTCGCCAAGAAGGCCAAGGCCAACCCCCGGGAGCTGGCCGCTCAGGTCGTCGAGCGGATCGACAAGGGTGACCTGCTCGCGGACGTCGAGGTCTCCGGCCCCGGCTTCCTCAACGTGACGGTCACCGACCGCGCCCTCACCGAGACGCTCGCCGCGCGCGCCGCCGACGGCGACCGGCTCGGCGTGCCCGTGAAGGACGCGCCCGGTGTCACGGTCATCGACTACGCCCAGCCGAACGTGGCGAAGGAGATGCACGTCGGCCACCTGCGCTCGGCGGTCATCGGTGACGCGCTGCGCGGGATGCTCGACTTCACCGGCGAGCGCACCATCGGCCGGCACCACATCGGCGACTGGGGCACCCAGTTCGGCATGCTCATCCAGTACCTGATCGAGCACCCGGACGAGCTGGCCCCGGCCGATCAGGTCGACGGCGAGCAGGCCATGAGCAACCTGAACCGGATCTACAAGGCGTCCCGCGCGGTCTTCGACAGCGACGAGGCGTTCAAGGAGCGGGCCCGCAAGCGGGTCGTCGCGCTCCAGTCCGGCGACAAGGAGACGCTGGAGCTGTGGCAGCGGTTCGTCGACGAGTCGAAGGTGTACTTCTACTCGGTCTTCGAGAAGCTCGACATGGAGATCCGCGACGACGAGATCGTCGGCGAGTCCGCGTACAACGACGGCATGCCGGAGACCGCCCGCATGCTGGAGGAGATGGGCGTCGCCGTCCGCTCCGAGGGCGCGCTCGTCGTCTTCTTCGACGACATCAAGGGCAAGGACGACCAGCCGGTCCCGCTGATCGTGCAGAAGGCCGACGGCGGCTTCGGCTACGCGGCCTCCGACCTGACGGCGATCCGCGACCGCGTCCAGAACCTGCACGCCACCTCGCTCCTGTACGTCGTGGACGTGCGGCAGTCGCTGCACTTCAAGATGGTCTTCGAGACGGCCCGCCGCGCCGGCTGGCTGAGCGACGAGGTCACCGCCCACAACATGGGCTACGGCACGGTCCTCGGCGCGGACGGCAAGCCGTTCAAGACGCGTGAGGGCGAGACCGTACGCCTGGAGGACCTGCTGGACGAGGCCGTGCAGCGGGCCGCCGAGGTCGTGCGGGAGAAGGCCAGGGAGCTGACCGAGGACGAGATCCAGGAGCGGGCCGCGCAGGTCGGCATCGGCGCGGTGAAGTACGCGGACCTGTCCACGTCGCCGAGCCGCGACTACAAGTTCGACCTGGACCAGATGGTCTCGCTCAACGGCGACACGAGCGTGTACCTGCAGTACGCGTACGCCCGTATCCAGTCGATCCTGCGCAAGGCGGAGGGTGTCGCCCCTGCGGCGCGCCCCGAGCTGGAGCTGGCCCCGGCGGAGCGGGCGCTCGGCCTGCACCTGGACGCGTTCGGCGACACGGTCTTCGAGGCCGCCGCCGAGTACGCGCCGCACAAGCTGGCCGCGTACCTGTACCAGCTCGCGTCGCTGTACACGGCGTTCTACGACAAGTGCCCGGTTCTGAAGGCCGACACGAAGGAGCAGACGGAGAACCGGCTGTTCCTGTGCGACCTGACGGCCCGCACGCTGCACCAGGGCATGGCGCTGCTCGGCATCCGCACCCCCGAGAAGCTCTGACCCTCCCGGCTGTCCACGCCTCTTCCGCCGCCCCGGCCGGCTACTGCTGCTCCACGCGCGCGATCCACTCGCCGCCGCCGAGCGGGTAGTCGTAGCCGGGGCGGTTCGTGTCGGCGCTGGTGCGGAACGGGGTGCCGGAGGCGTTGACGCGTACGGTGCCGTGCCGGGTGCCGCTGGTCCAGTCGAGCGCCAGCTCCCAGCGCACGTCGTGGGCCTTGGTGCGGGCGGTGACGTAGAAGACCTCGGGGTCGGACTCGCTGACCTTGTACGGGAAGTCGCGCTGCCCGTTCTTCGGGGTGGTGACGGGCGTGCCCTGGTCCAGGTCGACGCCGAACGTCTTCGTGCCGACGCCGCCGCCGCAGCCGACGCCCATCGAGTAGTCGTTCCAGGCGAGCGGGGCGCCCTTGCTGACGACGCGGACGTGCAGGCCGGTCAGGACGACGGTCCGCGCGCCGGTGCCCTGCACGGTGAGCGCGACGAGTTGCTCGCCGGAGGAGACCGCGCCGTACGCGCCCGCCCAGCGCACCGCGTCCGGCTCGCCCGCGGGCGGACCGACCTGTTCCGGTTCGCTGTCGACCAGGAAGTGCTGGCTGCACGGGCTCTCGTAGACGTACGGGCGGGTGGCGACCGTCAGCGGGGGCGCGGAGCCGTCGCCCGCCCCCGGCCCGGCGCCCGTGCCGCGCTCGTGACCGGGGCCCGCGCCGGGGGACGTACCGGGCTTCGCCGTGCCGGGCGGCGCGCTGCGGGAGCCGGTCGGGGCGGGGCTCGGGGTGCCGGTCGTCGAGGCGGACGCGGAAGGCTTGCGGGGCGGGGCGGTGGTGCCGCCGGCGCCGGGGGCGCTCGCGTCGGCCCGTACGCGGTCGGAGGCCGGGTCGCCGTCCCGGGGCAGACCGACGGCGAGCGCGACGGCCCCGAGCACGGCGGCTCCGGCGACGGCGGCGACGAGGGCGGTGCGGCGGGGGTTGGCCGGGGGCGGGGTTTTGGCGGCCGGCGGCTCGGCGGGGGGTGGGGTTTGTCCGGGGGACGGTTGCTTCGGCGCCGCCGGGGTCTCTTCGGCGGGGGCCGGGGCGTGTCCGGGGGACGGTGGCTTCGGCGCCGCCGGGGTCTCTTCGGCGGCCGGGGTTCGCTCGGTGGGCGAGCCCGGGGCCGGGGCGGGAGACGTGGAGGGCTTACGGCCCCGGGCGGCGTCCGCGAGGATCCAGTGGCGGTGAAGGGCGACCAGTTCCGCCTGGGTCGCGCGGCAGACGCGGGCCAGGCGCTCGACGGGCGCGTAGTCGTTCGGCACGGCGGTGCCGTTGCAGTAGCGGTGCAGCGTGGACGTGCTCATGTGCAGCCGCTTGGCGAGCGTGCCGTAGCTCAGCCCCGAGCGGTCCTTCAGCGCGCGCAGCAGCCGCGCGAACTCCTCGCCGTCCCCGGCCCCTGCACTGTCCCGTACCCCCGGCACGTGTTTCTCCCGTCCCCCGCGCGTCCCGTTCCGGCATTCCAGGCGGTCCGCGTTCTTGCTGGTCAGAGCCTGTTTCAGCGTTCCAGTGTCCCCAACTGCCGGGCAGATATGGCGGCTGGGACGGATCGTGCCGAAGGCTCAGGTCATCCAAGCACCTCCCGGACAACGACCTCGAAGGGGCTCGACCGACATGACCGGAATCCGTACCTCCCGCGCCGCCCGCACCACCTCCCCCACTTCCCGCACGGCCCGTACGAGGCTGCTGCTGTCCGCCGCTTCCGTGGCCGTCGCCGCGCTCTCCCTGACCGCCTGCTCGGACGGCTCGGGCGTCAAGGACGAGGGCGCCTCCCAGCCGGCGGCGGCCTCGACGTCCCCCCGGGCCTCCGCCTCACCCGGCGCGGACGGCGACAAGGGCGGCGCGGGCGGCGGGCAGGGCGCCACCCAGGCGGGCGCGCGGAAGCCGGCGACGGACCGGCCCGCGGCGAAGGGACCGGACGCGCGGCAGCCCGGGACGGCGAAGACGCCCGCGACGAAGCGGCCCGCCGCGGCGCCCGTGACGTGCCGCGCGGACAACACCCGTACGGCGGCGGCCCCGTTGACGCGCCCCATCAACCACATGCTGCTCACGGTCACCAACACCGGCGGCCGGGCCTGCTTCCTGTACGGGTATCCGGCGGTGCGGTTCGGCGCGGCGCAGTCGGTGCCGCCGGTCATCGCGGGCTCCAAGCCGCAGGCTGTCGTCACGCTCCAGCCGGGCGAGTCGGGGTACGCGTCCGTGAACCTGTCGGCGGCCGACGGCAGCGGGTCGAACGGCTACACCGCCCGCAGCCTTACCGTGTACTTCATGGACCGCGACGGCTCGGGCCTGACCGGCGGCGCCCGTCCGGCGCTGCCCGCGCAGGGCACGTACGTCGACGACTCGCTGAAGGTGACGTACTGGCAGCAGTCGATGGACGACGCCGTCTCCTGGTGACGGCCCGCCCCGCGCGGGCCCGGTCCCGCCCGCACCGAACGCCCGGGGAGAGCGCGATGAGCAGCAGCCCGTACGTCACCGACGTCCCGTACGTCACCGAACTCGCCGCCCGCGCGGCCCGCGCCCTGCCCGCCGCCCCGGGGACCCGGCGGCTGATCGGGGTCGCGGGGCCGCCGGGCGCGGGCAAGTCGACGCTGGCCGAGGCGGTCGTCGCGGAGCTGGGCGGGCGGGCGGCGCTGGTCCCGATGGACGGTTTCCATCTGGCGGACGCGGAGTTGGCGCGGCTGGGGCGGGCGGCGCGCAAGGGGGCGCCGGACACGTTCGACGCGTACGGCTACGCGGCGCTGCTCGCGCGGCTGCGGGCGCCGAGGGCGGGCGAGACGGTGTACGCGCCCGCGTTCGAGCGGGAGTCGGAGCAGCCGGTGGCGGGGGCGCTGCCGGTGGCGCCGGACGTACCGCTGGTCGTCACGGAGGGGAACTACCTGCTGCTCGACGAGGACCCCTGGGCGAGCGAGGTGCGGCCGCTGCTCGACGAGGTGTGGTGGGTCTCGGTACCGGACGAGGTGCGGGTGCCCCGCCTGATCGAACGGCACATCACGTTCGGCAAGTCCCCGCAGGAGGCCCGCGCATGGGTGACCCGCTCGGACGAGGCGAACGCCCGCCGCGTCGCCTCCGGCGCGGCCCGCGCGGATGTCGTCGTGGACGTGGTGTCGGGGGCGGTGCGGGTGCGGGGGGCGTGAACGCGGTCTCCACTGGCGCGGCGGCCCGGCTCGGGCTTCGCCCTGACCGGGCGGGGCGGGTGCCTCACCCGAACGAATCCGGACGAGGCACCGGCGGTGGTCAGCCCTTCTTGGGCGGCACTACGAACGCTCGTACCGGCCGCGGAGTTTCAGACGTCCGCGCCGGCTCCTGCGAGCGTCGCCACTGCGAGACCAGCCAGGCGTACCTCGGGTCGATCCAGTCGGCCATGCGACACCTCCGCGCTCAGAGTACGGGCCAGTCCGGCTTCGGCATGGGACGGATCGTGCACTCGGGCGCGTGCTGGCACTTCGCGGCCACCGACACGAGCGTCTCGTCCGTGGGCGCGGACCACAGTTCGTCGTCGGCGGTCCAGCCGAGGTCCGCGATCGTCGCGCGCGTGCGGTCGAGGATCGCGGGGTCGTAGTTCGTCGGATCGTAGCCCGGGTAGTGATGCACGAACTCGCCGCCGAGCTGCTCGCACAGTTCGGCGTACTTCGCGGTGTGCAACAGCAGGGCGTGCCAGCCCTCGTCCACGATCCGGGACGGTGCGAGGCCGACGCCCGGGTTGCGGGAGCAGGCGGTGACGAACTTGATGCCCTCGTCGACGATGCGGCCGGCCATCTCCACGCTCATGTCCGGGTTGCCGTCCATGACGGTGCGGCGGCACGACTCGAACGTCGTGTCGTCGAGGAGCAAGCGCGCCATGGCGGGAACGGGCTGGGGCTGGGTGGATGTGCTCATGGGTAGCCTCCTGGTGCCTGGTTGCGATCAGGTGGTTGGCCTGCCTGGACCGGACGTTCTTGGTCGGATGCCGGTCCAGGCAGGTGGAGCGTGGTCGGCGGGCCGCCTGCCTGGATGGCGGACGGCCCGCCTGCCCGCCGCTCGACACGGGGCTGGTCGAAGGGCGGGGGTTGAAGGCGGTCAGCCGAAGCCGACCGGTCCGGCCTGCCGGGGCGCGGGCAGGCGCGGGCAGCCGTCGCGGTGGACCCACACGCTGCTGCCAGGGCCGGAGGCGCTGAACGCCGCTTGTACCTCGGCGGGTTCGTCCGGCCGGATCGGGAGCTTGCAGCGGGCGCAGATCACCACGGCTCACCGTCGAAGGCCATGCACTTGCGTACAGGCGGCAGGTCCCGCCGGCCGATGAACGTGCTGGGCGGCGGTGGGTCGAGTTGCTGCACGAGCTTCGACACGGCCACCCCGAGCATGCCGAGGTGCAGGTACGCGGTGAGATCGGGGTCGTCGGGGGTCGCCTTGATCTCGGGGCTGACCATCACGTTGGCGAGGTTGAGGGCGGCACGGTGGTCCTTCTCGGACTGGTACAGCTCCTCTCGGGTGAGCGCTCGCAGGAGCACCGTCATGCCGTCGACCATCTCGTCGAGCCGGGCGCGCGGCGTCTCGGAGTACACGACCTGCTCGGCGGCGCGGGCGGCGGCGCGGATCCCTTGGAGGTCGAGTGGGGCGGTCACGTCCACCGTCCTGTGCTGAGGGCGCGTCGCAGCAGGGCGGAGGCGGGGCAGGCCAGCCCGAGCAGGGCGCACTGCGCGCACGTGATCGTGTGCTCCAGGAACTGGAGGTAGACGAACATGACCGTGCAGTCGTGGCAGCCGCGAGGGGCGATCATCCGCCCGGTGTCCGGGGCACGGCGCCGGCCGAGGCTGACGCTCGGCCACCCGGCGAGGCTCTCGTCGCACCAGGCGCACGCGAGTCCGTGCCGTTGGGCGGTGGTCATCTCGGGCCACGGCACGTCCACGGCAATACGCGCGGGCGCCTCGGCCGCCTCGATCTGAGGGGCGGTCATGACACCCCCGCGCAGGATCCGCAGGCCCTCGGGAAGATGCGCCGCTGGGCGCCGGGGTCGATGTGCTCGCCGAGGTCGACGCTCGCCGCGCCGACGACGGGCTCCGCGCACCGGGCGCACGCTCGCCCGCACATCTGGTCCTCGGTCATCTCGGACGCCGGCACCTCCACGTGGTGCGAGCGCGGCATGGAGCCGATCATCCTTGCCCCCTCTCCCTGCGGTGGAATCCCATCGTTCTTGAACGGGTGCCCCGCCGGGAGTGAGTGCGGCGTGCGTGTCACCTCGGGCCGTTCACACACTGTGTGGAGCGGACCTCACTACCCTCGTCGCACTGAGTAGTTCGGGGGTCACGAGATGGAACCCAACACCCTGCTCGACGCACTCATCGATGAGGCCGGCATGTCCCGCAAGGGACTCGCCGCACGCGTCAACCAGGCCGGGGCAGCACAGGGGATGAAGATGCGCTACGACCACAGCTCCGTCATCCGCTGGCTGAAAGGGCAACGCCCGCGCGGCCAGGTCGCGGACCTGATCGCCGACGTTCTGGGGGCGCGGTTGGGCCGACGTCTCAGCCTCGACGACATCGGCATGGGCACGGCCGCCGCCCAGTCCGAGGGGACTCCCCTCGACGGGTTCATCGGGAAGGCCACCGCCCTGTGGCGCGGCGACCACCAGCAGCGCGACGATCTCCAACAGGCGCCCGTCATCACCGGACTGCCCGCCGTCGGCCCCGTGTGGGAGTGGGAGAACCCGCCGGACGACACCGACGTCTCCAGCCGTGGAACCATCCGTGTCGGCCTGCCCGACGTCGAGCAACTCCGCACCGCCCGCTCCCACTACGAGCAGATGTACCGCAAGGCGGGCGGGGTCGCCACGCGCGGTCGAGTGCTGCGGTTCCTCGTCCAGGACACGGCACCCCTCATGCGCGGCACCTACACCGACGGCACCGGCAGGGAGCTGCACCGGGCAGTCGGCGGGCTCGTCGCCATCGCGGGGATCTGCGCGTACGACTCGAACGCGCAGGGCCTCGCGCAGCGCTACTACCACCAGGCGCTCCGTCTGGCGAAGGCGTCCGGCGACCGGGCGTTCGGCGGGTACGTGATAGCGCTGCTCGTCAACCATGCGATCTACCTCGGCGAGCTGCGGCAGGCTGTGGCGTTCGCGGAGGCCGGGCTGCGTACGGCCGGGCATGCGATCTCGCCCGCGCTCGCCACCGACCTGCACGCCATGCAGGCCAAGGCGTTCGCGCGGATGGGTGACCACGAAGGCGCGCGGCGGGCCATCGCGCAGGCGGAGACGGCAGCCGGGCGGATCCGGCTCGACGAGGAACCGGCCGAGACCGGGTACGTCCAGCCTGGCCTCCTTGAGACCGCGCTCGCGGACACCCTCATGCGGCTCGGCGACACGGGGCCCGCGCAGCAGTTCGCGGCGGAGGCTGTCGAGATCCAGGCCCACGCCCGCGGACGGGTTCACCGGCTCGCCACCCTCGCGGACTGCCAGATGCGGGCCGGCTCTGTCGACCACGCCGCAGGCACCGCCGAGCGGATGCTCGACACCGTCGCCGGAATGGAGTCCCACCGCCTGTACGACCGGCTCGCCGGAGTCCGCCGCAGCCTCGCCGCCACCCGCAGCAGGAGCGTGCGCGACGTCGTGGGGAGGATCGACGACACCCTGCGCATCCCGCTGTAGCCGCTTGTGGTCGGATGGGTCGCGTACCCGACGAGAGGCAGCAGCGTGTCAGTGTGGCGGAACCTCGGCGAGCGCACCGTGTACGAGAACAAGTGGTGCCAGGTGAACATGGCTGATGTCGAACTACCTGATGGGCGGCACCTCGACCACACGGTGATCAGGCTCCGTCCGGTCGCCGTCGCCACTGTGGTGAACGAGGCGGACGAGGTGCTGCTCCTGTGGCGGCACCGGTTCATCACCGACGCCTGGGGATACGAACTCCCCTCTGGCGGGACGGGGGCGGGCGAGGACCCGGCTGCTGCGGCTGCGCGCGAGTTCGAGGAGGAGACCGGGTGGCGGCCCGGCCCGATGCGGCTGTTGCTGGCGGTCGATCCGATGCCGGGGATCTCGACGTCGCACCACCGCGTGTACTGGTCGGACACGGCGGAGCAGGTGCGGCAGATCCCTGAGGACGACTTCGAGTCGGCCCGACGGGAGTGGGTGCCGCTGGTGAAGGTTCCCGAACTGATTGCCCGCGGTGAGGTCCGGTCGGCGAACGCGGTCGCCGCGCTGCTGATGCTGCACACCCAGCGACTCGGAGGGCCCGTCGCGTAACAGGGCATGCCGAAACAGCCCACCCTCCCGGAGGAGAACGGCGTCCCGCCGGTCACCGGCTGTACGGGTGGCCGGCGGCCGTCAGCGCGCTTGCTCGTTGAACTCCTTGATCTTCGGAGACAGTTCGAGGAGCGACTCCACCCGGAATGTCGGGAGCGACCGCGCTTCCTCGGTGTTCCACTGGATCGTCGCCCACGGACCGCGGCGCACGAGCGCGGTCCGCATCCCGGCCTGCGCGCCGGGGCGCAGGTCGTTGTCGACGCGGTCCCCCACGTAGAGGATCTCGTCGGGCGCGTGCGGGACGGCCTCGGCGACGCGCTCGAAGAACAGCGGGTCGGGCTTGCTCACGCCCCAGTCGTCCGAGGTGCCGATCAGGTCGACGTCGCCGGTGAACAGCTCGCGGAGGATCCTGCCCGCGCGCACGGTCTGGTTGCCGGCGATGCCGAGCCAGAGGCCGTCGGCGCGGAGGGCGCGCAGGCAGTCGCGGACGTCGGGGTAGAGGTCGTCCTCGCCGAAGTGTTCCGGCTGTCCGGCCTCGGCGCGGCGCTCGCGTTCGGCGTACAGGTCGAAGCCGGGCCGGAACTCCTGGAACGTCTCGCGGTAGTCCCGGCCCTGGGCGATGACGGCGCCGAACATCGCGGCGAACGTGTGCCGCGGCACCCCGAGCCAGTCGGCCCAGGTCCCGTACTCCCGGGTCTCGTCCACGAGGCATTCACCGACGTCGAACATCACTGCGCGAATCATGGCGGCAGCGTACCCAGGCGAGGTGAGGGGCGTGCCCGGTCACAGCAGCGGGCGGTCGGGGGCGTGAAGTGCCGTTGAATGCGCGTCAGTTGGCAGACCGCAGGATCGTCTTGGCTATCTTGCCGCTCGCGTTGCGCGGGAGCGCGTCGGTGAAGGTGATCTCGCGGGGGACCTTGTAGTTGGCCATCTCGCGTCGGGACCAGGCGATGAGGTCGTCGGCGGTGACCGTGGCGCCGGGCCTGCGGACCACGTACGCCTTGCCGACCTCGCCGAGCCGGGCGTCGGGGACGCCGACGACGGCCACGTCGGCCACGTCGGGGTGCAGGCCGAGGAGCTGTTCTATCTCGGCGGGGTAGGCGTTGAAGCCGCCGACGATGAACATGTCCTTGATGCGGTCGGTGATGCGCAGATAGCCCGCGTCGTCGAGGACGCCGACGTCGCCGGTGCGCAGCCAGCCGTCGGGGGTGATGGCCTCGGCGGTGGCGGCGGGGTCCTCGAAGTACTCGCGCATGACGTTGAAGCCGCGGACGAGGACCTCGCCGGGCTCGCCCGCGGCGGCCTCGACACGGACCTCGGTGCCGGGGATGGCCCGCCCGGAGGTCGCGGCGATCAGTTCGGCGGGGTCGCCGCGCCGGCACATGGTGACGATGCCGCCCGCTTCGGACAGGCCGTACGCGGTGAGGACGGTACCCACGTGGAGTTCGCCGCGCAGCCGTTCCACGAGCCGCAGCGGGACGACGGCGGCGCCGGTGACGACGAGGCGCAGCGCGGACAGGTCGTGCGCGTCGCGGGCAGGGTGGTCCAGGAGCGACTGGTGCAGGGTGGGCGGTCCTGGCAGTACGGAGATGCGCTCGGCGGCGATGTTGGCGAGCGCGGTGTCGACGTTGAAGACGGGCTGCGGGACCATCGTCGCGCCGCGCGTCAGGCAGGCGAGGATGCCGGCCTTGTAGCCGAAGGTGTGGAAGAACGGGTTGACGATGAGGTAGCGGTCGCCCGCGCGCAGTCCGGCGAGGTCGGCCCAGATCGCGTAGCCGCGCAGCGTCTGGCCGTGGGTGATGACGGCGCCCTTGGGGCGGCCGGTGGTGCCGGAGGTGAAGATGATGTCGCTGGGGTCGGCGGGGTCGATGGCGTCGGCGCGGGTGCGGACCTCGGCGGCGGTGACGGTGTCGCCGGCGGCGAGGAACTCCTTCCAGGTGCGGTAGCCGGGGGCGTCCGGCGCGGAGTCGGCGAGGACCACCACCTGTTCGAGCGCGGGGAGTTCGGCTCCCGCCTCCTGGGCGCGGCGCAGCGAGGCGACGTAGGAGGTGCCGAGGAAGGTGCCGGTGACGAAGAGGAGGCGGGCGCGGGAGCGGGCGAGGATGTCGGCTGCCTCGGCGCCCTTGAAGCGGGTGTTGAGGGGGACGAGGACGGCCCCGGCGGTGACGGCGCCGAGCGCGCTGACGATCCAGTCCAGGGTGTTGGGCGCCCAGACGGCGACGCGGTCGCCCGCGCGGACCCCGGCGGCGAGGCAGCCGGCCGCCGCGCGTTCGACCCGCTCGCCGAGTTCGGCGTAGGTGAGGCGGGTGCGGCCCTCGACGACGGCCTCGCGGTGCCCGTGCCGGGCCGCCGCGTCACGCACCAGCTCCGGGATCGTGCCCCACTCGCCGCCCGCACCCTCGCCGCCCGCATCTCCGGCGACCGCGCCTCCGGCGCCCGCCTCACCCGCGCCCGCATCCTCACGCATCGAACGACCTCCCGCCGCACCGTAGCTGACTATCCGTCAGATTAGCTGTAGCCTGACGCGCTGTCAGCAGACGGGACGCACGCGCTGGGGGTGCCCATGACGGGACTGAAGGAAGCGACGGCGATCGTCGGCATAGGCCAGACGCCGTTCGCCAAGCAACTCCCCGAATCCGAGAAGACGTTGGCGTGCCGCGCGATCCTCGCCGCGCTCGACGACGCGGGCATCGCGCCCGGCGAGGTCGACGCGTTCGCCTCGTACACCATGGAGGAGACCGACGAGGTCGAGGTCGCCAAGGCCATCGGCGCCGGTGACGTCACCTTCTTCTCCAAGGTCGGCTACGGCGGCGGCGGTTCGTGCGCGACCGTCGGCCATCTCGCCGCCGCCGTCGCCACCGGCCAGGCCACCGTCGGCGTCGCCTGGCGCTCCCGCAAACGCGGCAGCGGTCCGCGCCCCTGGAAGAACACCGCCGTCCAGCTCCCCACCCCCGCCCAGTGGACCCGCCCCTTCGGCCTGCTGCGCCCCGCCGACGAGATCGGCATGCTGGCCCGCCGTTACATGCACGAGTACGGCGCCACCCGCGACCACCTCTTCAACGTGGCGCTCGCCTGCCGCAACCGCGCCAACCAGAACCCCGCCGCGATGATGTACGAGCGTCCCCTCACCCGGGACATGTACATGAACTCCCGCTGGATCAGCGAGCCGCTCTGCCTGTTCGACAACTGCCTGGAGACGGACGGGGCGCTGGCCTGCGTCGTCGTCTCCGCCGACCGCGCCCGCGACTGCCGCCGCCGCCCGGTGTACGTCCACGCCGCCGCCCAGGGCCTGCCCGCCCAGCACCATGGCATGGTCAACTACTGGAACGACGACCCGCTCAGCGGCCCCGCCTGGACCGCCGCCCGCCATCTGTGGAAGCACGCGGACCTCACCCCGGACGACATCGACGTGGCCCAGATCTACGACGCGTTCACCCCGCTGATCCCGCTGTCCCTGGAGGGCTACGGCTTCTGCGGCCGGGGCGAGGGCGCCGCGTTCACCGAGGGCGGCGCCCTGGAGATCGGCGGCCGGCTGCCCCTGAACACGGGCGGCGGCGGACTCTCGGAGGCGTACGTCCACGGCTTCAACCTCATCAACGAGGGCGTCAAACAGCTCCGGGGCACGAGCACCGCGCAGGTCCCGGACGCCCGCACCTGCCTGGTCACAGCAGGCGAGGGAGTCCCCACCTCAGCCCTCCTGCTCACCTCCCCCTGAAAACACCGCTGATCAGCGCCCCGCAAGGGGCGCGGGGAACTGCGCGACCAGCCACAACGAAGCCGCACCCACCCAAGGACAGACACATGGCAGACGCAGACACAGAAGCAGCAACAGCCCCAGCCGCACCCACAGCCCCGCTCACCGAAACACCCGCCCCAAAAACACCCGCCCCCAGAACCCCCTTCCTCACCCCCACCCCCGACGAGGACGGCGCCCCCTTCTGGACCTACGCCGCCCGAGGCGAACTCCGCGTACAGACCTGCGCCGACCCCGCCTGCGGCGAACCCCGCTTCCCACCCCGCCCCTGCTGCCCCCACTGCCAGTCCTTCGACTCCACGTGGAAACGCGTGAGCGGCAAGGGCCGCATCTGGTCCTACGTGGTCCCCCACCCCCCGCTGCTCCCCGCGTACGCGGCCCACGCCCCGTACAACGCGATCATCGTGGAGCTGGCCGAACACCCCCGCATCCGGCTCGTCGGCAACCTCGTCACCGCCGCCGACGCCCCGCTCGACTCCGTGGACCCGAGCCGCATCCGCATCGGCGCGAGGGTGCAGGCCGTGTTCGCGGACGTCGAGGGCACCGTCGTACCGCGCTGGGTCCTGGAGCGGCCATGACGGACGCGCCCCCGCTCCTGGTGGACGTCGACGCGGACACCGGGGTCGCCGTCGTCACCCTGAACCGCCCGCACCGCCTCAACGCCGTCGACACCGCCCTGGCGGATCGACTCACCGCGACCTGGCGGGCGTTCCGCTCCGACGACACCGTACGGGCGATCGTCGTGACCGGCGCGGGCGAACGCGCCTTCTGCACCGGCGTCGACCGCGACGACACGGGCGGCCCGCAGCCCACGTCCCCGTACTCCCTGGACGATCCGCTGCTGTCCATCGGACCGAAGGCGTGCGACCTGTGGAAACCGGTGATCGCGGCGGTGTCGGGGATGGCGTGCGGCGGCGCGTTCTACCTGCTGGGCGAGGCCGAGTTCGTGATCGCCGACGAGAACGCCGTCTTCTTCGACCCGCACACCACGTACGGCATGGTCAGCGCGTACGAGACGGGTTACCTCGCCCAGCGGATGCCGCCCGGCGAGGTGGCGCGGCTCGCGCTCATGGGGTCCGCCGAACGGCTCGGCGCCCGCCGCGCCCACCAGGTGGGCCTGGTCGCGGAGTTGACCGCACCGGGCGGGGCGCGGGAGGCGGCCGTGCGGTGCGCGACGGTGATCGCCGGGCACCCGACGGCCGCCGTGCAGGGCACGGTACGGGCGCTGTGGGCGGCGACCGAACCCGGCCGCGCCCACGCCTTCGGTCACGCCCCGCAGCTCATCGCCCTCGGCAACCTGCCACCCGGCGAACAGGGCGCGCTCTTCACGTCCCGATCGCAGGGCGGCCACCGGGTGCGCTGACCCGGACGCGGCGCGCGGCCCTCGACGGCGGTTCTGTCAGCGGCGGACCGAGGCGACCGGGTCCAGTTCGCAGCGCCGCACCTCGGCGGCCAGCCCCTCGCCACCGACCTTGACCTTCGTGGTGGCCGTGGCGCGCCCCTTGACCTTGACCTCGCCCCGGCCGGTGGTCACGGTCAGCCCCTGGGCGTCCAGGAAGGTCAGCGAGAGCGAGAACGTCTTCGTCGCCTTGTTGGGGTTGCGCACCTCGACGGTGGCGTACGGACGGGTCGCGCCCGCGCAGCGCACGAGGCGGGCGGTGCCGTCCTGGGCGTACGAGCCGCCGCCGGACGCGCTCGCGGTGGGCGTGTGCCGGTAGCGGGGCGTGCGGGCCGCACCCCCGGAGGCCGAGCCGGAGGTGCTGGACGAGCCGGACCCGTACAGGTCGTCGTCGCCGTACGTGGACCCCGACGAACCGGATGAGCCCGAGGCCCCGTCGCCGGACGTGCCGGACGAGGTGGACGACGAGCTGTCGTGCCGCTGCGAGCTGCTGCTGCACCCGCCCCCGCCGCCGTGCACCCCGTGTCCCCCGTGACCGCCGCGCCCGTGGCCGCGCCCGGTCGAGAAGCCTGTCAGCGCCAGCACCACCAGTGCGGCGACCCCCGCCAGTTTCCATCCCCGTCGTATCACGCCGGGCACCCTACCCGGCGGGGGCCGCCCGCTACCGGCTCGTGTCCGTCCCGGTGCCTTTCTCCGCGTCCAGCGCGTACACACAGCGGTCCTTGCTGCACGCGTAGACGACGCCCTCGCGCACCACGGGCGTGCCGGTGATGGCGCCGCCGGTGGCCAGCTTCCAGCGCAGCCGGCCGTCGTCGGCCTTCAGCGTGTACAGCAGGTGGTCGCTGGAGCCGAAGTGGATACGTTCCTCGGCGACGACGGGCGAGCCGACGATCTCGCCGCCCGCCTGGAACCGCCACTTCGGGGTGCCGGTCACCGCGTCAAGGGTGTACAGGCCCTGCCCGGAGCCGACGTGCACATGCCCCTGCACGACGAGGACCGGGTCCACCGCCGAGGGGCGCGGCTCGGTGGCGATGCGCCAGCGGTCCCGGCCGTCCGTCGCGTCGAGCGCGTACACCGTGCCGAGGTGGTCGACGAGGTAGACGCCCCCGCCGGTCACCGCGGGGCCCGGCACGAACGCGGGCGGACACAGGAACACGGCCGGCGCCTCGAAGTGCCAGCGCACATGCCCGGTGGCGATCTCGACGGCGAGGACGCGGGTGCCGGCGGCGACGTACACGTACCCGTCGTCGGCGGGGGTGAGGCGGACCGGGACGCCGCCGCAGGAGGCCGCGTCGCCGATCGGGTACGACCAGCGCTCCTCGCCGGTACGGGCCTCGAGGGCGCGCAGCCGGGCGTCCTGCCAGACGTAGACCGTGCCGTCGTGGACGACGGGCCCGGCCTCGGGCGCCTCGAAGTCGCTCTGGCAGCCGGTGATCTCCCACAGCAGCTCGCCGTTGCCCGCCTCGCGGGCCTGGACGCCGCCGCCCCGGGTGGCGGTGACGAGGGTGCCCCGGTCGGCCTGGAGGGCGTACACCCACGCGTCGGTGGAGCGGCGCCACAGGTCGGTGCCCTCGCGGGCGTCGAGCGTCCACAGGGTCGGGCCGTCGGAGGCGTGGACGCGGCCGTCGGCGACCGCCATCGACCAGGCGACGTCCCGGGTCTTGAAGCGGCGCCTGCCGGTGGCCACGTCCAGGGCGTGGACCTCGAAGGACGTGACGTAGACGAGGTCGCCCGCGACGGTCGGGGTGCCCCACACGTCGTTGGACATACGGAACCGCCACGGCCGCCACGACGTGCGCTCCGGCGCGGCGGGCGCGGGCACGACGGGGTCGGCCGCGCCGCTCGCCGAGGGCTTCACCCGGGACCAGGACGCGGCGAGGCCGGACGCTGCGGGCGGCGCCTGCACGGCGGCGGCGCGGGCGTCGGCGACGCGGGGTCCGGGCCCGATCGGCACCTGGGCGCCCGCGAGCCGGACCGGGCCGTCGGCGGGCGCCGGGGGCGCGGCGGGCGCGGCCCGCCAGCCGTCGGTCGCGGGCAGCGGCGGACGCGCGGGCGGCTGCGGCGGCATCGCCGGGACCGGCGCGGCCGGCCCCGGCGTACGCGGCTGCGACCGTACGACGGTCCGGCCGCCGCGCCGGGACTCGATCAGGGCGACGGACCGCTCGGGCAGCCACGCCGACGCGGTGCCGCTGTCGTCGCTGCCCGAGCCGAACAGATGCGGGGCGAGCTGCGCCTGGAGGTCGGCGGGCGAGGGGCGCAGCGTCGCGTCCATCTGCATGCACGACTCGATCAGCGGGCGCAGCTCGTCCGGCAGGCCCTCCAGGTCGGGGCCCTCGCGCAGCAGCATGAACACCGTCTCGACGGGGTTCGCGCCGTGGAAGGGCGCGTGCCCCGTCGCGGCGAAGACCAGGGTGGAGCCGAGCGAGAACACGTCGGAGGCGCCGGTCACGCTCCGCGAGTCCTTCGCCTGCTCGGGCGACATGTAGGCGGGCGTGCCCACCGCCACGTTCGTCATGGTCAGGCGCGTATTGGAGACGCCGGACGCGATGCCGAAGTCGATGACGCGCGGGCCGTCCTCGACGACCAGCACGTTCGACGGCTTCAGGTCGCGGTGGACGAGGCCCGCGCCGTGGATGGACTGGAGGGCCTCGGCGACACCGGCGGCCAGCCAGCGCACGGCCTGGGCCGGCAGCGGCCCGCACTCGTTCACTATCTCTTCGAGCGAGGGGGCGGGCACGTACGCGGTGGCGAGCCACGGCACGGCGGCGCGCGGGTCGGCGTCGACGACGGCGGCCGTGTAGAACCCGGACACCGCGCGGGCCGCCTCGACCTCGCGCGTGAAGCGGACCCGGAAGAGCTGGTCCTCGGCGAGTTCGGTGCGCACCGTCTTGATGGCGACGCGCCGCCCTGAGGCCGAGCGCGCCAGATAGACCAGGCCCATGCCGCCCGCGCCGAGCCGGCCCAGTACCTCGAACGGACCGATCCGCCTCGGATCGTGCTGCGTCAGCGAATCCACCACTAGCCTGCCACCTCCCCGTGCGGGGCCGGGATCCCCGGGTTTCCTGGTCCACCGCACATACGAGCCCCCGTCAGCGTCTCACCACCGCAGCGCCACGGCGGCACGCCCCCGATTCTTCCTGGCGGGGGCGCCGGTTGCGAACCCGGGGGCATACCGGGGTGTCTCAGACATCCAGGGGCCCGCGCAGGGCGAACTCGGCCCCCTGGTCGTCGCACAGCACGACGGTCCGCCCGTACGCGGTGTCATAGGGCGCCACCTGCAACGATGCCCCGAGCCTCAGCGCCGTCGCGCAGGCCGCGGCGGGGTCGGCGACGCCGAAATGGACGACGAACCGGGCGGCGGCCCCGACCTCGTGCACACGGGCCAGGGCGGGCGCGGCGGGCGGCACGGGTGACCCGTTCGGCGGCAGCGGCGTGGCCGGGGCGGGGTGGTGGGCGGCGGCGGGGGCGCGGGGCAGCCAGTCGCGGGCGCCGGGGGCGCGGTCGCGGGCGGTGCAGCCGAAGACGTCCGCGTAGAAGGGGTCGCTGACGGCGGGCGCGGGCGTGCGCAGCTCTACGTGGGTGACGGCGCCCGGCGCCCGGGTGCGCCCGAAGCCCTGGTGGCTGCCGGCCTGCCAGAGCCCGAAGGGGGCGCCCTCGGGGCCCCGGGCGCGGGCGACGGTGGCGGCGGCGCCCTCGGAGACGGGCCCGAGGACGAGGCGCCCGCCGGCGGCGCGGACCCGGTCGGCGGCGGCGTAGGCGTCCCGCACGGCGAGGTGGACGGTCCAGGCTGCGCGGGTGCCCGGCGGGGCGGGGGCGAGGGCGGCGACGGCGGCGTCCTCGGCGTAGGCGGCGGTGTAGTAGCCGCGCTCGGCGGTCGCGCCCTCGTCGAAGGTCCACCCGAACAGGTCGCCGTAGAACCGCTTGCCGGCCTCCACGTCCGGGAGCCGGACGTCCGCCCAGCAGGGGGCGCCCTCGGGGTAGTCCGGGTGCATACCGCAGACGCTAGCCAGGCCGCATCGGGCGCCGCGGCCCCGATTCGAACGTCTGGCCAATTCCGGCCCCTGGGGGCGGGCTCGCGCACCGCCGTCCGGGGCGCTATTTCCGGCCTCAACCCCATTTGCAGTCGGCCAGATCGCGCTCCGATCACCCCTCGGTAAGCTGACGGCATGACAGGACAAGTACGTACCGTCGACGGCCGTGTGGCCGGGCGGCGTGGTCAGGCAACACGTCAGAAGCTGCTCGACTGCCTCGGCGAGATGCTCAGCTCCTCGCCCTACCGGGACGTCAAAGTCATTGATGTCGCCCGAAAGGCGGGCACTTCGCCCGCGACCTTCTACCAGTATTTCCCGGACGTCGAAGGCGCCGTCCTGGAGATCGCCGAGCAAATGGCCGCCGAGGGGGCGGGGTTGACCGAGCTGGTCGCCGACCGTTCCTGGGTCGGGAAGGCCGGCTGGGCGACCGCGCAGGAACTCGTGGACGGCTTCCTGGAGTTCTGGCGCAAGAACGACGCGATCCTGCGGGTCGTCGACCTCGGCGCGGCCGAGGGCGACAAGCGCTTCTACAAGATCCGCATGAAGATCCTGAACTCGGTGAACAACTCCCTCGCCGACGCCGTCAAGGAGTTGCAGGACAAGGGGAAGGTCGACAAGGACGTGAGCCCGGCCGCCGTGGCCGGCTCGCTGGTCGCCATGCTCGCGGCCGTCGCCTCCCACCAGAAGGGCTTCCAGAGCTGGGGTGTCAAGCAGGCCGAACTCAAGCCGAACGTGGCGCTGTTGGTGCATCTGGGCGTGACGGGCAAGAAGCCCACGAAGTAGCCCGCCCTCTGGTCCTGTCGTACGGCGGCGGTCCGCGCATCGATCGATCGTGGACCGCCGCCGTTGCAGTTCCCGGGGCCCACGCGTATCCTCCCGCGCCCCGACGCCCCGACGCCCCGACGCCCCGCTCCCCCGCGCCGGCGCGTCAGCGCCGTTCCAGGCGGAACAGCCTGATCTCCCGCTCCACGCGTGCCTGGTACGAGGCATAGGGCGGCCAGAACCGCAGCGCCGCCGCCCACGCCCGCGCCCGCTCCTCGCCCTGGAGCAGCCGGGCCGTGACGGGGATGTCCGTGCCGCGCCAGCTGATCTCTGCGTCCGGGTGGGCCAGCAGGTTCGCCGTCCACGCCGGATGCCCCGGCCGGCCGAAGTTCGAGCCGATCAGCAGCCAGCTCCCCCGCTCGGGCTCGGGCATGCAGGCCAGCGGGGTGCGCCGGGCGAGCCCGGTGCGCGCGCCGGTCGCGGTGAGGACGACGCCCGGCAGCATCCGCGTACTGAGCAGCGCTTTCCCGCGCGTCAGCCGGTGCACGGCACGGTCCAGCACGGGGATGACGTGCGGGGCGACGCGGGCGAAGGCCCGGGTCGAGGAGACCTTCCGCACGACCCGCACCCCGAGCGGCACCGCGCCCGTGCCGGAGCCACCGCCGACGCTGGGGCCACCGCCCGGTCCGGCTCCGCCGCCCTCCGCCGGGGCGCTCATACGGCGGCCTTCGCGCGCGCGGCGAAGAGTCCGGCGGCGCCCGCCGCCCGGTCCCGCAGCAGATAGACGGGCCCGAACAGCAGCTCGTCGCCCGCCGCCCGCTTCAGATACAGATGCGCGTCGTGCTCCCAGGTGAAGCCGATCCCGCCGTGCAGCTGGACGGCCTCGGCGGCGGCGGTCCGCAGCGCTTCGAGGGCCTGCGCGAGCGCGAGGGCGCCGACGGCGGGCTCGGACCCGCCGCCGCCGACCGCCCAGGCCGCGTAGTAGGCGGCCGACCGCGCCGCCTGCACCTGTACGTACACGTCGGCCAGCCGGTGCTTGACGGCCTGGAAGGAGCCGACGGGACGGCCGAACTGCTCGCGTTCCTTGACGTAGGCGACCGTCCGCTCCAGGGCGCGGTCGGCGGCGCCGACGGCCTCGGCGGCGATGAGGGTCGCGGCGAACTCCCCGGTGGCGGCGAGCGCGGCGGCGATGTCCGCGCTCTCCTCGCCGAGCAACTCCGCTGCCACGTCCCGCAGTTCGACGCGAGCCTGGGGACGGGTCTCGTCCAGGGAGGTCTGCCGGGTGCGGCTCAGGCCCGCCGCGTCCGCCCGTACGAGGAACAGCAGGGTGCGGGAGCGGGCGAAGCCTCCGGTGTGCGCGGCGACGAGGAGCAGGCCCGCGCTGTGCCCGTCCAGGACCTGTTCGGCCTGCCCGTACAGCCGCCAGCCCGCACCTTCGCCCTCCCCCGGGGCGCGGGCGGCCTGGACGCCGCCCGCGCGGCCGCCGCCCGCCCAGTCGCCGGTGTTGTCGTCGACGAGCCCGAGGGCGGTGGCGAGGCCCGCGCCGGGGACGGCGAGGGCGGCGGTGAGGGTGCCGCCGGCGAGCGGGGGCAGCAGGGCGGCGCGCTGGTCGGCGGTGCCGAGGGCGGCGACGAGCGGGGCGACGAGTCCGCTGCCCGCGAGCAGCGGGGTCGGCGCGAGACAGCGGCCCAACTCCTCGGCTGCCAAGGCGAGTTCGGCCGGCCCCGCGCCGACGCCTCCGTACGCCTCGGGCAGGGCGAGCCCGGGCAGACCCAGTTCCTTGCCGAGGGCCCGCCACAGGGTGCCGTCGTGGCCGCCCGGCGTGCGGGCGGCGGCCTTGACGTCGTCCGGGGTGCAGCGTGCGGTGGTGAGTTCGCGCAGGGTGCGGCGGATCTCCTGCTGTTCCTCGGTGAACCTGGCGTCCATGCGGGCCCCTTTCTGACGGGCCGTCATATTAAGCGCCCGACCCCCACCCCGCCAGAGGCGAGGCGCCTCCCACCACTCCCCTTCCCCCACCCACTTTCTGATGTACCGTCAAATTCATGACTGGCTCCCTGAGCACCTCGGGCCGCCGGGCCGCCGTCGCCGGCGTCGCCCTGTCCGACTGCGGCCGTGTCGACGACGCCACCCCCTACGCCCTGCACGCCCAGGCCGCCCGCCGCGCCCTCGCCGACGCCGGGCTCACCCCCGACGTGATCGACGGCGTGGCGAGCGCGGGCCTCGGCACGCTCGCCCCGGTCGAGGTCGCCGAGTACCTGGGCCTCGCCCCGCGCTGGGTCGACTCCACCTCCGTCGGCGGCTCCACCTGGGAGGTCATGGCCGCGCACGCCGCCGACGCCATCGCGGCGGGGCACGCGCGGGCCGTGCTGCTCGTGTACGGCTCGACGGCCCGCGCCGACATCAAAGCGGGCCGGCGCACCTCCAACCTGTCGTTCGGCGCGCGCGGCCCCCTCCAGTTCGAGGTCCCGTACGGGCACACGCTCATCGCCAAGTACGCGATGGCCGCCCGCCGCCACATGCACCGGTACGGCACGACCATCGAGCAGTTGGCGCAGGTCGCCGTGCAGGCCCGGGAGAACGCGGCCCGCAACCCCGGCGCCATGTTCCGCGACCCGGTCACCGTGGACGACGTGCTGGGCGGGCCGATGATCGCCGACCCGTTCACCAAGCTGCACTGCTGCATCCGCAGTGACGGCGGCGCGGCCGTGCTGCTCGTCTCCGAGGAACTGCTCGCGGACTGCGCGCGGCCGCCGGTGTGGGTGCTCGGCGCGGGCGAGCACGTCTCCCACACGACGATGTCCGAGTGGGACGACTTCACGGTCTCCCCGGCTGCCGTCAGCGGCCGGCTGGCGTTCGAACGGGCCGGGGTCACGCCCGCCGACATCGACATCGCGGAGCTGTACGACGCGTTCACGTACATGACGCTGGTGACACTGGAGGATCTCGGGTTCTGCGGGAAGGGGGAGGGCGGGGCGTTCGTGGAGGGCGGGCGGCTGCGGTTCGACGGGGGGCTGCCCACGAATACGGACGGTGGGGGGTTGTCCGCGCAGCATCCCGGGATGCGGGGGCTTTTTCTGCTGGTGGAGGCGGTACGGCAGTTACGGGGTGACGCGGGCGCCCACCAGGTCCGTCGCCCGGACGGCACGCTTCCCCAACTGGCGGTGGCCTCCGGCACGGGGGGTTGGTTCTGCTCCTCCGGCACGGTGATCTTGGGGCGGGACTAAAGGGGGGCCTCCTCCCTTGATCCCCGGCGCCCTTCGACGGGGCTGCCCTCAGCGCCAACTCCCGGCCTCCGGCCCTGGGGTCCCTGACGGTCTGGGCTCAGCGCCAACTCCCGGCCTCCGGCCCTGGGGTCCCTGACGGTCTGGGCTCAGCGCCAACTCCCGGCCTCCGGCCCTGGGGTCCCTGGAGGGCGGGGCTGGGCTCAGCGCCAACTTCCAGCCCCTCCGGCGCTTGAGGAGCGGGGTCTGGGGCAGCGCCCCAGAGTGCCGGGTGCGTCGTGGCTGGGCGCGCAGTTCCCCGCGCCCCTTACGGGGCTGATCTCAGCGCCGGTCATTTCAAGCCCCTCCGGCGATTGAGGAGCGGGGGCTGGGGCAGCGCCCCAGAGTGCCGGGTGCGTCGTGGCCGAGCGCGCAGTTCCCCGCGCCCCTTACGGGGCTGGCCTGAGCGTCGACTTGGTCAGCGGCGAGCGTTCAGCGTGGGGGTGGTGAAGCCGGTGAAGGTGAGGCCCGGGGGGATCGCGCCCCGGCGGGGTGACGGGAGGCCCGTGTTCGGGTTCAGGACCCCGAGATGTCCTACCAGGGGGCCCAGCGCGGGGCGATATCCCGTGGCCGCGATCACCACCTCGGCCCCGATCCGGCCCCCGCCGGCGAGCAGCACCTCACCCCCGTCGAAGCCGACGACCTCCCCGACCTGATCACCCCGCGCCCGCCGCGCAGCGACCCGTACGCGCCCCGCCCCGCCCGCCACAAGCTCCGCCGCGATCTCCGTCCCGCTGCGCCCGGCGCCGACCACGAGCACGTCCCGCCCCGCGTAGGGCGCGGCGCCGCGAAAGGCGCGGGCGTGCAGGAGTTCGCCGGGGAAGCCGTCCGCGCCGGGCCAGTCGGGAACGTACGGCGTGTGATGGCGGCCGGTGGCGACGACGAGCGAGGAGCACAGGAGTTCGCGGCCGCCGCTCGCCCGCAGCAGCCAGCCGGAGCCGCCCGGTGCGGGATCGACGCGGGTGACCTCGATGCCGGTCGCCACTTCGAGGGCGTGGTGCTCGGCGTACGTCTCCAGGTAGCGGGCGAGGTCCGCGCCGAGGACGCGGCGGCCGTAGCGGCGCGGGATCGGCAGCCCCGGCAGGGCGGACCGGCGGCGCGTGGTCCGCAGCCGCAGCCGTTCGCGGTCGCCGCGCCAGGAGGCTCCGACGCGGTCGGAGCGTTCCAGGACGACGACCCGGGCGCCCCGCGCCTTCAGCCGTACGGCGGCGGCGAGTCCGGCGGGGCCGCCGCCGATCACGTACACGGGCGGATGCGCGTGGCTGCGGGGGGCCGGGGCGAGGTGGGGGGCGGTCATGATCGGGAGCGTAATTTCGCCGGGGATGTTGATGGGGCACGGTCAAGAGTGGGTTCGGTTGCGAATGGATCACGGTCCACCCGTCCGCTCCCGCCCGCGCCGGGACCCTTGCGGGCGCGGCCCCGATGCGCTGAACTGACGTACCGTCAGATAGCGGAAGAGGGGCCGGACTCCATGGAAGCGATAGGGCTCAGCGGCGCCGAATGGCTGGCCGTGCTGCGTATCGGCCTCGGGCTGTGGTGGCTGGAGAGCTGGCGGCACAAGGACAAGAAGGGCTGGTTCGAACGCGGCACGGGCATCGCGTGGGCGGCGGACGTGGCGGCGAAACACCGGTGGGGCGCGGTGCGTTCGGGCTTCGACAAGGTCGTCAGGCCGCGCCCGAAGGCCATGGCGTACCTCGTCGTCTACGCCGAACTCGCCCTCGGCCTCGGGCTGGTGGCCGGCCTGCTCACCCCCGTCGCGCTCGTCGGCGGCCTGCTGCTCAACCTCCTCTACCTCACCCTCATGATCCACGACTGGGCCGAGCAGGGGCAGAACGCGATGATGGCGCTGATCTCGCTCGTCGCGCTGTTCGCCATGTCCTGGCAGGTCTGGTCCCTCGACCACGCGATCGGACTGTTCTGATGACGGAGACCGGCGACGGCGTACGGTTCGATCTGCCCGAGCCCGACGCCTTCACCCGCCCCTACTGGGAGGCGGCGGCCGAGGGGCGGCTGCTGCTGCGGCACTGCGCGGGCTGCGGGCGCGACCACCACTACCCGCGCGAGTTCTGCCCGCACTGCTGGAGCGAGGACGTCACCTGGCGGGCGGCGAGCGGCCGGGCCACGCTCTACACGTGGTCGGTCGTCCACCGCAACGACCTGCCCCCCTTCGGCACCCGCACCCCCTACACCGCCGCCGTCGTCGATCTCGCCGAGGGACCCCGCATGATGACCGAGGTCGTGGACGTGCCCGCGGGGGAGCTGCGGGTGGGGATGGAACTGGCGGTCACGTTCCGGCCGGCGGGCGTGTACGCCGTGCCGGTGTTCCGGCCGCCCGCCGCCGACAGGGCCTGACGGGCGGGGGCGGTCACGGCCAGAGCAGTTCCTTCGCCCAGGCGCCGGCCGGGTCCGCGCGGCGGTAGCGCAGACGGGTGTGGCGGCGCCGGGCGTCGCCCTGGAAGAACTCGACCTCGCGCGGCTGGACCACGTACACCGTCCACGTCGGCGCGACCGCGTCCGGCTCTTGCGCGGCCCGCTCCCACGCGGCGTCCGAGGCGCGCTCCAACTCGGCGCGGGAGCCGAGGAGTTCGCTCTGCCGGCCGACGAGCGCCGAGGCGAGCGCGCCCGTCGAACGGGCGCGCAGGTCCGCCCGCGCGTCCTCGGGCGGCGCCGTACGGACCGGGCCGCGCACCCGCACCTGGCGGCCCAGCGCCGGCCAGTAGAAGCCGAGCGCCGCGTACGGGGTGGCCGCGAGCTGGCGGCCTTTCGCGCTGCCGGCGTGCGAGGCGACGTGGAAGCCGTCCTCGTCGGCGCCGTGCAGCATCACCGTACGGACGTCCGCGTGGCCCTCGGCGTCGGTCGTGGCCAGCGAGGGCGTGTGCGGCTCGGTCTGGCCCGCCGCCACCGCCTCCGCGAACCAGTCGACGAACAGCTCCAGCGGGCCGTCCGGCGCGGCGTCCGTGTCGAACCCGGGCAGCTCCGTGTCCCAGACCCGCAGGGAACGCAGCAGCGCGTCGAGCCGGGCGGCCGGCGGGTGGTCCTGCGGTGCGGCTTGCGGTGTGTCTTGCTGCGCGGCTTGCGGTGTGTCTTGCGGTACGTGGTTCATGGCGCCGATTGTCGTCGTGGTCAGCGCACGACGTCGAAGACGTTCTTCTGCACGCCGTTCGCGTACGCCTGCGACTCGACCAGCTTGAGCTGCTGGGCGTCCTTGTCCGTGGCGGAGAACAGGCGCTTGCCCGCGCCGAGCAGCAGCGGGAAGACCAGCAGGTGGTAGCGGTCGATCAGGCCGGCGTCGGACAGGGCGTGGTTCAGCGTGGCGCTGCCGTGCATGATGATCGGGCCACCCTCGGTCTCCTTCAGGGCGGCGACCTCGTCGACGGAGCGCAGGATCGTGGTCTCGCCCCAGTTGTCGACGAGGCTGTCCTCGCCGAGGGTCGTGGAGACGACGTACTTGGGCAGGGTCTTGTAGCGGGCGAAGTCCTCCATGGCGGGCCAGACCGCGCTGAACGCCTCGTAGCTGACGCGGCCGAGGAGCATCGCCGTGGCCTCCTCCTGTTCGCGGCCCTTGATCTCGAACGCGTCCGGGACGAACTCGATGTTCTTGAACGTCCAGCCGGCGTTGCGGTAGCCCTCTTCGCCGCCGGGGGCCTCTACGACTCCGTCGAGGGAGAGGAAGGCGGTGCTGATGAGCTGGCGCATGCGGGGCTCCTGGGGTGGGCGGTGTTCGTTATGTGCCCATGATGACCGCCGGCCCCGCCAAAACTAATCGCCCACTCCTCAATCGCCGGAGAGGCTTGATTGACCGGCGCTGAGAAAAGCCCCGTCAGGGGCGCGGGGAACTGCGCGGCCAACCACGACGCACCCGGCACTCTGGGGCTCCGCCCCAGCCCCCGCTCCTCAATCGCCGGAGGGGCTGGATGTTGGCGGTGAGGCCGACTCCCTCAGGGGCGCGGGGAACTGCGCGCTCAGCCACGACGCACCCGGCACTCTGGGGCTCCGCCCCAGCCCCCGCTCCTCAATCGCCGGAGGGGCTGGATGTTGGCGCTGAGGCCGACTCCCTCAGGGGCGCGGGGAACTGCGCGAGAAGCCCCACCGGGCTGAACTGAACGCACAACGTGCACCGACCCGGCACTGGGGCTGGCAGCCCCGTCAGGGGCGCGGGGAACTGCGTGGAAGGGCTACCGGAGCCGCACCGGACGCATGACGATCACGCACCCGGAAGGATAAAGCGCGTACGACAGGTTCCTGACGTACCGTCAGTTCAGTAACCTGATGGGGCGTCAGCTATGGCGCCAGCCAACTCGTCGCTGTCACTCAGGAGCGGGCGGACCGATGCTTGGATCGACATACGGCACCCTGACCACCGACTCCCGCCGGGCCCGCACCATCGCCTGCGGCGAACCCCCCGGCCCTGCCGTCCACGGCAGAACCGACCCCGAGGAACACGACGTCAGCGGACGCCCCCTGCACGCCGACGTCCCCGACCTGGACCGCTTCTTCCGCCCGGAATCCGTCGCGGTGATCGGCGCATCGGACACGGAGGGCCGCCCCAACACGGGCATCACCCGCCAGCTCGTCCGCTGGGCGGACCGCGTCGGCGCCCGCGTCCACCCCGTCCACCCCACCAGGGACTCCGTCTTCGGCCTGCCCTGCGCTCCCACCGTCGCCGACCTGCCCGAACAGGTCGATCTCGCGGTGCTGCTCGTCGCCGACCCCCTCCCCGTGATCGAGCAGCTGGCGGAGGCGAAGGTGCGGTTCGCCGTCGCGTTCGCCTCGGGGTTCGCGGAGACCGGCGAGGCGGGCGCGGCGGCGCAGGAGCGGCTGGCCGAGGTGGTCGGCCGCTCGGGCCTCAGGCTGCTCGGCCCGAACACCAACCTCAACGCCTTCGAGCACTTCCGCGACGACCTCGAAGGCCCCGCCATCGCGCTCATCACGCAGTCCGGGCACCAGGGGCGGCCCGTGTTCGCGCTCCAGGAACTCGGCATCCGCCTCTCCCACTGGGCGCCCACCGGCAACGAGGCCGATCTGGAGAGTGCCGACTTCCTCTCCTACTTCGCCGGGCGCCCCGAGGTCGGGGCCATCGCCTGCTATCTCGAAGGGCTCAAGGACGGCCGCTCCTTCCTGCTCGCCGCCGACCGCGCCGCCCGCGCCGGCGTCCCCGTCGTCGCGGTGAAGGTCGGCAGGACCGAGACGGGCGCCCGCACGGCCGCCTCCCACACCGGCAAGCTGACCGGCGCCGACGCGGTCGTGGACGCGGCCATGCGCCAGTTCGGAGTGATCCGCGTCGACGGGCTCGACGAGCTCCAGGACACCGCCGCCCTGCTGGCCCGCGCCCGGCCCCCGCGGGCGGACGGCGTCGTCGTGTACTCCATATCCGGCGGCACCGGCGCCCACTTCTCCGACCTCGCCAGCGCCGCCGGGCTGCGCCTGCCGACGCTGTCGGACGCCAAGCAGGACGAACTCCACCAGTGGATCCCGGAGTATCTGAACGTCGCCAACCCCGTCGACAACGGCGGCCACCCCGTCGGCGACTGGCGCGGCCGCAAGATCATCGACGCGATCCTCGCCGATCCCGACGTCGGCGTGCTCATCTGCCCGATCACCGGGCCCTTCCCGCCCATGAGCGACAAGCTCGCGCAGGACCTGGTGGACGCGGCGGAGCAGACGGACAAGCTGGTGTGCGTGGTGTGGGGCTCGCCGGTGGGCACCGAGGACGCCTACCGCACGACGCTGCTCGGCTCGTCCCGCGTGGCGACCTTCCGCACCTTCGGCAACTGCGTGACCGCCGTGCGCGCCTATCTCGGCCACCACCGGTTCGCCGCGGGCTACCGCTCCCCCTTCGACGAGGCGCCGCGCTCCCCCTCGCCCTCGTTCCGCAAGGCGCAGGCCCTGATGCGGCCCGGCAACCAGTTGAGCGAGCACGCGGCGAAGCAACTGCTGCGGGCGTACGGCATCCGCGTACCGCGTGAGCAACTGGTGACGAGCGCCGCGGCCGCCGTGCGCGCCGCCTCTCTCGTCGGCTATCCCGTCGTCATGAAGGCGTCGGCGCCGCAGCTCGCCCACAAGTCGGAACTCGGCCTGGTCAAGGTCGGGCTGACGTCCGCGAGCCAGGTACGGGACGCGTACCGCGAACTCACCGACATCGCCCGCTTCGAGGGCATCGACCTCGACGGCGTCCTCGTCTGCCAGATGGTCGAGCGCGGCGTCGAGATGGTCGTGGGCGTCACCCGCGACGATCTGTTCGGCCCGACCGTGACCGTGGGGCTCGGCGGCGTCCTCGTGGAGGTGCTGCGGGACACGGCCGTGTGCGTGCCGCCGTTCGGCGAGGAGCAGGCGCGGGCGGCGCTGGACTCGCTGCGCGGGCGGGCTCTGCTCGACGGGGTCAGGGGGGCGCCGCCGGCCGATGTGGACGCGCTCGTCGAGGTCGTCCTGCGGGTGCAGCGGATGGCCCTCGAACTCGACGGTGACCTCGCCGAACTCGACATCAACCCGCTGATGGTCCTGCCGCGCGGGCAGGGCGCCGTCGCCCTCGACGCGCTCGCCGTCTGCCGCTGACCACCGAACCCCATGGAGCACGCCCATGCCTCAGCCCTCCCCCGAAGACTCCCCCGGCTCCGAAAAGCCCCTCGACTCATTGGTACTGCACGCCACTGACAACGGCGTCTCGTGGATCACCCTGAACCGCCCCGAGGCCATGAACGCCGTCACCTGGGACCAGCGCGAACGCGTCATCTCCCTGCTCGCCGACGCCTCCGCCGACCCGGACGTGCGCGCCGTCGTGATCACCGCCACCGGCCGGGGTTTCTGCGCGGGCGCGGACCTGCGCGGCTCCGGTACGGGGGCCGGGGAGCGGGTCGTCGGGGACGTCGCCCGTACGATCCGGCTGGGCGCGCAGCGGTTGATCGCGGCGGTACTGGACTGCGAGAAGCCGGTGCTGGCGGCGGTCAACGGGACGGCCGCGGGGATCGGGGCGCATCTGGCGCTGGCCTGTGATCTGGTGATCGCGGCGGAGTCGGCGCGGTTCATCGAGGTGTTCGTGCGGCGTGGGCTCGTGCCGGACGGGGGCGGGGCGTATCTGCTGCCGCGGCTTGTCGGGCCTCAGCGGGCCAAGGAGCTGATGTTCTTCGGGGACGCGGTGGGGGCGGTCGACGCGGAGCGGCTCGGGCTGGTCAACCGGGTCGTCGCGGACGGGGAGTTGGCGGGGGTGGCGCGGGAGTGGGCGGAGCGGTTGGCTTGTGGGCCTACGCGGGCGCTCGCGCTGACGAAGTGGTTGGTCAACTCGTCGTTGGATGCTGATCGGGGGGCGGCGTTCGCGGCGGAGGCGGTGGCGCAGGAGCTGAACGTGTCCACGCGGGACGCCCAAGAAGGCCTGACCGCCTTCCACACCCGCCGGCCCCCCGAATTCCACGGACGCTGAGACCAGCCCCCTCAGGGGCGCGGGGAACTGCGCGACCAGCCACGACGCACCCGGCACTCTGGGGCGCTGCCCCAGACCCCGCTCCTCAAGCGCCGGAGGGGCTTGAATTACCGGCGCTGAGGTGAGCCCCGCCAGGGCCCCGGGCCGGAGGCACGGAGTTGGCGCTCAGGCCAACTCCCTCAAGAGCGCGGCCACGTGGCCGCTAGAAGGGGACGCTGAGATCAGCCCCGTAAGGGGCGCGGGGAACTGCGCGACGAGCCTCGCCGGAGCCGCACCGGACGCACAACAGACACGCCCCCCGCGCGGGAAGCGCCCCGCCCCCTTCCAAACTGACGCCCCGTCAGCTTCACTGGACGCATGATGGGACACGCAGGCATGGCGGCCACAGCCCTCCGCTACCTCAGGCAGACCGGCGCCCCCACAAGGGCCCACCCCCCGGTGAACCCCCACCCCCGCCCGGACCTCCGCGCCGTACGCGAGGACGAACGCCCCCCGGTCGACCCGGCCGAATTCCGCCGCGTCCTGGGCCACTTCGCCACGGGAGTGACCGTCATCACCGCCCCCGGCACCACAACCACCGCCACCCCCCGACCGCCGGAGGCCCCCGCCGGATTCGCGTGCCAGTCCTTCGCCTCCCTCTCCCTCGATCCACCCCTGGTCGCCTTCATGGTGGCCCGCACCTCCACCACCTGGCCCCGCATAGCCCGCGCCGGCGTCTTCTGCGTCAACGTACTGGCGGCAGGCCAGGACGCCCTGTGCCGGGGCTTCGCGGTGAGCGGCGCGGACAAGTTCGCCGGGGTCGCCCACGAACCCGCCCCCGTCTCCGGCTCCCCGCGCCTGACCGGCGCCGCCGCCTGGATCGACTGCGTGATCCACGCCGTTCACACGGGCGGCGACCACCTCATCGTCGTAGGACGAGTGACGGCACTCGGCACGGGCGACGAGGACGCGGGCCCGCTCCTGTTCCACCGGGGTCAGTTCGCGGCGCTCGGCACCTGAGGCGCGGGCACGCCCCCGGCGGCGTCCGCCCGCCCGCGCCGGATGACGAGGGCCATCAGCGCGGCGACGGCGCACAGCGCACCGGACAGCACCCACACGAGGTCGTACGAGCCGAACGCGTCCCGCGCCACCCCGCCGAGGAACGCCACGAACGCCGCCCCCACCTGGTGCGAGGCGAGCACCCAGCCGAAGACGATCGCGCTGTCCTCGCCGTAGTGCTCGCGGCACAGGGCGATGGTCGGCGGCACGGTCGCCACCCAGTCGAGGCCGTAGAAGACGATGAAGAACAGCATCGGCGGGTGCACGGACGGCGCGAGCAGCAGTGGCAGGAACAGCAGGGAGATGCCGCGCAGCGCGTAGTACACGGCGAGCAGCCTGCGCGCCTCGAAGCGGTCGGTGAACCAGCCGGAGGCGATCGTCCCGATCACGTCGAAGACGCCGATGACCGCGAGCAGTGACGCGGCCGTCGTCACCGGCATGTGATGGTCGTGCGCGGCGGGTACGAAATGGGTCTTGATCAGGCCGTTCGTCGAGGCGCCGCAGATGGCGAAGGTGCCCGCGAGCAGCCAGAACGGACCCGTGCGCGCCGCCTTGCCGAGCACGGTGACGGCCCGCCGCGCGGCTCCCGGCAGCGGCGCGGGCCGGGGCACGAACACGGCACCCCCGTACGGGGTCAGGCCCACGTCGGCCGGGTGGTCGCGCAGCAGCAGCCAGACGAACGGCACGACGGCGAACGCGGCGAGCGCGACCGTGACCGCCGCCGGCTTCCAGTCGTGGCGTTCGATGATCCAGGACAGCAGCGGCAGGAAGACGAGCTGGCCCGAGGCGCCGGCGGCGGTGAGGATGCCGGTGACGAGTCCGCGCCGGGCGACGAACCAGCGGTTGGTGACGGTCGCCGCGAACGCCAGCGCCATCGAGCCGCTGCCGAGGCCGACCAACACACCCCAGTACAGGACGAGTTGCCAGGCGGCGGTCATCCAGACGGTGAGCAGGGAGCCGACGCCGATGGTGACGAGGGCGGCGGCGACGACCCTGCGGATGCCGAAGCGGTCCATGAGGGCGGCGGCGAACGGGGCGGTGATCCCGTACAGCGCGAGGTTCACGGAGACCGCGAAGCCGATGGTGCCGCGTGACCAGCCGAAGTCGGTGTGCAGCGGTTCGATGAGCAGGCCGGGCAGGGAGGCGAAGGCCGCCGCGCCGATGATCGTCACGAAGGTGACCGCGGCCACGGACCAGGCGCGGTGCGGGCGTCCGCGGCGGGCGGCGGGGCCGGGCGAGGTGGCGGAAGGTGTCTGCGTCGTCGTCACGGCTCCAGCGTCGGGGATGCGGTGCGCCGGAACGAGTGGCCCGGATGCCATGCTTCGCTAGGATCGGGCCATGGCTTCCACGCGCGCGCCGCACCGGGTCGTCGTCCTCGCGCTGGACGGGGTGATCCCGTTCGAACTGGGCATCCCGCAGCGGATCTTCGGCAAGGCGAGAAGCGCCACGGAGGAGCCGCTGTACGAGGTCGTGACGTGCGCGGTGCGAGAGGCGGGGCCGGTCCACAGCGACGCCGACTTCTCGATCCTCGTCGCGCACGGGCCGCAGGCGCTGGCCGGCGCGGACACGGTGATCGTCCCGGCCTCGTACGAGCTGGGCCCGCTGTACACCGAGGGGCGCCTCACCGAGGATCTCGCGGCGGCCCTCGCGTACGTACGGCCCGGCACGCGCATGGTGTCCATCTGTACGGGGAGCTGGGTGCTCGCCGCGGCCGGCTATCTCGACGGGCGGCCCGCGACGACGCACTGGTCGGCCTCGGAGCACTTCCAGAAGGTGTTCCCGACGGTACGGGTCGACGCGGACGTCCTCTTCGTCGACGACGGGGACGTGCTGACCTCGGCCGGGGTCGCCGCCGGGATCGATCTGTGCCTGCACATCGTGCGCCGCGACTTCGGTTCGGCGGTGGCGAACGACGTGGCACGGCGTACGGTGGTGCCGCCCTACCGGGACGGGGGGCAGGCGCAGTTCGTGGCGCGGCCGGTGCCGAGTGAGCGGGACGCCTCCACGTCGGGGGCGCGGGCGTGGGCGCTCGGGCATCTGCATGAGCCGATCCGGTTGCGGGATCTGGCCGCGCGGGAGGCGATGTCCGTACGGACGTTCACGCGGCGGTTCCGGGAGGAGGTCGGGGTCAGTCCCGGGCAGTGGATCACCGCGCAGCGGGTGGAGCGGGCGCGTCATCTGCTGGAGACGACGTCGCTCTCCATGGACGCGGTGGCCCGCGACTCCGGCTTCGGCACGGCCCAGTCCCTGCGCCAGCACTTCCAGACGACCCTGGGAGTCCCTCCCACCACCTACAGAAAAACCTTCCACCCAGCCCCCGAGGGGACGCCCAGATCAGCCCCGTAAGGGGCGCGGGGAACTGCGCGCCCAGCCACGACGCACCCGGCACTCCGGGGCGCTGCCCCAGCCCCCGCTCCTCAATCGCCGGAGGGGCTGGATGTTGGCGCTCAGGCCAACTCCCTCAGGGGCGCGGGGAACTGCGCGAGCGGCCACGACGGCGCTGCGGACGTCAAAAGAGCAGGACCCCGCGGGCGACTCGGCCCGCCTGGGCGTCGGAAACCGCCTCCCGGAACTCGGAGATCCCGTACGTCCGAGTGACCAGCTCGTCCAGCAACAACCGCCCCGCCCCATAGAACTCCGCGTACAACCGAACATCCCGCTGCGGCCGAGCAGACCCGTACCGGCACCCCAGTACCGACTTGTCGAGAAACAACGACGCCGGCACGAAAGAAGCCTCCGCGTCGGCCGCCGGCATCCCGAGCAGCACCGCCTGCCCACCCCGGTCCAGCAAATCAATCGCCGCCCGCACGAGTTCGACCCGCCCGACGCACTCGAAGACATGGTCGGCCCCGTCCGGCAGGACCCCCCGTACGGCCGCCACGTCCGTCAGGAACTCCGTCGCCCCGAACCGCCGCGCGATCTCCTCCTTCGCCGGGTTGGCGTCGACGGCGACGATCCGCAGGGCACCGGCGATCCGCGCGCCCTGGAGGACGTTGAGCCCGACGCCCCCTGTGCCGATGACTACGACGGTGTCGCCCCGGTCGACGCGGGCCCGGTTCAGCACGGCGCCCACCCCGGTGAGGACCCCGCACCCGATGAGCGCGGCGGAGGCCAGCGGGATCTCCTTGGGGATCGGCACCGCCTGCACGGCCTTGACGACGGTCCGCTCGGCGAACGCGGAGTTCGACGCGAACTGGTACACCGGCTCCCCGCCCCGCGTGAACGGCTGCCCCGGCCGCCCGATGGCCCGCCGGCACATGGTGGGCCGCCCCCGGTCGCACGCGGCGCACGTCCCGCAGTTGGCGAGCGTGGACAGCGCGACATGGTCACCGGCGGCGACATGCGTGACCCCTGCGCCGACCGACTCGACGACGCCCGCACCCTCGTGCCCGAGCACGACGGGCCGCGGGAAGGGGATCGTGCCGTCGATGACGGACAGGTCGGAGTGGCACAGCCCGGCCGCGGCGACGGAGACGAGGACTTCGCCGGGCCCGGGGTCGCGTACCTCCAGGTCGTCGACGACGACGGCCTCCCGCCCGTCGAACAGCACACCTCTCATGACGCCTCCCTGGGTCCGTGGTCCTTCGGCAGTCCGAGCACGCGCTCGGCGATGATGGTGCGCTGGATCTCGTCCGAGCCGCCGTAGACGGTGTCGGCCCGGCTGAACAGGAACAGCCGTTGCGCGGCATCGAGTTGATAGGGCTGTTCCAGCGTCCAGTCGGCGGGCCCGACCGCTCCCGCCGCGCCCCGCACGCGCAACGCCAGCTCCCCGAGCCGCTGATGCCACCGCCCCCACAGCAGCTTGGCGACGCTCGGCGCCCCCGCGTCCCCGGCCCCGCCGAGGGTGCGCAGCGCGTTGTACCGCATGGTCCGCAGCTCCGCCCACAGCCGTACGAGCCCTGCCGCGACGAGCGGGTCACGGTCGGCCCCGGACACGGCGGCGGCTCGTACGACCGCCTCCAACTCCTCCGCGAAACCGATCTGTTGGGCCAGCGTGGAGACACCCCGTTCGAAGGCGAGGAGCGCCATGGCGACGCGCCAGCCGTCGCCCTCGGCGCCGACGACCTCCTCGGCGCGGGCGCCCTCGAAGAAGACCTCGTTGAACTCGCTGGTGCCGGTGAGCTGCCGGATGGGCCGTACGTCGACGCGGCCCGGCTGGTCCATCGGGACGAGCAGGAAGGACAGGCCCTCGTGGCGGCGGGAGCCGGGCCGGGTGCGGGCGAGCACGAAGCACCAGTCGGCCTCGCGGGCCAGCGACGTCCACACCTTCTGCCCGCTGACCCGCCAGGTCCCGGTGCCCGGCTCACGGCAGGCGGCGGTGCGCACGGAGGCGAGGTCGGAGCCGGCGCCGGGCTCGCTGTAGCCCTGGCACCACAGGTGTTCGCCGCGTGCGATGGGCGGCAGGAAGCGGCGGCGCTGCGCGTCGGTGCCGTGGGCGAGGAGGGTGGGCGCGAGGAGGTTCTCGCCGATGTGCCCGCAGCGGCCGGGGGCGCGGGCCCGCGCGTACTCCTCGGCCCAGACGACCTGCCCGGCGAGGGAGGCGACGCGGTTGCCGTAGCCGCCCTCGCCCCACCCGAGCCCGATCCAGCCGCCCGCGCCCAACTCCCGCTCCCACGACCGCCGTTCCGCTATCGCTTCATGTTCGCTGCCGGGCCCGCCGAGCCCCCCGGCCGCCGCGAACCGGCCCGCGTTCAGCCGCTCCCGCAGCCAACTCCGCGCCTCCGTACGGAACTTCTCCTCGTCGTCCCCGAACGCGAACTCCACGGCCGGCCACCCCCGTCACTGGTTGGGTCGTTCCTTGGCGGCGGCGGCCCTCGCCATCTCCTGGAGTTGCGCCAGCATCGGCATCGGATCGGTGCCGACGGTCCCGGGCAGGAAGTCCGCGATCCGCTCGGGCGTCCAGGGCCCGTCCCCGTACGCGGCCCGCAGTTCGCGGGGCTGCGCCCATACGGCGATCTTGGGTCCGGCGACGGTGTAGACCTGCCCGGTGATCTTCTCCTCGCGGGCGCGGTCGCTGAGCAGATAGACGACGAGGGCGGCGACGTCCTCGGGTTCGCCGATCTCCTTCAGCTCCATGGGGACGTTGGCCGACATGCGCGTACGGGCGACGGGTGCGACGGCGTTGGCGCTGACCCCGTACTTGTGCAGGCCGAGCGCGGCGCTGCGGACCAGGGAGATGATCCCGCCCTTGGCGGCGCTGTAGTTCGCCTGGGCGACGGAGCCCTGGTGGTTGCCGCTGGTGAAGCCGATGAGCGCGCCCGAGCCCTGCTTGCGCATGACGGCGCTCGCGGCGCGGAACACGGTGAACGTGCCCTTCAGGTGGGTGGCGACGACGGGGTCCCACTCCTGCTCGGACATGTTGAACAGCATGCGTTCGCGCAGGATGCCCGCGACGCAGACGACCCCGTCGAGGCGCCCGTACTCCTCGACGGCCGTGTCCACGATCCGCTGCCCGCCCGCCATGGTGGACACGTCGTCGGCGACGGCCACGGCGGCGCCGCCCGCCGCCTCGATCTCCTTGACGACGCCGAGCGCGACCTCCGAGGTGGGCTCGCCCCCTTCGATGGAGACGCCGTAGTCGTTGACGACGACCTTCGCGCCCTCGGCGGCGCAGGCGAGCGCGACGGCCCGCCCGATGCCGCGCCCCGCCCCCGTCACGGCGATGACCTTGCCTGCCAAGAAGTTCCCCACGTCCGGCCCCTTCCCGCGGTTTCTGACGACCCGTTAGATTCGCCTCGGGTTCGGATTCTACGACCCGTCAGATACCGGAACACAAGACCCGGGAGGACCCGATGCCCCTGCCCGCCGAGTTCCACGAGATCGCCAAGCGCGTGAACAACTGGGGGCGTTGGGGGGAGGCCGACGAGATCGGCACGCTCAATCTCGTCACCGACGCCGTCGTCCGCGAGGCCGCCGCCGAGGTGCGCACGGGGCGGCGGGTGCCGCTGGCGCTGCCGCTGAAGGAGGACGGCGTGCAGACGGGCATGATCCCCGGGCGCATCAACCCCTTCCACACCATGGCCCAGATCAACTACGAGATATTCGGCCCCGGCACGGTCGCCACCAGCGACGACGCGGTGACGATGGGGTTGCAGGCGGCGACGCACTGGGACGCGCTCACGCATGTCTCGCACTCGGGGCGGATCTACAACGGGCGGCCGGCGAGCACGATCACCGCGCACAGCGGGGCCGCGTTCAGCGGCATCGACAAGATCCCGTACGTGGTCTCGCGCGGGGTGCTGCTCGATGTGGCCGCGGCGAAGGGGGTCGGGCGGCTGCCCGGGGATCACGCGGTGACGCCGGAAGACCTCGACGAGGCGGCCGAGTTCGGGCGGGTGACGGTCCGTGCCGGGGACATCGTCCTGGTCCGGACGGGGCAGGTGCAGGTCTATCTCGCGGGGGACAAGCATGCGTACGGGTACCCCTCGCCGGGGTTGTCGGTCCGTACGCCGGAGTGGTTCCACGCGCGCGATGTGGCGGCGGTCGCCAACGACACCCTGACGTTCGAGATCTTTCCGCCGGAGGTCGAGGATCTCTGGTTGCCGGTCCATGCGCTGGATCTTGTGGAGATGGGGATGATCCAGGGGCAGAACTGGAATCTGGAGTCGCTGTCCACAGCCTGTGGAGAAGCGGGGCGCTACTCCTTCCTTCTGGCGGCGATGCCAGAACCCTTCCAGGGAGCGACAGGCACCCCAGTCTCCCCAGCCGCCATCCTCTGACCCCCGTTCCAACCCCCTGGGGCTCCGCCCCAGACCCCGCTCCTCAATCGCCGGAGGGGCTTGAATTTCCGGCGCTGAAACAAGCCCCGTAAGGGGCGCGGGGAACTGCGCGAGACGCCCCGCCGGGGCCGCACCCGACCCACGACGATCACGCGCCCCGCGCAGGGGTCAGTGGACGGCGACCTTGGAGAACGCCGGGGCCAGAGCCGCACCGCCCACCCCGAACCCCGCCCCCCGATCAATCTCGCACCAGATGGACTTCCCGCCCCCTTCGACCCGCCACCCCCACCGATCCGCCAGCCCAGCGACCAGTTCGAGCCCGCGCCCGTTCGTCGCGTCCCCCTCCGCATGCCGGGGCACAGGCGGCCGGTCACTGCGATCGGCGACCTCCACCCGCACGGTCCCCCGCACCTCCGCCCCCTCCCGCACCCCGGGCAGCGCCATCCGCAGCACGGCGGGCCGCCCCGTGTGCACCACGGCGTTGGTCACCAGCTCGGAGACGAGCAGGATGAGCGTCTCGGCGAGGGACTCATCGGCCCCTATGCCCGACCCGGCCAGCCGCGACCGCGCCCACCTGCGAGCCCGCCCCACCTCCGCGGGGTCGGCCCCGACCTCCAGTTGAACCTGAAGCACCTGCACCGCTCACACCATCCGAACCGGCGGACACGTCGCCTCGCGCCACTGACCATCCTGGCCACTGCCCGGGATCACGGTCTGTGATCCCCGTACGGGACAGCATGGTTGACGTACAGTCACCCCAACAAGCGCTTCGGGCATATTCCAGCGCGAAGGAGTACGCGTACGGCATACTGTGCGACGCGTCTCGCGGGGGGTCGAACAGCCGGGCGTGTCACCCCGCCATGCCCTGCGAGCGGCGGGCGCCCAGGCTCGTGCAGCCGCCACAAGGGCGGCACCGCTGCCACAGCTCGGGTTCAGCACCACTCGCATCTGCCACAAGGTACCGGAGCGGCCCGCCGACTCCGTGCCGTGACGAGCCCGCCGAAGGACACAACCCGATATCGACCGTCCGTCACTGTCCGTACACCCTTCGGCATGACCGCGTACGGGACGGACGCGCGCGTCTCACAGCGCGGCGGCGACCGTCTCCCGCGCGTCCCGCGCGGACCCGCCCAACTCGGCGCGTACCCAGGCCCGCTTCAGATGCAGATGGACGTCCGCCTCCCAGGTGAAGCCCATGCCGCCGTGCACCTGGAGGCAGTCACGGGCACCCGCGACGGCGGCCTCGTCGGCGAGGAGTTTCGCCCCGGCGACCTCCACCGGGTCGCCGGTGACGGCGGCGGCGTACACGGCGGCCCGCGCCACCTCCACCCGTACGAGCAGCTCGGCGCACAGGTGTTTCACGGCCTGGAAGGCGCCGACGGGCCGCCCGAACTGCTCACGCGTCCGGGCGTGTTGAACCGCCATGTCGAGGGTGCGGCCCGCCGAGCCGAGCTGTTCGGCCGCGTACAGCAGCGACGCCTCCCACGGCACGGGCCCGGTGTCGTCCTTCGTGCGGTGCAGCGGGGTCAGCGGGTCCACGGACGCGAGCGGGACCGCGCCCGGCACCTCGCCGCGTACCGCGTCGGCCGCGTCGAGCCAGGGCACGAGCCCGGCGTACGGGGCCGTCACCACCGTCTTCCCGGTGGCGGCGCCCGCGACGTGCCCGGCGGCGAGGAAGGTGGGGACGAGCGGGCCCGGCACGAGGGCGCGCCCGCACTCCTCGAACGCGAGCACCGCCTCGGGCAGCCCGAGCCCCACCCCGCCCGCGCTCTCGGGCAGCCGCAGCGCGAACAGCCCGGCGTCCGCGAGGTCCCGCCACAGCCGCCGGTCCAGGGCGCGTTCCGTACCGGCGCCGTCCACGGCCGTCCGCAGCGCGTCCCGGTCGAACCGCCCGCGCAGCAGGTCCCGTATCCCGTCGCGCAAGGCCCGCTGGTCGTCGGTGAGTTGGAAGTGCACGCTCACTTCCCTTCCCGGGGCAGGCCGAGGATGCGCTCGGCGACGATGTTCCGCTGGATCTGGGAGGTGCCGGCGGCGATGGTGTAGGAGAGGGAGGAGAGCCGGTCGAGCGTCCACTCCTGCCCGGTGTCAAGGGCGCCGGCGGGCCCGAGGACCCGGGCGGCGGTGTCGTAGAGCCGCTGCCGGGCGTGGGAGTAGCGGAGCTTGAAGACCGAGCCGCCGACGCCGGGGACGCCGCCGGTGGCCTGGGCCTCGCTGACGTTCCACTGGGTGAGCCGCCACAGGGCGCCGAACTCGGCGGAGAGCAGGGCCAGTTCGTGCCGTATCCCGGTGTCGTCCCAGCGGCCCGATGTGCGGGCGTGGGCGGCGAGTTCGCCGAGGACGCGGCGGCAGGCGACGACCTCGCCGACGAAGGCGGTGCCGCGTTCGAAGGAGAGGGTGACCATGGTGACGCGCCAGCCGTCGTTCTCGGCGCCGACGCGGTTGCCGACCGGCACGCGGACCTCGTCGAGGAACATCTCGGCGAACTCGGTGGAGCCCGCGAGGGTCCGCAGCGGCCGCACCGTGATCCCCGGCGCGTCCATGGGCAGGGCGAGCCAGGTGATGCCCCGGTGCTTGGGGGCGTCGGGGTCGGTGCGCACGAGGAGTTCGCACCAGTCGGCAACCTCGGCGTGCGAGGTCCATATCTTGGCGCCGGTGACGACGTAGCTGTCGCCGTCGCGGTGGGCGCGGGTGCGCAGCGCGGCGAGGTCGGAGCCCGCGTCGGGCTCGCTGAAGCCCTGGCACCACACCTCCTCGCCCCGCAGGACCGGCTCCAGCCACCGCTGCCGCTGTGCGGGCGTGCCCTCGGCGGCGATGGTCGGCCCGGCGTGCAGCAGTCCGACGAAGTTGGCGCCGACGTAGGGGGCGCCCGCCCGCTCGGTCTCCTCCAGGAAGATCAGCCGGGTCGTCGGGGAGGCGCCCCAGTGGACGTCCCCGTACCCGGCGTCGTACAGGCGGCGCTGCCAGCCGGTGTCGTAGGCGCGGCGGGCGGGCCAGTCGGCGGGGGCGGGCCGGGGCGGCAGCGTGGGCAGCGTGCGGGCGAGCCACGCGCGCAGCCGCGCCCGGAACTCCTCCTCCTCGTCCGTGTACGTGAGGTCCACGGGCGCTACCGGTCGAGGTCGAGGCCGAGCATGCGGATGGCGTTGCCCCGCATGAGCTTGTGGATCGTCTCGTCGTCGAGGCCCTTGACGTGGTCGAGGGCCACGTCCCTGGTGTGCGGGAACGTCGAGTCGACGTGCGGGTAGTCGGTCTCGAAGGTGGCGTTGTCGCGGCCGACGACGTCGAGCGAGGCGATGCCATGCTTGTCGCGGAAGAAGCAGCAGAAGATCTGCCGGTAGTAGTACGTGGACGGCGGTTCGGGCACGAGGTCGCGCACACCGCCCCAGGCCCGGTGCTCCTCCCACACGTCGTCGGCGCGTTCGAGCGCGTACGGGATCCAGCCCATCTGCCCCTCGCTGTAGGCGAGTTTGAGCGTCGGGAACTTGACGAGGACGCCGGAGAAGAGGAAGTCCATCATCGAGGCCATCGCGTTGTTGAAGCTGAGGCTGGCCTGGACGGCGGGGGGCGCGTCGGGGGACGCGGCGGGCATCTGGGACGAGGACCCGATGTGCATGTTGACGACCGTGCCGGTCTCCTGGCACACCGCGAAGAACGGGTCCCAGTACCCGGAGTGGATCGACGGCAGGCCGAGGTACGTCGGGATCTCGGAGAACGTCACGGCCCGCACCCCGCGTGCCGCGTTGCGCCGGATCTCGGCGACGGCGAGGTCGATGTCCCACAGCGGGATGATGCACAGCGGGATGAGCCGGCCGCCGCTGTCGCCGCACCACTCCTCGACCATCCAGTCGTTGTAGGCGCGGACGCAGGCGAGGGCGACCTCCTTGTCGTGCGCCTCGGCGAACGTCTGGCCGCAAAAGCGCGGGAAGGTGGGGAAGCACAGGGACGCCTCGACGTGGTTGAGGTCCATGTCGGCGAGGCGCGCCTTCGGGTCCCAGCAGCCGCGCCGCATCTCGTCGCGGGTGATGCCCTCAAGCGTCATGTCGTCGCGGTCGAAGCCGACGGCGGCGATGTTGCGCTTGTACGGGAACTTCAGGTCCTCGTAGATCCACCAGTCGGTGGGCGGCCCGTCGGGGTCCATCGTGATCTGGTACTTCCCGCCGACGTACGCCAGTTCACCGATGCCGGCCGTGAGGGGCTTCGGGCCCCGCTCGCGGTACTTGGCCGGCAGCCAGGTCTCGAAGAGATGGGCCGGTTCGATCACGTGGTCGTCGACGCTGACGATGCGCGGCAGTTCCGTCATGAGTGCTGTGCCCCTCCGCCGTTGCCCTGCGGTGTGCGGTGCGACGGCTTTACCTGATGGGCCGTCAGATCGAAGGCTAGCCCCGCATGCCTGGACCTACAAGAAGCGTGGACTTACGCTCACGGTCACATCTGACGGCCCGTCAGTACGGGTGCGTCGTCCGCGGACGTCCGGAAGGGGTACGCAGGATGGGAACGCAGACGAGCGGGGGGCCCGGGGCGGGGGCCGTGCCGGGGGCGGGGCGGGGGTCTGGGGTGCCGGGGTCCGGGATGCCGGGGTCTGCGGTGCCGGGGCCACGGGCGGGGGACGACGGGACGGGGGTCGATGGGACGGGCGCCGATGGGGCGGGGGACGACGGCGCCACGGATGCCTCGCGGGCGCGGCGTGTCGCGCACGAGCTGGGCGGGGCCCGCACGCTGTGGGAGCTGGTCGAACGCCGTGCCGCCCTCACCCCCGACCGCCCGGTGCTGCTCCAGGGCGAGCGCGTGCTGACCTTCGGCGCCCTGCGCGAACGCGCCGAACGCGTCGCCGCCGGCCTCCACGAGCGGGGTATACGCCCCGGGACCGTCGTCGCCTGGCAGCTCCCCACCCGCATCGAGACGGCCCTGCTGACGTTCGCGCTGGCCCGGATCGGCGCGGTGCAGAGCCCGGTCATCCCCTTCTACCGGGACCGCGAAGTCGGCTTCGCCCTGCGGGAGTCGAAGGCGGAGTTCTTCGCGTCGCCGGGCGTGTGGCGCGGCTTCGACCACACGGAGATGGCGCGGCGCCTGGGCGCGCGGGGCGTGTTCGAGGCGTACGAGGATCTGCCGGAGGGCGATCCGGCCGTCCTGCCGCCCCCGCCCGGCGACGGCACGTCGGTGCGCTGGATCTACTGGACCTCCGGCACGACCTCCGACCCCAAGGGCGTCCTGCACACCGACCGCTCCCTGATCGCGGGCGGCTCCTGCCTCGCGCACGCGCTGCGCCTGTCGCCGTCCGACGTGGGCTCGATGGCCTTCCCGTACGCGCACATCGCGGGGCCCGACTACACGGTGATGCTGCTGCTGTACGGGTTCCCCGCGGTGATGTTCGAGCAGTTCGCGCTGCCGGACGCACTCGCGGAGTACCGGCGGCACGGGGTGACGGTGGCGGGCGGCTCGACGGCGTTCTACTCGATGTTCCTCGCCGAGCAGCGCAAGGACCCCGGCAACCCGGTCATCCCGACGCTGCGGCTGCTCGCGGGCGGCGGCGCCCCGAAGCCGCCCGAGCTGTACCACGCGGTGGTGCGCGAGATGGGCGTCCAGCTCACGCACGGGTACGGGATGACCGAGGTCCCCATGATCACGATGGGGGCGCCCGACGACACGGCCGGGCACCTGGCGACGACGGAGGGCCGGCCGCCCGAGGGCATGACGATCAAGGTCGTCGACGCGGACGGCGAGGAGGTACCGCCCGGGGTGGACGGGGAGGTCAGGCTGCGGGGCGAGGCGGTGTGCCGGGGGTACCTCGACCCGGAGCAGTCGGCGGCGGCGTTCGACGCGGAGGGGTTCCTGATCACCGGGGACCTCGGGCACGTCCTGCCCTCCGGGCATCTGGTGCTCACCGGGCGCGCCAAGGACATCATCATCCGCAAGGGCGAGAACATCTCCGCGAAGGAGATCGAGGACCTGCTGCACGAACACCCTGCGGTGCAGGACGCGGCGGTCATCGGGCTGCCGGACGCGGAGCGGGGCGAACGGGTCTGCGCGGTACTCGAACTCCGGCCGGGGGCCGCGCCCTTGACCCTTGCGTCCCTGACGTCCTACCTACGGGGTCGCGCCCTGCCGACATTCAAACTGCCGGAACAAGTGGAGACGGTCGAGTCCCTGCCCCGCAACGAGACGCTCCGCAAGGTGCTGAAGTACAAACTCCGCGAACGGTACGGAAATTGAGCCCCTGGGTTGCCTGGCGGACTGGGCTCAGCGCCAACTCCTGGCCTCCGGCCCGGGCGTGCCTGGAGGCCGGGGCTGGGCTCAGCGCCAACTCCTGACCTCCGGCCCGGGCGTGCCTGGAGGGCGGGGCTGGGCTCAGCGCCAACTCCCAGCCCCTCCGGCGATTGAGGAGCGGGGGCTGGGGCGGAGCCCCAGAGTGCCGGGTGCGTCGTGGCCGCTCGCGCAGTTCCCCGCGCCCCTTACGGGGCTGACCTGAGCGTCAACTCCTGGCCTCCGGCCCGGGCGTGCCTGGAGGGCGGGGCTGGGCTCAGCGCCTACTCCCAGCCCCTCCGGCGATTGAGGAGCGGGGGCTGGGGCAGGGCCCCAGATTGCGGGGTGCGTCGTGGCCGAGCGCGCAGTTCCCCGCGCCCCTGGGGGGGGCTGACCTCAGCGCCCGCTCCCGGGCTCCGGGGTAGAGGCCCGGTTACAAGCGGCTGAGCGCTGCCGTTGCGGTGAGGACCTCCTGGATCGCCGTCCGATCACCCACCTGCCCAGCCGCCGCCTCGCCCGGAGAGACCCGCCCCGCCGCAAGCTGACAGAACTCGACCCCGTCGAGCGCGATATGGGCGACTTCCCGCTCCGCCGACCCCACCGCCCCCGGCGAGTCCAGCGCGATGAGCCACTCCCCGCCCCCGGCCCCCTCGACCTCGAGCCGAAGCGACCGCCCGGGCGCCCCCGCACTGACCAACTCCCGCACCGGCGCCGCAAGCCCCCGCCGCCGCCGCTCGGCCAGCGACCCCGGCAGCATCCGCGCCGCCAGATCGATCATCCGGTACAGATGCCGGGGCGCGGGCGCCGCGTACGGATAGTCGACCGCGTGCGCGATGTCCCCCGCGTGCACCCAGCACTCGAACGCCCGGTCGACCATCGCATCGCGCAGGCTCAGCTCGAAGTCCCCGTACGAGACGGGCAGCCCGCCCCCGCTCTCGGCCCGGCCGCCCTCGCCGGCCGTCCCCGTGAACGACACCGTACGGATCAGGGAGTGCGACTGGTCCCGCCAGGGCGCCCGCACGGCCCGCGTCGGCGGGAAGTAGGACGCCTTCCAGTACCGCTCGGTGCGCTCCGCCGGCCCGAGCTCCCGAGGCACCGGCGACCCGAGCGGGTCGTCGAGCCCGAGCGCCCGCGCCACGATCCCGTCGACGCTGGTCAGATGGGCGATGACCCCGGCGACCGTGGTCTTGCGGCTGACCTGCTCGGACCCGTCGAACCAGCGCAGCCGCACCGGCGCGTGCCACTCGCCGTCGCCGATGTCCTTCAGGAGCGCGTCGAGCCGCGCGGTCTCCGCGTCGTACGGCCCGGCCCACCCGGGCACCGGCACGCGGGCGGGGCGCCGGCTGAGGCAGACCTCCAGGACGCGGGAGCGCAGCAGCGGGTCGAGGTCGAGGGACTCGTCGGGCCGCAGCAACCCCACGGCGTCCCGCAGCCGGAACGCCTCCTCGGCGCACGTCCCGCAGGCGTCTATGTGCGCGTCGACGGCGGCGCTCTCCTCGGGCGAACACGCGGACAGCGCCCACGCGCCCAGCAGCGACTTCAGCACATGGTGGTCGAGCGGGGGCGGAGCGGCGGGGGCCTCGGGCAGCGGCTGCCCGGTGTCCTCGACGGAGGTGCGCGGCGTCGGTATGCGCGGCGGCCCGCCGCCGTGGCCGTGGTCGCCGTGCGGGGAGTCGCCGTAGGGACCGTCCTCGTACGGGTCGAAGCGGTCCGGCCCGCGCGCCCCGCTCACGCCGGCCTCCCGTAACCACCGGGCGGTATGGCGCTGTCGTGCGCCGTGGACAGGAGCTGGAGGCCGAGGCGGAGCCGGCGGCGGGCCTCGTCCTCGGTGACGCCGAGGTCGGCGGCGGTCTGGCGGTAGTCACGGCGCTGGAAGTGCGCGAGGACGAGGGCGTCACGCAGCGGGGCGGGCATGGACGTCACGATGTAGTCGGCGCGGGCGGCGGCGGAGGCGCGGCGCACCTTGCGCTCCAGGTCCTCGGAGGTGCCGAGCCCGGAGCGGACGAGCGCGGCGGACTCGGTCTGGCGCAGCCGCTGGACGGCCTGCCCGTGCGCGAGCGCGGCGACGAAGGAACGCAGCGGGCCCCGCTTGGGGTCGTACGCCTCGGGGTTCTCCCAGATCCGCGTGAACACCTCGCGGGTGATCTGGTCGGCGGCCTCCTCGTCGTCGAGGACGCGGTGGGCGAGGCCGTGGACCAGGGACGCGAAGCGGTCGTACAGCTCCCCGAGCGCGGCGGCCTCGCCGTGCGCCAGGCGCTGCTGCATCCTCCGGTCCCAGCGGGACGGAGTGTCCTTGGGCATGAGGCCCCCTCACCGACTGCCCTTACCGTGTGCCTGCCTTGCTGCTGTCCTCGTTCTTCGAATGTAGTCGGCGCCACTGACAACGCACGTACCTTTTCCGCATTGTGCGCTCCCGTGCGTCATGCGGTGATAAGCCCGCGGGGCCGCGCGCCGGACGTTTTACCTCCCGTTTGCTTTGGGTCCGCCCGGCTAGTTCTTATTGCAGTCATATGTGATAAGTGTGCGAGGTGGGCGCGGCGTTTCAGCGCACTGCGGTCGGGCAGCCGCGCAGTGGAAACGTAGTGACCGGTTCCGGATCGGCGAGCGAGAGGCGTGGCGCGTGGCGCTCAAAGTGACTGAGGGAGAGCGGGGCGACTGGGCCGTCGTGAGTGTGGCGGGCGAGATGGATCTCGTGACGTCGCCGATGGTGCGGCAGCATGTGCACGAAGCCGTCGCCGACGGTCGCCACAGCCTCGTCCTCGACCTCTCCGAGGTCCTCTTCTGCGACTCCAGCGGCGTCGGCGTCCTCATCGCCTCGCGGCGGTTGATCCGCTCCTGTCAGGGGCGGTTGCGGGTGATCTTGCCGGCGCGGGGGGCGGAGGACGGTTCGCATGTCAATCGGGTGCTCGCGGCGCTGGGTGTCCGCCGCCTCTTCGACGTCTACCCGAACCTGACAACGGCGGTAGACAACAACTCCGAACCTCTATCGGCCTGACCCCGCTCCTCAAGCGCCGGAGGGGCTTGATTCACCGGCGCTGAGGCCAACCCCGTCAGGGGCGCGGGGAACTGCGCAAGCCGAGGTGCGAGCGGCCTTCGCTGGGGAACTCCCCAGGGGCGCGGGGAACTGCGCGACCAGCCACAACGCACCCGGCACTCTGGGGCTCCGCCCCAGGCCCCGCTCCTCAAGCGCCGGAGGGGCTGCGAATTGGCGCTGGGGCCAGCACGCCAGGGCCCCGGGCCGGAGGCCAGGAGTTGACGCTCAGGTCAGCCCCGTAAGGGGCGCGGGGAACTGCGCGAGAAGCCCCACCGGAGCCGCACCCGAGGTACAACGATCACGCACCCGGCACCGGAGCCGCACCCGAGGCACAACGATCACGCACCCGGCACCGGAGCCGCACCCGAGGCGAGACCTCCACCCACCCGGCAAGGGACCCCCGTTACGCGAAGATCACCGTGCGATGCCCGTTCAGGAGGATGCGACGTTCCGCATGCCACTTGACCGCCCGGGCCAGCGCCGCACACTCCACATCCCGCCCGATGGCGACGAGCTGATCCGGCGTGACGTCGTGCCCGACCCGCTCGACCTCCTGCTCGATGATCGGCCCCTCGTCGAGGTCCGCGGTGACATAGTGCGCCGTCGCCCCGATCAGCTTGACGCCCCGCGCATGCGCCTGGTGATACGGCTTCGCGCCCTTGAAGCTCGGCAGGAACGAGTGGTGGATGTTGATGATCCGCCCGCTGAGCTGCTGGCACAGGTCGTCGGAGAGCACCTGCATGTACCGGGCGAGGACGACCAGCTCGACGCCCTCCGCGCGGACCAGCTCCAGCAGCCGCGCCTCGGCGTCCGCCTTCGTGTCCTTCGTCACCGGGATGTGGTGGAAGGGGATGTCGTAGGAGGCGACCAGCTCGGCGAAGTCCGTGTGGTTGGAGACGACGGCCGCGATGTCGACGGGCAGCGCCCCGATCCGCGTCCGGAACAGCAGGTCGTTCAGGCAGTGCCCGAACTTGCTGACCATGAGCACGACCCGTACCCGCTCGGAGGCCCGGTGGATCTGCCAGTCCATCTTGAACGAGTCGCCGATCGCCGCGAAGCTCGCCCGCAGTTTCTCCACGCTGACCGGCGCGTCCGCGCTGAAGTGCACCCGCATGAAGAACAGACCGGTGTCGTGGTCGCCGAACTGCTGGCTGTCCTCGATGTTGCACCCGGTCATGAACAGGTAGCTGGACACCGCGTGCACGATGCCCTGCTTGTCGGGGCAGGAGAGGGTGAGGACGTACTGCTCGGGGCCGGTGGCGGCGGACTGCTCGTTCATGCGGAAAAGGTTCGCACACCGAGGGCGCCGCGGGCCGCCGCGTCCCGGGTACCGGACAGCGCCGGGAGACCGCGAACCCCGCGAGAATCCCGCCGCGCGGCCCTACGCAGCCGCCTGCGCGCCCCTACGCGGCCCGCGTCATGATGCGCAGCACTTCGAGGGTGCGCGGCGCCGTGTCGGGGTCCTCGCCGTCGCTCGTGGCGAGCCGCACGTGCGCGTCGCGCGCCGCCTGCACCGCGTCGGGCCAGCCGGGGTGGTCGAGGTAGGCGGAGACCGGCGCGTCCGGGCCGACCTGGTGCATGATCCGCAGCACGCGCAGCACGGCGGAGTCGACGAGCGCGGCCTCCTGCGAGTCGCGGAAGATCGTGCCGACGTACTTCTCGGCGGACCAGTTGTCGAGCCAGGTGTCCTCGACAAGGCGGTACACGGCGTCGGTGACGTCCCCGTAGCCGTCCACACCCGCGAGCCATACGTCCCGCTGGAACGCGGGGTCGGAGAGCATGTGCAGCGCGGAGCGCACGTTGCTGCGCCAGCGCCACCACGGCATGTCGTTGAGTGGCATGCCGCCCATCCTCGTGGAGCGACGGCCACGGCGGGAAGAGTTCTCCGAGCTTTGCACGGTCATCGATCGTACGTCCCGCGCCGGGCCGCCGGGCCGGGCCCCCGTAATTCACCTCCACGTCACCACGCGTTGAGCGCGGGTCACTCCACGGTTAGGCATGCGGCGGAATCGTGCAGGTCCATGACCGGCCGGCGCCTGCTCCCCCCGATTCCGCTCCCCCGCATCCGCCTGACCCGCGCGCTGCGGGCGGCCGCCGTCATCACCGGCGCCGCCCTCGTCGCGGGCTGCGGGCTGGTCCCTGGCGCCACGGGGGGCGCCAGGGACCGGCCGATCACCGTGATGACGTGGGCGCCGGAGCAGACCGACGCGACGAACATGCCCGGCATGCCCGCCACGGCCCGTGCGTACGCCCGCTGGGTCAACGCCCACGGCGGCCTCGCCGGACACCGGCTGAACGTCGTGACCTGCAACGACCACAACGACAGCGTGGACGCGGCCCGCTGCGCCCGCGCCGCCGTCGACCAGGGCGTCGTCGCCGTCGTCGGCTCCTACAGCCAGCACGGGCGCGCGTTCCTGTCGCCGCTGGAGTCGGCGGGCATCCCCTACATAGGCGGGTACGGGATCAGCGACGCGGAGTTCACGAGCCCGCTGTCCTACCCGGTCAACGGCGGGCAGGCCGCGCTCCTCGCCGGCAACGGCGAACAGCTCTCGGCGACCTGCTCCCGCACGGTCCTCGTCCGCCCCGACACCATCGCGGGCGACGGTCTCGCGCCGCTGCTCACAGCGGGCCTCGGGCTGCGCGGGCGGCCCTCCGCGACCGATCTGCGGGCCGCCGAGGACGCCACCGACTACGCGGCGCAGGCCCGGCAGGCGCTGGCGGCGGCGAGCGCGGCCCCGGCCGGCGGCGGCTGTGTCGCGGCGGCGCTCGGGGCCCGTACGGACACGTTCTTCGACTCGTTCCGGCGGCTGCGCGCCGAGTATCCGGCGGTGCGCACCTCGACCGTCCTCGGCAGCGTCGACCAGACGGTCATCAACCGTACGGGCGGTGCGGGCGGCCCGTACGAGGGCGCGTACGTCACCGGCTGGTACCCGGCGGCCGACGACGCGCGGTGGAAGCCGATGCGGCGGGCGCTGACGGAGCAGGCGTTCGACGACAACCGGATCGACCCGGCGGACGCGGGCGTGCAGACGACGTGGATCGCGTACACGGTGCTGCGGCAGGTCGTCGCGTCGCTCGACGGCGGCGAGGTGAGCGCGCGCACGGTCCGCCGGGCGCTCGACAAGGGCACCCGGGTCACGACCGGCGGCCTGACCCCGCCGCTGCGCTGGGGCTACGACCACATGTCGGCGGCCGGTGACTTCCCCCGCCTGGTCAACGCCCGGGTCACCTTCCAGAAGGTCCGGCACGGCCGTCTCGTGGCGACCCGCAGGGAAGCGGTCGACGTGACGGCCACGCTGGCCCGGGTCCGCTAGTACCTCTGGTAGTACCTCTGGCGGGGGCGCCCGCGCGGGGTCAGCGGGCGGTGGGGCCGATCTCCCCCGCGAACACGATGATCTGGTCGATGAGGCTGCGCCGCAGATGGACGACGTCCGTGCCGGCCAGCCGCGGCCCGCCGTCCGGGGTGGTGAACACCCACTGGTAGCGGGCCCATTCGTCCGGCATGTCCACCGCAGAGCAGCGCACCATCGTGCCGGTGCCCGCCGGGTGGCGGCGGATGTCCCGTACGAACCGCTCGACCGCCGCGATGCCCTCGCTGCGGCCCAGCGGCCCCCAGAACACCACGTCTGTGGTGAGGGCCTGGGAGAGCAGATCGGTCACGTAGTTGTCGTCCGAGGCGTTGAACGCCGAGATGAACGTGTCGATCGCGGACCGTGCAATCTCTTCCGTCATGCCCCAGTAATACCAGTCACGCCGGGGCGCGCCGGTCGGAGCCGGACGCCGGTCGGAGCCGGACGGTGGTCGGAGCCGGACGGTGATCAGAGCTGGACGGCTGAGCGCTGGGTCAGGCCGTACTTGCCGGCGATGGCGTTCCACAGCTTGGCGGCGCGGGCCTTCTGGGCGGAGGCGGTGCCGCTGGCGCGGTCGCCGAGGCGGCGCTCCTGGGTGGGGCGGGCGTGGCCCTTGTGGCAGCCGCGGTGGCCGCCGACCTGGTCGCCCCAGGCCGCGTAGTGGCTGTCGGCGGACGCGGACGCCTTCCAGGCGCGGGTCAGGGCGTCCTTGAGGGCGGCGTTGTCGGGGAGCTTGTCGACGGCGAGGCCGTTGAGCCGGGTGACGAGGTTGTCGCGCTGGGTCGCCGCGTCGCGCAGGTCCTTGGAGGACTGCGAGAGCTGCTTGCAGCCGCCGATGTTGGCGACGGCGGCGACGACCGAGGAGCGGCTGTTGTTGGAGTCGCCGAGCAGCTTGTCGAGGGCGACGGCCTGCGCGCGCACCGGGTCGGGCGCAGGGGACGGGCTCTGCGAGCCGGCCGGCGAGGAGTCGGAGACGGTCTTGGTCTGGTCGGCCTTCTTGTCGTCGTCCCCGCCGCCGCCGATCAAAGCGCCCGCGCCGATGCCGAGGACGAGGATGCCGACACCGACGGCCGCGATCAGCGGCGCCTTGGAGCCGGTACGGGACTTGCCGCGCCGGGCCGGTGCGGGCTCGTAGCCCTGCGGGGTCACGGGCGGTACGTGACCGCCGCCGCCGGGGCCGCCGGGGGCGGGCGCCTGCGGGTCGAAACGGGGCATCTGCTGCGTGGAGGCGGCCGGAGTCTCGGGTTCCGTGCGGAAGAGGGCGTCGAACTCCGCGGGAGGCTGCCGCTCGCCCGGGGTGCCCGGCCGGATGTCGTACGGCTGGGCCGGGGCCTGCGCCTGGGCCTGCGGCTGGGCGGGCACCGGGGGTATGTACTGCGTGGCCTCGCTGTCGGGACCGCCGGGGATGGCCTCGGGCAGCGCCCCTGGCAGCGGCCCGCCCGGCGTCCGGCCGAGGAACTGCGTGGCGTCCGCGACCGGCGCCTCCGGCGGCAGCGCGCCCGGCGTCGGCGGCTGGTGCGGGAACTGGTCCTGGTGCTGATGCTGGGCCGGGGCCGGGGCCTGGGCCTGGTGGCGCGGCTGGTGCTGAGGCTGCGGCTGTTGCTGGGGCTGGGCGGGCACGGGCGCGATGTACTGCGTGGCGTCGCCGTCGTACCCGCCTGGGGCCGCGCCGGGCGCCGGCAGCGGCTGCGCCTGCGCCTGCGCGGGACCGGGCCCGGTGCCGTACGCGCCGCCGTCGTAGCCGCCCCCCTCGTACGCGCCGCCGTAGGGACCGGCGTAGGGCTCGGGCTCCTGGGCGGGGGGCATCGGCGCGGGCTGCCCGTAGGCGGGGCCCTGCTGCCCCGCGTTCTGGTCCCACTCGTAGGACGGCATCGGGCCCGCGTCCTGCGTCTGCTGCGACTGCGGGCCCCACGGCCGGCCCCAGGGCGTGGCGCCCGCGGGGCCCTGCTGGTCGCCGAACGTGCCCGGCAGCAGCGGTTCGCCGCCGTCGGCGGGCAGCACGACGCCTTCGTGCGCCGGGCGTGCCTGCGGAGGGTGCGCGTCACCCTGACCGCCGTGGCCGCTCTGTCCGCTCTGCTGCGTCACCGGGACTCCTACGTATGGGGGACCTTCGGAATCGTCGGCTCACGCTACCGGGTCCTCGCACGCCCGTGCTACGCAGCTCAAAACCGGGGAGCCTCCCCCGTGACAGGAGTAACAAAACTGCCTGCGGCGACGCTGTTTCCCACCCCCCTGTGCGGCCCATGTCGGCTCAGGCCGCCTGGAGTTCGACGCGCGCGCCGAACTCGCGGACGACCGGCTCGTCGCGGAAGGGCGCGAGCCGCTCACGGAAGTCGTCGAGGTACTCGGCGCCCCGGCCGGAGCGGACCGTGCCGAGCAGTTCGACGGCCCGCGTACCGGTGTGGCACGCCTGCTCCACCTCGCGCTGCTGGACCTGCGCGGTGGCGAGGAGGACGAGATCGATGGCGCGGCGCCGGGTCCGGGACGGCGGGTGGCCCTCCAGGGCCTCCTGCGCCCAGCGGGCCGCCTCCCGGCCCTGGCCGAGGTCGCGGTGGCAGTGAGCGAGTTCGTCGGCGAGGTAGGCGTGGTCGAAGTGGGCGATCCAGGCCGGGTCGTCGCCGCTGTCGGGGCCGCCCGCCCGGTCCATCGCGGTGACGGCACTGCCGATCGCGTTCTGGGCGGCGCGCGCGTCCCCGAGGAGCGCGTGGCCGCGCGCTTCGGCGGCGTGGAACATGGCCTCCGCGCGCGGTGTGACGCGCCCGCGCGCCCCCTCCTGAGCCGCGCGGGCGAGCTGGGCGATCTCGCGCGGGTTGCCGAGCTGCGCCGCGAGGTGGCTCATGGACGCGGCGAGCACGTAACCGCCGTAGCCGCGGTCCCCCGCGGCCTGGGCGAGCCGCAGCGCCTGGATGTAGTAGCGCTGGGCGAGCCCTGGCTGGCCGGTGTCGACGGCCATGTACCCGGCGAGTTCGGTGAGGCGGGCGACCGCGGCGAACAGGTCCCGGCCCACGGCCTCCCGGTAGGAACCGGCGAGCAGCCCGCTGACCACGCTGTTGAGGTAGTGCACGAGCACGGGCCGCACATGCCCGCTGCCGTACTGGTGGTCGAGGTCGGTGAGGGCCTGGGTCATGGCCCGTACGGCGGCGACGTCCGGGAGGCCGACGCGGGGCCCGGCGCTGCGCGCGACCTGCGAGTCGGGGACCGAGATCAGCCAGTCCCTGCTGGGTTCGACGAGCGCGGAGGAGGCGACGGAGGAGCCGGACAGGAAGTCGCGGCGGCCCACGTCGCTGCGCCACAGCTCGCAGACCTGCTCGATGGCGCCGAGCACGGTCGGCGAGAAGTGGAGGCCGACGCCTGCGGCGAGGTTCTTGCCGTCGGCCATGCCGATCTCGTCGATGGTGACCGTGCGCCCGAGCTTGCGGCCGAGCGCCTCCGCGATGATGCCGGGGGCCCGGCCGCGCGGCTGCTGCCCGCGCAGCCAGCGGGCCACGGAGGTCTTGTCGTAGCGCAGGTCGAGGCCGTGCTCGGCCCCGCACATGTTGACCCTGCGGGCCAGGCCCGCGTTGGAGCAGCCGGCCTCCTGGATGAGCGCCTGCAGCCGTTCGTTGGGCTGTCGCGCGACGAGTGGCCGTGCGGCCATGGCGTACCCCCTGCTGTGCCCGTCCGGGTGTCGACTGCCGTGCGGCAGCCGGTGGTTGGATCACTGCCCTGGGAACAAAGGGAAAATGCGCGGAAGATGCACACAAACGGGTACTCGTCCGGTTCCCCGGGCGGGTCCCGGACGCGCCGCCGGCCCTCCGCCGTCCTCGTCCCTCCGGGGCCCTACCCACCGCCGGCGGCCGTCTCGCACGCGCGCCCCCACCCATGCACCCATGCGCCCCACAAGCGGGAACGATGCCCCCGTACCGCCCGTACGTGCGCCCGTAACCCCAGCTTGCGGCGGGAGTTGAGAACGTCGTGGAAGAGACCATCGCAGGCACCCAGGACGTCACCTCACCCCTCACCGCGACCGGACAGATCCCGCAGCAGCGCGGCGAGTCCCTCCTCGACACAGCCGTGCGCTACGCGGAGGAACGGCACTGGGACGTGTTCCCTGGCACCTGGCTGGAGTTCGAGGACGGGGCGCAGCGCTGCTCGTGCGAGGACCCCGCGTGCGCCCTCCCCGGCGCACACCCGGCGCGTCCCGACTGGGCGACGCAGGCCACCGGCAGCGCGACCGTCGCCCGCCGCCTGTGGACCAAGCAGCCCCGCGCGTCGATCCTGCTGCCGACCGGGCGCACCTTCGACGCCATCGACGTCCCCGAGACCGCCGGGTTCCTGGCGCTCGCCCGCATGGAGCGCATGGAGCTGACGCTCGGCCCGGTCACCTGCACCCCGGACCGGCGCATGCAGTTCTTCGTGCTGCCCGGCGCCACCGCCAAGGTGCCCGACCTCGTACGCAAGCTCGGCTGGCCGCCCGCCGCCCTCGACCTGATGGCGCTCGGTGAGGGCGCGTACGTGGCCGCGCCGCCGACCCGGTTCGGCAGCCGGGGCGCCGTGCAGTGGGCGTGCCGCCCCACCCCCGCCAACCGCTGGCTGCCCGACGCCGAGGAGCTGATCTCGCCGCTCGCCTACGCGTGCGGGCGCGAGGGCCGCCGCCCGTAGGACAGGCCGTAGCCCGGGGCCCTTCGCGCGCGGGCGGCGCGGAAGCCCGCCGACGTATCGTGCCAAGACGCACGACGACGAAAGGGCGGGCATGGTCGACGGGGTGAACGGGGACGGCGGGGAGACCGGGGACGGCGGGGAGACCGGCGGCGGGCACACGGGGCCCGGGCGGAGCGTGCCGCCCGGCGAGAGCGTGCCGCCCGGTGAGAGCGCGGCCGTGGGCGGCGAGAGCGCGGCCGTGCGCGTCGAGGATCTGTGGAAGGCGTTCGGGCCGCAGACCGCGGTCGCCGGCGTGGACCTGACGCTGCCGGCGGGCCGTTTCATCGGCCTCGTCGGCCCCAACGGCGCGGGCAAGACCACCACCTTGTCCATGGTGACCGGGCTGCTGCGCCCCGACCGGGGCACCGTGCGCGTCGCCGGCCACGACGTGTGGGCCGATCCCGCCGAGGTCAAGGCCCGCATCGGTGTGCTGCCCGAGGGGCTGCGCCTGTTCGAGCGGCTGTCGGGGCGCGAACTGCTCGCGTACACCGGCCGGTTGCGCGGGCTGCCCGGCGCCGAGGTCGACAAGCGGGCCGCGCAGCTCCTCGACGTACTCGACCTCGGGCCCTCCGCCGACAAGCTCGTCGTCGACTACTCGACCGGCATGCGCAAGAAGATCGGCCTGGCCGCCGCCCTGCTGCACAACCCCGAAGTGCTGTTCCTCGACGAGCCGTTCGAGGGCGTCGACCCGGTCTCCGCGCAGACCATCCGGGGCGTGCTCGAACGCTTCACGCGCTCCGGCGCCACCGTCGTCTTCTCCTCGCACGTCATGGAACTCGTCGAATCGCTGTGCGACTGGGTCGCCGTCATGGCCGCCGGACGCATCCGCGCGCAGGGCCCCACCGCCGAGGTGCGAGGCGGCGCCGCCTCGCTCCAGGAGGCGTTCCTCGGGCTCGTGGGCGCGCAGGAACGCGGCGACGACGGCGTCCTCGACTGGCTGGGCGGCGGCCGGCGATGAGCGAGAGCGCCCCGCAGACCGTGCGCCCCGGCGCGCTCGGCACCCCGCAGACCGCCTCCGCCGCGCGCCCCGCCGAGCCCCTCACCAAGACCTTCGTCCGCCTCAAGCTGGCGCTGCTGCGAGGCGGGCTGCGCCAGTCCGCCGGGCGGCGCGCCGCCTATGTGGCATCCGCCGTGGTCGCGCTGCTCGTCGCCGCAGGCCAGCTCATCGGGCTCGTCCTGCTGCACGGCCGCCCCGAGGCGCCGGTCGTCGGCGTACTGCTGCCGGCGGTGCTCGCCGTCGGCTGGGCCGTGCTCCCCCTGTTCTTCCCGAGCGGCGACGAGACCCTCGACCCGACCCGTCTCGTCATGCTCCCGCTGCGCCCCGACCCGCTCGTACGGGCCCTGCTCGTCGCCTCCTTGGTGGGCATCGGGCCGCTGTTCACGCTGACGCTGATCGGCGGCAGCGCCTACGCCGTCGCGCGCGGTGCGGGCGGCGCGGTCGTCGCCGTGGTCGCCGTGCCGCTCGCCGTGCTGACGTGCGTGGCGCTGGCGCGGGCCGTCGCCGCCGCCAACACCCGGCTGCTGACCAGCCGCAAGGGCCGCGATCTGGCCGTCCTCAGCGGGCTCGTCGTCGCCATCGGCGCGCAGCTCGTCAACTTCGGGGCGCAGCGCCTCGGCGCGGCGGGCGGGATCAGCGCCCTGGAGCCGGTCACCGACGTGCTGCGCTGGGTGCCGCCCGCGTCCGCCGTCGCCGCCGTCGACGCGGCCGGGCACGGCGACTGGGGGCGGGCCCTTACGCAACTCGCCCTGTGCGCGGGCGCGGCGGTGGCCGTCGTCGCCCTGTGGCGGCGCTCCCTGGTCCGCCTGATGACCAGCCCCGACAGCTCGACCGTGCGGGCCGCCGAACCGTCCCGGCGGCGCGCCCGGCGCGGGGCGCGGGGGACGCGGCTGCTGCCCGGCGGGCGCACCGGCACGGTCATGGAGCGCGGGCTGCGCTACATCTGGCGCGACCCGAAGACCAAGGCGGCGTGGATCACGTCGCTGGCGATCGGCCTGATCGTGCCCGTCTTCAACGCCCTCCAGGGCACCGGCTCGGTGTACTTCGCGTGCTTCGCCGCCGGGATGCTCGGCGTGCAGATGTACAACCAGTTCGGGCAGGACACGTCCGCGTTCTGGATGGTCGCGCTGACCATCGCCTCTCCCCGGGACGCGTACGTGGAACTGCGTGCCCGCGCGCTCGCGCTGCTGGTGATCACTCTCCCGTACACGGTCCTCGTCACGGTCGTCACGACGGCGATGCTGGGCGCGTGGGCGGATCTGCCGGAGGTGCTGGGGCTCGGGTTCGCGCTGCTGGGGGCGATGCTGGCGACGGGCGCGTGGACCTCGGCGCGCTTCCCGTACTCGATCCCGCAGGAGGGCTACAAGAACGTGGCGCCTGGGCAGGCGGGTCTCGCCTGGATCTCGATCTTCGGCGGGATGGTCGCGGCGGCGCTGCTGTGCGCCCCGGTCCTCGCGCTCACGGTGACGCTGCACGCGACGGGCTCGGCCGCGTACACGTGGACGCTGCTGCCGGTCGGCGCGGCCTACGGCGCCGGCGTCACGCTGCTCGGGCTGCGGCTCGCGGCGCCGCGCGCGGCGGCCCGGCTGCCGGAGATCCTCACGGCGGTCAGCAAGGGGTGACGTGTCCCGGGCGCGCGGACGGGGAGGGCGCGCGCGGACGCGGACGACCCGCGAGCCGTGGTTCCTTCCGCGCCAGGGCGGTCGGAAGCCGGCCGGACGTACCGGCGGCTCGCGGGTCGGGTGACTGCTCGGGACTGGGCCGGCTGCGCGCATGTCGCACGCGCGGGTCCGGCGCCGAATGGGAGATGCGACGACGGGCCGCTAGCCCGCAGTCACCTCACGCGTCCGGTTTCCATACATCTGCCGAACCACCTCCCTTCTCGTGTGCGCACCACCCTAGGAAGGCGCCCGGAGGCGTTCAACCGGTTTTTCCGTACGGGATGGAAGCGGGCCCGGCTACGCGCCGACCGTTCCGTCGATCGCCTCGCGCAGCAGGTCGGCGTGGCCGTTGTGACGGGCGTACTCCTCGATGAGGTGGGTGAGGATCCAGCGGTGCGAGACCGTCGGGGAGCCCGCGTGGGCGGCTTCCTGCGGGGAGAGCGTGCCGGGCGCGTCCAGGGGCGTCGCGGCGCTCACCTCGCGCGCGTGGACGACTTCCGCGCGCCACTGGGCGAGCGCGGCGGGCAGGTCGCGGTCGGCGGTGAGCGTGAAGGAACCGGGCTGTCCCGGCTCGGCGGCGGGCACGTCCGCGCCGCCCAGGATGCGGCGGAACCAGTTGCGTTCCACCTCGGCGAGGTGCTGGACGAGGCCCAGCAGGGTCAGCTCCGAGGTGGGGACGGCGGCGCGGCGGGCCTGCTCGTCGGTGAGGTTCGCGCACTTGAGCGCCAGGGTCTCGCGGTGGAAGTCCAGCCAGCCGCTCAGGGTGGCGCGTTCGTCGGTGTGCGGTGCGGGGACGGGGCGGCCGTCCGGTGTGGTGGTCATGACTGCATGCTGGGGGTGTTGGGGTCGACCGTTTGCTTCGAGTTGCGGGAACTGCCTGTGGGATGCGTCACGTTCGAGTTGAATGATCGGGACAGGACGCGCCCACACAGCCTGCGGGGGGTGCCAGGTGAGTGCTTCACGGCGTAGTGGGACGACCGACGCGCTGGGGCCCGACGAGCCGGACCGCGCCGGTCCGGACGGGGCCGATCTGCTGGCCGCGCTGCTCGACGGGATGGACGCGGCCCTGTGCGCCTTCGACGCCGACGGCGTCGTGACGCACTGGAACCGCGAGGCCGAGCGTGTCCTCGGCTGGACGGCGGCGGAGGCCGTGGGGCGGCGCGGGTTCGCCGGCTGGGCCGTGCGGACCGCCGACGCGGGCGAGGTCGAGGACCGGCTGCTCGCGGCGATGCGGGCGCCGGGCCGGCAGGTCCACGAGTTCGCGCTCGTCACCAAGGACGGCGGGCGCGTCCTCGTACGCATGCAGTCGGCGGCCGTGCGCGGGCCCGGCGGGGCGGCGGCCGGGGTGTACTGCGCGTTCAGCGAGGTGCACGCGCAGATCGACCTGGAGCGGTCCATCGCGCTCAGCGAGGCGCTGCTCGAGGACGCCGCGTGGGGGGTCGTCCTGGTCGACGCCGACCTGCGGCCCGCCGTGGTCAACGAGCACGCCGCCCGCGCCCTCGGCTCCGGCCGCGCCACCGTCCTCGGCCGCCCGCTCGGCGACCTCGTCGGGCAGGGCGTGGAGGAGCTGGAGGGCGCCCTCGCGCATGTGCTCGGGGAAGGCGCGCCGCCCGCCCCGGCCGAGATCTGGGTGACGCTGCGCGCGGGCGCCTCCGAGGAGGGCGGGGGTGAACGGCGGTGCTGGCGCAGCGGTTTCGTGCGGCTCGCCTCGCCGCTGACGGAGGAGCCGGTGCCGCTCGGGGTGGCGTGGCTGTTCCAGGACGTGACGGAGGCGAAGCGGGCCGAGCAGGACGCGGCGCGGCTGCGGTTCCGCGCGCACCAGTTGCACCGGGCGGCCCGGGCGGCCGCCGAGTGCGAGGATCCGGCCGAGGCGGCGACCGTCCAGCTCGACTTCGCGCTGGCCGGGTTCGCGGATCACGCGGTGCTCGACCTGCTCGTCTCGGAGGAGCCGCCGCGGCTCGTACGGGCCGCCGCCACGCCCTTCGGGGGGCCGGGGCCCAGCGCCCTCATCCCGGCGGCTCGCGGGGCGCTGCCGCTGCGGTACGAGGAGGCGCATCCGGCGGTGCGGTGTGTGTTGCGGGCGGGGTCGGTGCGGGCGGAGGCGCCGGGCGGCGGGGCCGGGGCCCGGTGGGCGGTGGAGCGGCAGTGGCCCGAGGGGTCGTTGTACGCGTTGTGCGCGGTGCTGCGGAGCCGGGGGCGGACCCTCGGGGTCGTCACGTTCTTGCGCGGGGCGAGTCGGGCGGCCTTCGAGCGGGGGGATGTGATGTACGCGGAGAGCGTGGCGGCGAGGGTCGCTTCCGCAGTGGATCTGGCGGGGGGCTCATAGAGGGACGGATGTTCCAACGGGGGCAGTTTTCCGGGACCCCCGGGTGCGTGACGGTCGTGGGTTCAGTCCAGCCCGGCGGGGCTTCCCGCGCAGTTCCCCGCGCCCCTGACGGGGCTGGTCTGAGCGCCCGCGCGCGGCCTCCGGCCCTGGGGCCATGGGGGCTGGCCTCGCCGCCAACTCCCAGCCCCTCCGGCGATTGAGGAGCGGGGGCTGGGGCGGAGCCCCAGAGTGCCGGGTGCGTCGTGGCCGAGCGCGCAGTTCCCCGCGCCCCTGACGGGGCTGCCAACTCAGGCACTTCTTCGGCGCCCGCCGCCTTGGGCAGTCTGCCGCCTGGGGCGGCACGGGTGGGCAAGGCGGCACCCAGCGCCGGGTCGGTGCACGTTGTGCGTCCAGTTCAGCCCCGGTGGGGCTTCTCGCGCAGTTCCCCGCGCCCCTGACTGGGCTTGTCTGAGCGCCCGCTCCTCAGCGGCCGGCGTTCCCGCGCCCCTGAGGGGGCTGGTCTGAGCGCCGGTCGATCAAGTGGGGCTGGTCCCCGGAGGGGGTTAGTGGTGGTAGAAGATTCTGTCGGCGTACTGGGTGAAGACCTGGGCGTTCCAGTCGTGGCCGCCGTCCACGTTCCCGGAGCGGAGAAGGGGCGGCTGAATCCCCCGGTCCGCAAGAGCCGCCGCACACGTGGCGAGCATCGCCTGCATGAGCGCACTGGTCGTCACCGTGGAGGCCGGCGCGAACGGCGCGTCCACCCCGTCATGGGTCAGCTCCGCGTCCCCCACGGCGATCTTGGAGTCGAGGACGACATCACAGTGGTCCCGCAAGAACGTCCCCGACACATGACGGGAACGCGGCGCGTCGGGCCCGCTCGCGTACGCCAGAGACGTGACGCCGATCACCTTGAGCCCGAGGGCGCGCGCGTTGAGCGCCATCTCGACGGGCAGCGCGTTGCGCCCGGACAGGGAGATGATCACGAGGGCGTCGCCCGCGCGGGCCGGCGAGGAGTCGAGGACGGCGGCGGCGAGCCCGTCGACCCGTTCGAGCGCGGAGCCGAGCGTCGCGGGCATGACGTCGACCCCGACGGCCCCGGGCACGGCCAGCAGGTTCATCAGGGCGAGACCGCCGGCGCGGTACACGACGTCCTGCGCGGCGAGCGAGGAGTGCCCCGCGCCGAAGGCGAACAGGCGCCCGCCGGAGGCCACCGTGTCGGCGAGCAGCGTGCCGGCCGCCGCGATGTTCGCCGTCTCCTCGTCACGGACCCGCTCCAGCAGGCCGATGGCGGCGTCGAGGTACTGCGTGGCCGGCTTGCTGTCGCTCATCGGCGTAGCCCCTTGCTGTGAGTGGTCGCGCGCTGTGTCGCGGATCACCGTGCGGTCTGGACCAGCGCCCTGTCAATACGGTGTCCGGGGGGCCGCGGGCCGCCGTTTCCCTGGTGCGGCACGGTTGTCAGCGGTATGCGTCAGAATTGGGTGCAGGGCCAGCGCACGAGCGCCGCGGCGAGCCAGCGGGGCCACTGCGGAGCTACAGAGCTACACGAGGGGCACGTATGTCCGGACTGATCGACACGACGGAGATGTACCTCCGCACCATCCTCGAGCTGGAGGAGGAAGGTGTGGTCCCCATGCGCGCCCGGATCGCCGAGCGGCTCGACCAGAGCGGCCCGACGGTCAGCCAGACCGTGGCCCGTATGGAGCGGGACGGCCTGGTCGCCGTCGCCGCCGACCGGCACCTGGAGCTGACCGAGGAGGGCCGGCGGCTGGCCACGCGCGTGATGCGCAAGCACCGGCTCGCCGAGTGCCTGCTCGTGGACGTGATCGGCCTGGAGTGGGAGCAGGTGCACGCGGAGGCGTGCCGCTGGGAGCACGTGATGAGTGAGGCCGTGGAGCGCCGCGTCCTCGAACTGCTGCGGCACCCGACGGAGTCCCCGTACGGGAATCCGATCCCGGGCCTCGAGGAGCTGGGCGAGAAGGACGGCGCGGACCCGTTCCTCGACGAGGGCATGGTCTCGCTCGCCGATCTGGAGGCGGGCCCCGATGGCAAGACCGTCGTCGTCCGGCGCATCGGTGAGCCGATCCAGACGGACGCGCAGCTCATGTACACGCTGCGGCGCGCGGGCGTGCAGCCCGGTTCGGTGGTCAGCGTGACGCGGTCGCCGGGCGGGGTCCTGGTGGGCAGCAGTGGTGAGGCGGCGGAGCTGGAGGCGGACATCGCCTCGCATGTCTTCGTGGCCAAGCGGTAGCGCGCGAGGGCGTCGGCGGCGGCCGGGCCGGGGGTCTTCCCCGGCCCGGCCGCCGTGTTTCCGGGAGGTTCCCGGTGGCGGGCCCCGCCGGGGGGGGGCACTCCGGCGCACTCGGGCGCACGCCCCGCCGAACCCCCGTTACGTGCGGGACAGTTGGGTTTTCTCCGCTCCGTCGACGCATCCGCACAAAATCGAAGATTCAGTGTGCGGAACCGCAGCGCCCGCGCGCTTCGCGTGCAAGGCTGTCGCGTGAGGCATATGACCGGAGGGGGCCAGGCATGGACCTGCCGTTCACGAGGCGGGGAGCGCGGGGGGCGCTCACCGCGCCGACGTGCGACGCCACGTGCGCCGTCACCGTCATCACCGTCATCACCGTCGGAACCGTCCGCACCGTCTGCGCGGCCTGGGCAGCAGAGGGCCCCGGCGCCTCGCGGCGCCGGGGCCTGTCCTCCCCTGTCGCGACCCGGAGCCCCGAGCTCCCAGGGTCGCCCCGTCGGACCGGTTTCCCCGAGCGGTCCGCCTCCCGATGAAGAGATCCCCTCGGCCGCGCCGGTCATTCCTGGAGGGGGGTCACTCGAATGAGGGGTGTTGCGGCCGAACGCCGAGTTTTCGAAAAAGAGTTCGATAATGTGCGCCGTACGGCGTTCACAGGAGTGACCACGAGGGGGTGGCAGGGGCTATGGCGCGGCGCATCGACGTGACCGGGGCGGGTGGGGCCCGGCTGGCCGCCTGGGAGTTCGCGGACCCGCCCAAGACGGGCGAGACCGGCCGGACGCCCGGCGTGCTGTTACTGCACGGTCTGATGGGCCGGGCGTCCCACTGGGCCGGCACGGCACGCTGGCTCGCCGAGCGGCACCGCGCGGTGGCGCTCGACCAGCGCGGGCACGGGCAGAGCGAGAAGCCGCCGCAGGGCCCGTTCGACCGGGAGGCGTACGTCCTCGACGCCGAGGCGGCCCTGGTGGAACTCGGGCTGGGCCCGGCGGTCCTCATCGGCCACGCCATGGGCGCGCTCACCGCGTGGCAGCTCGCCGCGCGCCGCCCCGACCTCGTCCGGGGGCTGGTCATCTGCGACATGCGGGCCTCGGCGCTCGGGGCGGCCTCGCAGCGGGAGTGGGAGGACTGGTTCGCGGCGTGGCCGCTGCCGTTCGCCACGCTGGCGGACGTGCGCAAGTGGTTCGGGGAGGACGACCCCTGGGCGGAGCGGCCGAACGCGGCACGCGGCGAGTTCTTCGCCGAGGTCATGACGGAGACCGCGGACGGCTGGCGGCCGGTCTTCTCGCGCGCCCAGATGCTCACGGCCCGCTCCACGTGGGTCCATGACGCGCACTGGGAGGAGCTGGCCGGGGTCCGCTGCCCGGCGCTCGTGGTCCGCGGCCTCGACGGGCAGCTCGGCCGGGCCGAGGCGCAGGAGATGGTACGGGTACTGCCGCGCGGGCAGTACGCGGAGGTCGCCGACGCGGGTCACCTGGTCCACTACGACCAGCCGGCGGCCTGGCGCGCGGCGGTCGAGCCGTTCCTGGACGAGGTGCTGACGCAGTCGTAGGGCGTGTCCGGGCGGTCAGGGGCTGAGGCGTTCCAGGTGCCAGTCCTGGGCGGCCCGGGTGTAGCGCAGGCGGTCGTGGAGGCGGTTCTCGCGGCCCTGCCAGAACTCGACGGTCTCGGGCGTGACCCGGTAGCCGCCCCAGTGCGGCGGCACCGGGACGTCCGTGCCCTCGGGGTGGCGGCGGCGCAATTCCTCGTACTCCGCGTCCAGTTCCCCGCGGTCCTCGATCACCGACGACTGGGCGCTGGCCCACGCGCCGAGCCGCGAGCCGTGCGGTCGGGTGCGGAAGTACGCCTCGGTCTCGGCGCGGGAGGTGCGCGCGGCGGTGCCCGTCACATGGACCTGGCGGCCGATCGGGTGCCAGGGGAAGAGGAGGGCGACGCGCGGATCGTGGTCGAGGTCGCGGGCCTTGCGGGAGCGGTAGTTGGTGTAGAAGACGAAGCCGGCTTCGTCGTACGACTTGAGCAGGACCGTGCGGGAGCTGGGGCGGCCGTCGGGGTCGACGGTGGAGACGACCATGGCGTTGGGCTCCGCGAGGCGCGGGCCCGCGGCGGCGGCCTCGGTGAACCAGCGGGTGAACTGCTCGACGGGATCGGCGGCCACGCCGGACTCGAGCAGGCCCCCGTCGAGGCGGCGGTAGGGCTCCCGCATGACGGCGGGGTCGGGGGTGCCGCGGTCGGGCGTGCGGTCGGGTTCTGCGCTCACGGCGTCATCCTGCCGTACGGCACCGCTCGACGGGCGGAGGCCCAGCTCATGGCACTGAGTGCCGCGAACTCTCGCCATTTGTGGCACTGAGGGTTATCGTCCAGGGGCCGAAGCGATGCTGAAACGGTTGGCCGATCGGTGGGGTGATCGCCTGCCGTACGGGGCATCACGGGTGTGACCGAACCGGAGCGCGAGCGGGAAGCCGCCGCGCATCCGCACCGACCAGCACTGTCCACGCAGCAGAGGGAGCCGCCTGATGTCCGACTTCGTACCCGGTCTTGAGGGAGTCGTCGCGTTCGAGACGGAGATCGCCGAGCCGGACAAGGAAGGCGGCGCGCTGCGCTACCGGGGCATCGACATCGAGGACCTCGTCGGCCACGTCTCCTTCGGGAACGTGTGGGGGCTCCTCGTCGACGGCGCCTTCGACCCGGGGCTGCCGCCCGCCGAGCCGTTCCCGATCCCCGTGCACTCCGGGGACATCCGCGTCGACGTACAGTCCGCGCTCGCCATGCTGGCGCCCGTGTGGGGGCTGAAGCCGCTGCTCGACATCGACGAGAAGCAGGCCAGGGACGACCTCGCGCGGGCCGCCGTCATGGCCCTGTCGTACGTAGCGCAGTCGGCGCGCGGGCAGGGGCTCGCGATGGTGCCGCAGCGGGAGATCGACAAGGCGGAGTCCGTCGTCGAGCGGTTCATGATCCGCTGGCGCGGGGAGCCCGACCCGAAGCATGTCGCCGCCGTCGACGCGTACTGGACGAGCGCGGCGGAGCACGGGATGAACGCCTCCACGTTCACCGCCCGCGTCATCGCCTCCACCGGGGCGGATGTCGCCGCGGCGCTGTCGGGAGCGGTCGGGGCGATGTCCGGGCCGCTGCACGGCGGGGCGCCGTCGCGGGTCCTCGGCATGATCGAGGAGATCGAGCGGACCGGGGACGCGGAGGGGTACGTCCGTAAGGCGCTGGACCAGGGTGAACGGCTGATGGGGTTCGGGCACCGGGTGTACCGGGCGGAAGATCCCCGGGCGCGGGTGCTGCGGCGTACGGCGCGGGAGTTGGGGGCGCCGCGGTTCGAGGTGGCGGAGGCGTTGGAGAAGGCGGCGCTGGCGGAGTTGCATGCGCGGCGGCCGGATCGGGTGCTTGCCACGAATGTGGAGTTCTGGGCGGCGATCGTGCTTGATTTCGCGGAGGTGCCGGCGCATATGTTCACGTCTATGTTCACGTGTGCGCGGACTGCGGGGTGGAGTGCGCATGTTCTTGAGCAGAAGCGGACGGGGCGGCTTGTGCGGCCCTCGGCACGATACGTGGGCCCCGGCCCCCGTTCCCCCCGCGACCTTTAGCTCCGCCGGCTGAGGGATTACGGGGATTCCCCGCGCCCCTCAGGTGAGTGGGTGGCTCCGGCCGGTGGGATTCCTCGACATTCGTCGTGGCTGATCGCGCAGTTCCCCGCGCCCCTGAGGAGTTCTCCGGGTGAGGCCCGCTGACCTGAACGTTGCGCAGTTCCCCGCGCCCCTGAGGAGCGGGGCTTCGCCCCGGCTCCCCAGGGGAGGAGGTGGCGACGCAGTCGCCCCTCCAGGGGCGCGGGGAACTGCGCGACCAGCCACCCACCCGGCGAAAGGTGAACGACAACCTCAGGGGGCAGCGCCCCGTCAGGGGCGCGGGGCCCGGAGTTACGGGTTAGGGCCGGATGAGGCCAAGGTCGCGTTCAGGAGGCGGGTCCATTCTTGGACCACCCTTGTGCGGCGCACCCCGTCATCCGTGAGGAGATTCGCAAGGCCGAGCCCCCTCGCCATGTCCAACAGCCCCTGCACGACCTCCCGTACGCCGGGAACCGACTCGTCCGCCCCAAGGAGCCGCACGGCGATCCGATGGGTCTCGCGCCCGACCCGCGCTTCGAGCTCCGCGACCCGCGCCCCGAGCGCCGGCTCGTTGGACGCGGCGACCCAGAGGTGGAGAGCCGCGCGGAACAGCGGTCCCGTATAGAGGTCGACGAGGGCGGCGACCGCCTCCGCCCTTCCCTCGGGCCGCAGTTCGCGCAGGGCGACGGAGCGTTCCTCGGCGACGTACTCGACGGCGGCCGTGAACAGGTCCTCCCGGGTCGGGAAGTGGTGCTGGGCCGCGCCCCGGGAGACCCCGGCGTGTTCGGCGACGACGGTGACGGTCGAGCCGGACCAGCCGCGCTCGGCGAGGCAGGCGACGGCGGACTCCAGGAGCCGCTGCCGTGTCGCGCGTGAGCGGTCCTGCTTGGGCGGTGTCAGAGCACCCATCCGGGGTCCCGTCGTTCGAGAAAGGCGGTCATCCCTTCGCGGGCCTGCTCGGAGGCGAACAGTCGCGCGGACAGCGCCGTCAGGGCCGCCGCGTCCCGGTCGAAGGCATCAAGGACCTTAGCCGTGAGCAGCCGTTTCGTCTCGGCCAGCCCCTGCGGGGACGCCCGCCGCAGCCCGTCGAGCACCGGCGCGAGGGTGTCGGCGTCGAGGTCGTCGCCGGGGTCCGCGGCCGCCGTGAGGAGCCCGCAGCGGGCCGCCCGCGCCGCGTCGAAGCGCTCACCGGTGAGCCAGTACCGGCGGGCGGCGGACGGGTCGAGCCGGTGCAGCAGCGGCAGGGAGATGACGGCGGGCGCGACCCCGATGCGTACCTCCGTGAACGCGAACGTGGACGCCGCCGACGCCACCGCGATGTCGCACGCCCCCAGCAGCCCGAGCCCCCCGGCCCGCACATGCCCGTCGACGCGCCCCACGACCGGCTTGGGCAGCGCCACGACGGCCCGCAGCAGCGCGACGAGCGCGTCGGGGTGCGGCGGGTCGGAGAGGTCGGCGCCCGCGCTGAACGTGTTCCCCGTGTGCGTGAGGACCACGGCCCGCACCTCCGGGTCCTCCCCCGCCCGGCGCAGCCGCTCCGCCAGCTCGGCGACGAGCGCGGCGGACAGGGCGTTGCGGCGCGGCGCGTCCAGGGTGAGGGTGGCGACGCCGCGGGTGAGGGCGTGGCGGACCAGGGGCTCGTCGGGCACGGTCAGTTCTCCCTGAGGTGGCGGCGCAGGATCTTGCCGGACGCGGCGCGCGGCACCTCGGTGACGAAGGCGACGCGCCGGATCTTCTTGTAGGGGGCGACGCGTTCGGCCACGTACGCCATGACGTCCTCGGCGGTGAGTTGGTCGTCGGCGCGGACGACGAACGCCTTGGGGATCTCGTTGCCGTCGTCGTCGGGTACGCCGATGACGGCCGCGTCGGCGATCGCGTCATGGGTGAGCAGGAGCGCTTCGAGGTCGGCGGGGGCCACCTGGAAGCCCTTGTACTTGATGAGTTCCTTGACGCGGTCGACGACGAACAGCCAGCCGTCGGCGTCGACGCGGCCGACGTCGCCGGTGTGCACCCAGCCGTCGGCGTCGATCATCGCGGCGGTGGCGTCGGGGCGCCCGAGGTAGCCCTTCATGACCTGCGGGCCCCGGATCAGGATCTCGCCCTCGGCGCCGGGTTCGGCGTCGGTGGCGGGGTCGTCGAGGCGGACCAGGCGCATCTCGGTCGAGGCGATGAGGCGGCCGACCGTGCCGGGCGGCGGGTTCGGGGCGTCGGGCGCGACGACGTGGGTGCCGGGCGAGAGTTCCGTCATGCCGTACGCCTGGCCGACGGTCCCGCGCAGGCCGAGGCGGCGGGCGCAGGCGGCGGCCAGCGACGCGTCGAGCGGGGCGGCGGCGCTGATCACGTAGTCGAGCGAGGACAGGTCGCGGCCTTCGACGGCGGGGTGTTTGGCGAGGGCGAGCACGATGGGCGGGGCGACGTACAGGGCGTTGATGCGGTGCTTCTCGATGGCGGTGAGGAACGTGTCGAGGTCGAAGCGGGGCAGGACGACGACGGTGGCGCCCTGGCGCAGCGGGGCGTTCATGAGGGCGGTGAGCCCGTAGATGTGGAAGAAGGGCAGGACGGCCAGGACGCGGTCGCCGGGGCCCATGGGGATGACGGGTTCGAGCTGGGCGAGGTTGGTGGCGATGTTGCGGTGGGTGAGCATGACGCCCTTGGGGACGCCGGTGGTGCCGGAGGAGTAGGGCAGCGCGGCGACGTCGTGCGCGGGGTCGACGGGCACCTCGGGGACGGGCGCGGTGGTGGCGAGCATGTCGAACAGGGAGCGGTGGCCGTGGTCGCCGGGCGGGTCGGCGACCAGGATCTCCTCGATGCCGCCCGCGCGTTCGGCGGCGGCGCGGGCGGAGTCGAGGAGCGGGCCGACGGTGATGATCCAGCGGGCGCGGCTGTCGCGGAGTTGCTTGGCGAACTCGTCGGGTGTGGCGAGCGGGTGGACGGTGGTGACGGCGGCGCCCGCGCGGGTGGCGCCGTAGAAGGCGACCGGGTAGACGATGGTGTTCGGGCTGTGCAGCGCGACGACGTCCCCCGGCCGCACGCCCGCCTCGGCCAGTCCGGCGGCCACCTTGCGGTGGTACTGGTCGAGTTGGGCGTACGTGAGAGTCGTGCCGCCGATCCCGTCGACGAGGGCGGGACGGTCGCCGCGCGCGGCAGCGCCGCCGAGCACCGCGTCATGGATGGCCGCGTCCACGACGGCCGCGTCCGGGTAGGCGCTCCTGTACGTCACCATGCCAACTCCTCGTCGGTGATGGGCGGTTGTCAGTAGGACTTCGGCAGCCCGAGGCTCTGGTGCGAGACGTAGTTGAGGATCATCTCGCGGCTGACGGGGGCGATCCGGGCGACGCGGGAGCCGGTGATGAGGGACGCGAGGCCGAACTCGCGGGTGAGGCCGTTGCCGCCGAGGGTGTGCACGGCCTGGTCGACGGCGCGCACGCAGGCTTCCGCGGCGGCGTACTTGGCCATGTTGGCGGCCTCGCCCGCTCCGACGTCGTCGCCGTCGTCGTAGAGGCGGGCGGCCTTCTGCATCATCAGGCGGGCCAGCTCCAGTTCGATGTGGATCTGCGCGAGGGGGTGGGCGATGGCCTGGTGGGCGCCGATGGGGGCCTTCCACACGGTGCGTTCGCGGGCGTACTCGACGGCGCGGGCGAGCGCGAAGCGGCCCATGCCGATGGCGAACGCGGCGGTCATGACGCGCTCGGGGTTGAGCCCGGCGAACAGTTGCAGCAGGCCGGCGTCCTCGTCGCCGACGAGCGCGTCGGCGGGCAGGCGCACGTCGTCGAGGGTCAGCTCGAACTGCTTCTCCGGCGCCTGCACCTCCATGTCGATCTTGCGGCGGCCGAAGCCGGGAGTCTCGCGCTCCACGATGAACAGGCAGGGCTTGAGGGTGCCGGTGCGGGCGTCGGAGGTGCGGCCGACGATGAGGGTGGCGTCCGCGATGTCGACGCCGGAGACGAAGACCTTGCGCCCGTTCAGGACCCAGCTCCCGTCGTCCTCCTTGCGGGCGGTGGTGGTGATGCGGTGGGAGTTGGAGCCGGCGTCGGGCTCGGTGATGCCGAAGGCCATGGTGCGGGTGCCGTCGGCGAGTCCGGGCAGCCAGGCCCGCTTCTGCTCCTCGGTGCCGAACCGGGCGATGACGGTGCCGCAGATCGCGGGCGAGACGACCATCATCAGCAGCGGCGATCCGGCGGCGCCCAACTCCTCCAGGACAATGGACAGTTCGGCTATGCCGCCGCCTCCGCCGCCGTACTCCTCGGGCAGGTTGACGCCGAGGTAGCCGAGTTTGGCGGCCTCCGCCCACAGCTCGTCGGGGTGGCCGTCGGCGCCGGTGACGCGGGTCATGTAGGCGCGGCCGTAGCGCTTGCCGAGGGCGGCGACGGCGGCCCGCAGCGCGCGGTGTTCGTCGGTCTCCAGGACGGCACGGTCGGTGCTCATACGGGGGTCTCCTCGGGGGTGGCGGCGGCTTCGGCGCCGACGACGGCGAGCAGGGCGCCCACCTCGACCTGGCGGCCGACGGTGGCGTGCAGTGCGGTGAGGGTGCCGGAGGCGGGGGCGGTGACGCGGTGCTCCATCTTCATCGCCTCCAGCCAGATCAGGGGCTGCCCGGCGGTGACGGCGGCGCCCTCGGCGAGCCCTTCGGCGACGCGGACGACGGTGCCGGGCATCGGGGCGAGCAGCGAGCCGGGGGCCTGCCGGTCGGTGGGGTCGGTGAAGCGGGGCAGCGCGGTGAAGGCGTGCCCGTTCACGTACACCCGGTCGCCGTACACGGCCACGTCGAACTTCCGCCGCACGCCGCCGATTTCGAGGACGACGCGGTCGCGGCCCGCGTGGACGACGCGGATCTCGTCCGGCAGGTCGTGGAGGGTGATCGTCGCGGTCCCCTCGCCGCTCGCCTCGTCGGTCCGGGGGCGCGAGACGCTGGTGACACCGCCGGCCTCGACGCCGGTGCGGGTGTGGCGGTAGCGGGCCTTGTACTCGGTGCCGTACGGCTCGCTGCGGTACCGCCGGATCTGCTCCTGCGAGGGCAGGTTGCGGAAGCCGCCGAAGCGGGAGCGGCCCTGGGCCTGGGCGAGCGCGGCGGCGAGCGGTGCGCAGGGGTCCTCGTCCGGCGCGGTCAGCTCGGCGAGGTGGCGCTCGTAGAACCCGGTGTCCATGCGGGCGCCCGTGAACTCGGGGTGGCGCAGGGACCGTACGAGCAGGTCGCGGTTGGTGACGGGGCCGTGCACGGCGGCCCGTTCCAGCGCCCCGGCGAGGGCGCGGACGGCCTCGGCGCGGGTCGGGGCGTGGGCGACGGCCTTGGCGAGCATGGCGTCGTAGTGGACGCCGATGGTGTCGCCGTCGGTGTACCCGGTGTCGAGGCGGACGGCGCCGGGGACGGCGAGCCGGTGCAGGGTGCCGGTCTGCGGGGCGAAGCCGGCGGCCGGGTCCTCGGCGTACAGGCGGGCCTCGACGGCGTGGCCGCGCGGCGCGGGCGGTTCGGGGGCGAGCGCCTCCCCTTCCGCGATGCGCAGTTGCAGGGCGACGAGGTCGATGCCGAACACGGCCTCGGTGACGGGGTGTTCGACCTGGAGCCGGGTGTTCATCTCCAGGAAGTGCGCGCGCCCGTCGGCCACGAGGAACTCCACGGTCCCGGCGCCGACGTACGACACGGACCGCACCGCCCGCTCGGCCACCTTGTGCAGTTCGCGGACGAGGGAGGGCGGCAGGCCGGGGGCGGGGGCCTCCTCGACGACCTTCTGGTGGCGGCGCTGGAGGGAGCAGTCGCGGGTGCCGAGGAGCCAGACCGTGCCGTGGGTGTCGGCGAGGACCTGCACCTCGACGTGGCGTCCGCCCTCGACGTACGGCTCGACGAACACCTCGCCGTCCCCGAACGCGGCCAGCGCCTCCGACCGCGCCGCCGCCAACTCCTCTTCCAGCGCGCCCAGTTCGCGTACGACGCGCATGCCGCGTCCGCCGCCGCCCGCCGCCGCTTTCACGAGCACGGGCAGGTCGGCGGCGCTCACGTCGGTGAGCGGGGCGATGCCGAGGAGCTGTTTGGCGCGGGTCTTGGACGCCATGGCCTCGATCGCCTCGGGCGGCGGCCCGATCCAGACGAGTCCCGCGTCGCTGACGGCGCGCGCGAAGCCGGCGTTCTCGGACAGGAAGCCGTAGCCGGGGTGGACGGCGTCGGCGCCCGCGTCCAGGGCGGCCTTCACGACGAGGTCGGCGCGCAGATAGGTGTCGGCGGGCGTGGCCCCCGGCAGCCGTACGGCGAGGTCGGCCTCGCGCACGTGCAGGGCGTCCGCGTCCGCGTCGGAGTGCACGGCGACGGTACGGATGCCCTGGTCACGGCAGGTGCGGAAGACGCGGCAGGCGATCTCGCCGCGGTTGGCGACGAGCACAGAGGTGATCATGTTCGGCCTCACATCCGGAAGACGCCGAAGCCGCCGCGGGCGCCCTCGTACGGTGCGGTGTGGATCGCGGACAGGCAGATGCCGAGGACGGTGCGGGTGTCGCGCGGGTCGATGACGCCGTCGTCGTAGAGGCGTCCGGACAGGAACGCCGGCAGCGACTCGGACTCGATCTGCTGCTCGACCATGGCGCGCAGCGCGGCGTCCGCCTCGTCGTCGTAGGGGCGGCCCTTGGCGGCGGCGGACTGGCGGGCGACGATGGACAGGACCCCGGCGAGCTGCTGCGGGCCCATGACTGCGGACTTGGCGCTGGGCCAGGCGAACAGGAAGCGCGGGTCGTAGGCGCGTCCGCACATGCCGTAGTGGCCGGCGCCGTAGGAGGCGCCGAGGAGCACGGACAGGTGCGGGACGCGGGAGTTGGAGACCGCGTTGATCATCATCGCGCCGTGTTTGATGATGCCGCCCTGCTCGTACTCCTTGCCGACCATGTAGCCGGTGGTGTTGTGCAGGAACAGCAGCGGGATGTCGCGCTGGTTGGCCAACTGGATGAACTGCGCGGCCTTTTGGGACTCCTCGCTGAACAGGACGCCCTGCGCGTTGGCGAGGATGCCGACCGGGTAGCCGTGCAGCGCGGCCCAGCCGGTGACGAGCGAGGCCCCGTACAGCGGCTTGAACTCGTCGAAGTCGGAGGCGTCCACGATCCGGGCGATGACCTCGCGCGGGTCGAACGGCACCTTCAGGTCCTCCGGCACGATCCCCAGCAACTCCTCGGGGTCGTACTTGGGAGCTTCCACAGCCTGTGGATCGGCGTACGCCTTGCGGTGGTTGAGCCGGGCGACGACCCGGCGGGCCTGGCGGATCGCGTCCTGCTCGTCGCGCGCGAAGTAGTCGGCGAGCCCGGAGGTGCGGGCGTGCATGGCGGCGCCGCCCAGGGACTCGTCGTCGCTCTCCTCGCCGGTCGCCATCTTCACCAGCGGCGGCCCGCCGAGGAACACCTTCGCGCGGTCCTCGACCATGATGACGTGGTCGGACATGCCGGGGACGTACGCGCCTCCGGCGGTGGAGTTGCCGAAGACGACGGCGACGGTGGGGATTCCGGCGGCGGAGAGCCGGGTGATGTCGCGGAAGATCCCGCCGCCGGGGATGAAGATCTCCTTCTGGGACGGCAGATCGGCGCCGCCGGACTCGACGAGGGAGATGCAGGGCAGCCGGTTGGCGTACGCGATCTCGTTGGCGCGCAGGGCCTTCTTCAGCGACCACGGGTTGGAGGCGCCGCCGCGCACGGTCGGGTCGTTCGCCGTGATCAGGCACTCGACGCCCTCGACGACACCGATGCCGGTGACGAGGGACGCGCCCACGGTGTAGTCGCTGCCCCAGGCGGCGAGCGGCGACAGTTCGAGGAACGGCGTGTCGGGGTCGAGCAGCAGCTCGATCCGCTCCCGGGCGAGCAGCTTGCCCCGGTCGCGGTGGCGCTGGACGTACTTCTCGCCGCCGCCCGCCAGCGCCTTGGCGTGCTCGGCGTCGAGTGCGGCGAGCTTGTCGAGCAGGGCCGCGCGGTGGGCGGCGTACTCGTCGGACCGGGTGTCCAGGGCGCTGGCCAGGACGGTCACAGCAGTGCCTCCGGTATGTCGAGGTGGCGGGAGCGCAGCCATTCGCCGAGGCCCTTGGCCTGCGGGTCGAAGCGGGCCTGCGCGGCGACGCCCTCGCCGAGGATGCCCCCGACGGTGAAGTTGAGGGCGCGGAGGTTCGGCAGGACGTGCCGGTTGACGCGCAAGTCGGCTGTCTCGGGCAGGAGTTGGCGCAGGCGGTCGGTGGTGAGGGTGTGGGCGAGCCAGCGCCAGGCGTCGCCACCGCCCACCCAGACGCCGATGTTGGCGTCGCCGCCCTTGTCGCCGCTGCGGGCGCCCGCGACGAGCCCGAGGGGGGCGCGCCGGGTGGGCCCGGGGGGCGGCGGCACGGGCGGCGCGGGCTCCTCCACGGGGGCGAGCGGCCGGCCGGGCCCCGGCGGAGGCGGTACGGCGACGCGCTTCCCGTCGGGCAGCACGGCGACGTGCGGCACGTCCGCGCGGTCGATGTACGCGGCTTCGAAGACGCCGTACGGGGAGCCCTTGCCGGGCGGCGCGGTGACGTGGAAGCCCGGGTAGGAGCCGAGGGCGAGTTCGACGGCGGCGCCGCTCAGGGCGCGTCCCACGACGTCCTGGTCGGGGTCGCGTACGACGAGGCGCAGCAGGGCGCTGGCCCCCTCCTCGGTGTCCGCGTCGGCCCGGTCGGTACGCGCCAGCTCCCAACGCACGTCGCGTGGCGGCGACTTGGCGAGAGCGTCGCCCAACTGACGCTGGACCAGCTCGGCCTTGGCTTCGATGTCGAGTCCGGTGAGGACGAAGATGACCTCGTTGCGGAAGCCGCCGAGTTTGTTGAGGCCGACCTTGAGGGTGGGCGGGGGCGCCTCGCCGCGCACGCCCTCGACGCGGACCCGGTCGGGGCCGTCGTCGCTGAGGCGGACGGTGTCGAGGCGGGCGGTCACGTCGGGCCCGGCGTAGCGGGCGCCGCCGGTCTCGTAGAGGAGTTGGGCGGTGGCGGTGCCGACGGTGACGAGGCCGCCGGTGCCGGGGTGCTTGGTCAGGACGCTGCTGCCGTCGGCGTGGATCTCGGCGAGCGGGAAGCCGGGGCGGGTCAGGCGGGCGGTGTGTGCGGCGAAGTGGGCGTAGTTCCCGCCGGTGGCCTGCGTGCCGCACTCCAGGAGGTGCCCGGCGACGACGGCCCCGGCGAGCTGGTCGTACGCGTCGGGCGCCCACCCGAAGTGCCAGGCCGCGGGCCCGCTGACCAGGGCGGCGTCGGTGACGCGTCCGGTGACGACGATGTCGGCGCCCGCCGCGAGGCACGCGGTGATGCCGGCGCCGCCGAGGTAGGCGTTGGCGGTGAGCGCGCCGGGGTGGCGTCCGCTCGCGCTGAGGTCGTCGCCCTCGACGTGAGCGACGCGTACGGGGAGGCCGAGCCGGTCCGCCAACTCCCTGACGTCTGCCGCGAGTCCGGCGGGGTTGAGGCCGCCCGCGTTGGTGACGATCTTCGTGCCGGAGTCGGCGGCGAGGCCGAGGCACTGTTCCAACTGGCGCAGGAACGTGCGGGCGTAGCCGCGCGCCGGGTCCTTCAGGCGGTCGCGGCCGAGGATGAGCATGGTCAGCTCGGCGAGGTAGTCGCCGGTGACGACGTCGAGGGGGCCGCCGGTCAGCATCTCGCGCAGGGCGTCGAAGCGGTCGCCGTAGAACCCGGAGGCGTTCCCGATCCGCAGCGGGCGGGCGCTCACCCGGCGGCTCCCTTCGGGGCGCGGCCGGCGCCGGGCGGGCCCGCGAACGCCTGCGCGATGTCCAGCCAGGCGTCGGCGTCGGCGCCCTCGGCGCGTACGGCGAGGTCGGCGCGGTGGGCGCGCTGGGTGACGAGCAGGCAGAAGTCGAGCGCGGGCCCGGTGACACGCTGGGCGGCACCTTCGGGCCCGTACGTCCACAACTCCCCTCCCGGAGCCTGGAGTTCGACCCGGAACTCCTCCTCCGGTACGGGCTTGCCGTGGGCGGTGAAGGCGAAGTCGCGGGCGCGGACGCCGATGCGGGCGACGTGCCGGAGGCGGGCGGTGGGGGTGCGGGTGACGCCGAGCGCGTCGGCGATGTCCTGGCCGTGGGCCCAGGTCTCCATCAGGCGGCCCGTCGCCATCGACGCGGCGGACATCGGGGGCCCGAACCAGGGGAACTTGGCCTTGCTGTCGGCGGCTTTCCGCAGCGCCCTGTCGAGTGCTTCGCGGCCGGTGCGCCAGCGGGCGAGCAGGTCATCGGGCGCCAGTGCCGCGCCTTCCTCGGCGCCGTCGTCGACGAAGGTGTCCGGGGCGGCCAGCGCCTTCTCGACCTCTTCGGTGAACGCGGCCGGGTCCGTCACGGCGATCAGGGCCGCGCGGTCCGTCCAGGCCAGGTGGGCGATCTGATGCGCCACCGTCCAGCGTGGCGCGGGGGTGGGGGCGGTCCACTCCGTGGGGGTCAACTCGGCTACCAGAGCGTCTAGTTCGGCGCCTTCTGTGCGGAGGTCTTCGATGACGGGGGGCGGGGCGGCGTCCGACACGGGGCCCTCCGGGGGTGGGCGGGTTCTGGGCTTGCCCGGAGCATGGCAGTCGTACCGGAAACAATCAAGCATGCTTGCATGAAAACTCCGTTCGGGGGTGCGGGGCGCTGCCCTCGACCTCGCCAGACTGACCTCACCGCCGACTCCGGCCTCTGCGGCGCTTGGCTAGCTGACCTCGCCCCCAACTCCCGGCCTACGGCCCTGGGGTCCCTGGCGGTCTGGGCTCAGCGCCAACATCCAGCCCCTCCGGCGATTGAGGAACGGGGGCTGGGGCAGCGCCCCAGAGTGCCGGGTGCGTCGTGGCCGAGCGCGCAGTTCCCCGCGCCCCTGGCGGGGCTGCCAACCCCGGTGCCTTTTAGGCGCCCCCCGCCGCCTTGGGCAGTCTGCCGCCTGGGGCGGCACGGGTGGGCAAGGCGGCCCCCAGCGCCGGGTGCGTTGATGTTGTGCGTTCAGTGCGGCCCCGGTGGGGCTTCTCGCGCAGTTCCCCGCGCCCCTGAGGGAGTCGGCCTCAGCGCATACTCCCAGCCTCTCCGGCGCTTGAGGAGCGGGGGCTGGGGCAGCGCCCCAGAGTGCCGGGTGCGTTGTGGTTGAGCGCGCAGTTCCCCGCGCCCCTTAGGGAGTCGACCTCAGCGCCCGTTTCCAGCGGCAGCGCGGCCGCGCCCCTGAGGGAGTCGGCCTCAGCGCAAACTCCCAGCCTCTCCGGCGCTTGAGGAGCGGGGGGTGGGGCAGTGCCTCAGGGTGCCGGGTTCGCCGTGGCTGGGCGCGCAGTTCCCCGCGCCCCTTGGGGAGTCGGCCTCAGCGTCCGTTTCCAGCGGCGGCGCGGCCGCGCCCCTTGGGGAGTCGGCCTCAGCGTCTGCTTCCAGTCCCTCCGGTGCTTGAGGAGCGGGGCTTGGGGTGGAGCCCCGGGGTGCCGGGTTCGTCGTGGCTGAGCGCGCCGTTCCCCGCGCCCCTGACGGGGCTGACCTCGGCGCCCGCTCCCGGCCTCCGGACTCGGCGGGGCTGGGCGCAGCCCCGGCTCCCAGGGCCGTCGGCGATGGAGGCGCCGGCTTCCATTGGATGACGATGAGACCCGTACCGCCCTTGCCGGCCCCGTCCTGCCGGGCGCCGCCCCGTCCCGCCCGGCCGACGTACTGGTCGTCGGACGCCCCGGCGGGATCACCCCCGTGTTCGATCTGCGCGGCGCCGGCCCCCGGCACCGTACGCCCCTGCGTCACCGCCGCCGGGTCCACGTAGCCGGAGCCACCGCCCCCGCCACCGGCGGCGTCACCGTCGGTTCCGGCCGCGCAGTCGCCACCTCCGCCGCCGAACCAGCCGCCCCCGCCGCCACCGCCGCCGTTCGGCGAGGTGTTCTTGACGGGAGACCAACCCCCGTACCCGCCATTGAACTTGGTCCCTGGCTTCGGAGGACCGGAGAGACAGTTCCCCCCGGTGCCCCGCGCCCCGCCCGCCGTCTGGGTGCCGGGGGCGCCCTGCTTGCTGTCCGTGCGGCCGGTGACGGCGGCGCCGCTCTCTCCCCCGCCGCCACCGCCCGCGTTCAGGTCAGTGCGCGGCCGGTTCATGGAGTTGGCGGGCCCGCCCCCTCCGCCACCCGCGATGAGCAGCGGCTTCTCGCCGTCCCACACCGCGCTCATGCCGCCGCCGCTGCCCCCGTAGTTGGGGCCGTACCCGGGGTTGCCGCCTCCGCCGTAGGTGCGCCGCTTCTGGAGGCCGCCTCCCTCACCCGCCATCAGGCGCAGGTGCTTGGCGGCCGGCACGGACAGGTTCCCGGTGGTGTAGCCGCCGCCACCGCCGCCCCGGGTGTACGAGTAGTCGGTGCCGGCGCCACCCGCACCCCACAGCCGTACGTTCACCTGGTGCACGTCCTTCGGCACGACGAAGTCCTGGTCGCCGCCGGTGTACGTGTAACGCAGGCACCCCGCGTAACCCGCCGAAGGGGGACACGGCGTGCCGTTCTTCTCGGTCGTCACGGTGATGGCGGCGGAGTTCTGGGCCTTGTCCTCCACCGTCTGCCGGACACGGAAGTCGAAGATGCCGCCGACCACACCGGCCCCGGTGACCGCGGCGGCCTGCTTCCACCGCCCGTCCGAGTCGACCCGCGCGGAGAAGCCGTCCAGCTTCTTCCATCCCGTACCGCCGGACGCGCGGTAGTACAGCTCCAGCGTGGCCCCGGGCTGTCCGGTGCCGCTGAAGAGGACCGTGCCGGTCTTCGGGTCGGGGACCAGGACCGAACCGTCGGCGGGCGTGCTGATCGCGGGCCGTTCGATGTGCGGGCCGTGCTCGTCGGCGGGGCCGAAGGCACCCGACCGGGCCGTCGCCGTCGAGACGGGGAGGGCGCGGCCGGGGCCGGATGCCACCGCGAGGCACGCGGCGGCCGCGACCGCGCCGGTGGTGAGCAGGGCCCGGTCCCGGGCGCGCCGTCCGGGGTGGCGGGAGTGAAAGCCGTTCATGACTGCGCTCCTTGATGGTCTCCGGCGAGCGAGGCCGTGGCGGTGTCCTCCTCGGCGTCGGTGTCCTGCGTACGGTGGCGCTGCGATGTCCACACCGCCGCACCGGCGACGATCGCCCCCAGCGCCAGCAGGGCGAGGCCCCACATCTCGGCGCCGGTGCGGGCCAGGATGCCGCCCGTCGAGGAGTCGGGCGGTGAGTCCGTCGACGTACCGGCCGGGAAGCCCGAACCGTTGCCGCCGCCCGCCGTGCCCGCGTCCGGTTCCGCGCCCGTGCCCGTGACCGTGACCTTGAGCGTGACGCGCGCCGTCGTGCCGTCGAGGCCGGCCGGCAGACGCGCGGGGACCGTGAACGTCAGCTTCAGGTGGTGGACTTCGCGGGCCGCCATCCGCCGCGTACCGAGGTCCACCGCCGCGCGCAACGCGGTGCCGGGCGCGGCGAGTTCCGTACGCCTCCCCGCGCAGGCGCCGTCCTTCCACGCGACCGAGCACCCCTGGACGCCCGCGAGCAGACCGCCGCCGTCGGTGAGCCGGCCCTCGCCCCACAGGCTCGCCGTCTCCGTCAGCGGACCGCCGGTCCCGGCGATCACGTCCAGGTAGCGGGTGACCCGGTCGCCCGGTTCGAGGCCGGGGGTGTCGGCCGTCCACGCCGTGCCGGGGCCCGACACGATGCGCAGGGTGTCAGGCCCGCCGGGGGCGTCCGCGGCGAGCGCCTGCCCGGCCGCAGGGCCCGCGAGGGCCGCCGCGACGGTGGCCGCCGCGGTGACGGCCCGCCCCGCGCGGCGCCGCCGTGGCGGGCGGGGCCGGATTCGCCTCTGGTTCACAGTGATGCACCTCTTCTCACCCGGGCCACGGGGGCTCCGGTGCGTAGTCATCCGCCGTTCCGCCGCCACGGCAGAAGCCGGCGCACCCCCCACCCCATGAGGCACAGTCCGGCCACCGCCCCCGTCACGGCGAGCGGCCCCGCGTGCGCCACGTTCCGCGCGATGCCCCCGGCTCGCGGGACGACGTGGACGACGCGGGCGTACGTGCCCGGCCCGGACAGGTCGATCTTCCAGGGGTCCATGGCGTCGTTCGCGTCGCCCTTGGTACGGATCACGCGCCCCGCCGCGTACTTCTCGTCCCGCACAACCCGGTGCACGACCGGCTTGCCGTCCTTCGGCGTCCACGGGCGCGGCGGCCGGAACGCGATGATGTCGCCCTCGGCGATGTCCCGCGCCTCGACCGGCCGGGTGACGGCCAGCGAACCGGCCGGCATCACCGGGGTCATCGACGGCGTCAGGATCGGCATGAACCGCACGTCGTAGACCGTCCGCGCGACGCCCGCCGCCAGTACGGCGAGGACGAAGGCGGTGACCAGCAGCGTCGACAGGGCGCGCAAGGCGCCGCGCACCACCCGCCACAGTCCGGTACGCCGATGCCGGGGGCGGCCGGTGTGCCGGGCCGGGCGGCCTTGGTGCCGTTCGGCGACACGCGGCAGTTCCAGGGTCGTCGCCTCGTCGGCCGGCGGGGCGGCCGGGGCGGGGGGCACGTCGGTCACGTTCTCTCGTACTTCCTGCGGGCGGGCCGCCGGGGTGCGTCGGGGGCGGGGCCGGGCCGGCCGAGGGGGAGGTGCGGCCCGGCCCCTGGGCCTCTCGTCCGTCAGGCGGCGGGCCTGTCAGGATGCGGACGAGAGGTCCCAGAGCCTTTCCTCCGGTCGCGGCCGGGTTCGTGCCCGGCCGCGACCGGGAAGGCCCTGGTCCGTCGGCTCAGCGGTCAGTTGCCGCTGTCGGCGCCGCCGTCGGCCGGGGTGCCGGTGCCGGTGCCGGTGAAGGCGAAGCTGATCGAGTCGATCATCTGGCTCTTGACGGCTTCCCAGTTCTTCTCGGTGCCGTTCTTCAGGTAGACGTGCAGGTCGACGGGGAGGTCGTTCTTCTCGAAGCTGCGGAGCGTGCCGCCGGCGGCGGACAGGTCCACGGGCAGGGTGCCCTTCTGGACGATCTCCGCGGCGGACAGACCGCTGGCCACGCGCTTGCCGCCTGCCTCGACGTCCACCAGGAGCTGCTTGGCCAGGCCCTCGTTCTTCGCGTTCTTGGCGTAGTTGACCTTCAGGCCGACGGTGTCGATGTCCTGCTTGCCGCCCGCCGTCAGGTGGACGGTGGTCTGGGCGCCTTCGCCGTCGTTGGCCATCTTGGCGTTGGTGAGCTGCTTCGAGAGGTCGGCCTCCTGGTGGTGGTCGACGAGCAGCGAGACGTCCGTGGTCTTGTCCGGGTCGTCGCCGTTGTGCTCGGTGGTGCCGAAGAGGCCGGACGTCGCCAGGGCGGTGGACGTCGACAGCGCGTAACCGCCGGCGGCGAGCAGGCCGGCGCCCGCCACCAGGGCGACCGCGGCGATCGCCTTCTTCTTCTTCGCCGTCCGCTGCTTGTCGTTCTCAGGCATCTCGGTCATGGGGTTCTTCCTATCTGCGGTGCCAATGGGCGGGAGGCGGCAGGCGGTTGGGAGCGTCTGCCGCCGGATGTGGTGTGCGCCGATGCGCCGCACCGGCCGCGCCGCATTTCATTAGAGCTTCAATGAACGTTGCAGTCAAATTCGTATGCAACGTGCGTTGCGGTCATGGGGGAGGCGGGTGCGCGGGGCGCCGGGCTCGCGGGGCACTGGGCGCGCGGGGCGCACCTAGACTGGGAGGAACGGAATTCCGCGCTTCAGGTGCGGCTGTCTGGGAGGTGAGAGGGTCGCTCCAGGTACGTATCGCGGAGCAGCTCGCGAACATGCCGCGCGGAAGTCAGGCCGCACGCGTCCTCGAGGTGTTGCAGACCAGCCCCGAGTTCGCCTCGTACGCCTCGGCCCGCGACATGGCCCAGCGGGCGGGGGTGAACGCGTCGACCGTCACCCGCGCCGCCCAGCAGATGGGGTTCTCCGGCTGGCCGGACCTCCAGCTCGAAGTCCGCAGTCAGTACCTGTCGGCGCTGTCCGGGCCCGAGGTGCTGAGCGAGCACGCGAGCGCGATGAACGAGACGCCGACGAAAGCGGCGCTGCACCGCGACAGCGACCACCTGGCCAGGATGGCGCGGACGCTCGACGCGGCCGAGGTCAAGGCGTTGGCCGACGCCATCGCCGCCGCGCCGCGCACGCTCGTCACCGCGTCCGGCAGCTTCTCCGCACCGGCCATGGTGCTGTCCTACCTCGGCACGGCCATGGGGTTCGACATCCGGCTCGACACGATGGCCGGTTCCGAGCGGACCACGCAGCTCAATCTGCTGCCTGAGGGCAGTTGCCTGGTCATCTTCAACTTCTGGCGCACTCCTCGTGAGTTGATCGCGATCTCCGAGGCGGCCGGGCGGCGCGGGATCACGGTCTGCCTCGTCACCGACCGGCGGACCAGCCGGCTGGCGCAGACCGCGGGGCTCGTCGTCGCGGTGCCCAGTGAGGGCGCGTCCGTCTTCCCCTCCATGACTCCGGCTGTCGCCATCAGTCATGCCGTTCTCGCGGAGATCGCTGCGGCGTATCCCGAGCGGGCGGCTCGTAGCATCAGCGGGGTCGAGGGTTGGTGGGAGGACATCGACCTCATGGATCGCTCCACGGGCCGCGCAACGCCCTGACCGCCCCTCCATAATACGCAACGCCCGTTGCATCTCCAACTCCGCGCAACACTCCTCCCCGGAGCGGATTCGAACTTCCGGCGCTGCCCCCACCCCCCTCTCCTCAATCGCCGGAGGGGCTGGGAGGTTGACGCCGAGGCCGGCCCCCAGACCCCCAGGGCCGAAGGCCAAGAGCGGACGCTCAGCCCAGCCCCGTAAGGGGCGCGGGGAACTGCGCGATCAGCCACAGCGCACGCTGTAGACGAAGAACCACCAGCCGGGGCTGCCACCTAAGGGGCGCGGGGAACTGCGCGGGAAGACCCACCGGAGCCGCACCCGAGGCCAGACCTCGACGCTCCGTCAGTCGCGGACAGCCGGCCGAACCCCCCGCGACTGCGTACGAACCGCCCCGATACTCGCCCCGATGACCAACCCGACAGCCGCAGCCTGCGCAGCAGAAAGCGCCTGACTCAGCACAAGGAACCCCGCCAGCGCCGCGATCGCCGGCTCAAGCGACATCATCACGGCGAACGTGGACGCCGGCAGCCGCCGCAACGCCATCAGCTCAAGCGTGTACGGCAGCACGGACGACAGCAGCGCGACCGCCGCCCCGAGCCCGACCGTGACGGGATCGAGCAGCCGCCCGCCCGCCTCGGCGACCCCGAGCGGCAGACAGAGCACCGCCGCCACGGCCATGGCGAGCGCAAGCCCGTCGGCCTGCGGGAAGCGACGTCCCGTACGGGCACTGAAGACGATGTACGCCGCCCACATACCGCCCGCCGCGAAGGCGAACGCCACGCCGACCGGGTCGAGCCCGCCGAGCCCCTCGCCCGCGCCGCCGAGCAGGAAGACCCCGCACAGGGCGAGCGCGGCCCACAGGAAGTTGACCGCGCGGCGCGAGGCGATGACGGACAGGGCGAGCGGGCCGAGCACCTCGAAGGTGACCGCGAGGCCGAGCGGGATACGGGCGGTGGACTGGTAGAACAGCAGGTTCATGCCGCCCATGGCGACGCCGAACGCGACGACGGTCCCCCAGTCCGTACGGGAGTGCCCGCGCAGCCGGGGCCGGCAGACGGCGAGCAGGACGATCGCGGCGACGACGAGCCGCAGCGTGACGACGCCGACCGCGCCGGCCCTCGGCATGAGCGTGACGGCGAGCGCCCCGCCGAACTGGACGGAGACGCAGCCGCCGAGCACGAGCCCGACCGGCCCCAGCGCGCCCCACCGGCTCTGCGGCGCCGCCCCTTCGGAGGGCGTGGAAGCAGTGGAAGAGGCGGAGGCGGGCGCTCCGCCGTGGTTCCCCGTACTGGTCTCGGTCTGCGGGCCGCTCACGGTCCACCCCTCTCGTCGCTCCCGGCCGCCCCGGACCCGGTCCCGTCGATCGACCGCCCCGAAGTTCAGCACACTGCACTACATGGGGCATTCTACTGAACTGCGTAAGCCCCGTACCCCACCACGCTAGAACCGTCCGCCGCGCCCTGTGAAATGCCTTCTGCGCTCCCGTTATGCTCCGCAGACATGAGCCGGGACCCCGCCAGCACCCCTTCCGCGTCCGTCGAACTGCGCCACCTGCGCTGTTTCCTCGCCGTGGCCGACGAGGGCAACGTGACGCGGGCCGCCGCCCGCCTGCGCCTGACCCAGCCCGCCGTCTCCCGCACGCTCGCCGCGCTGGAGGACGCGCTCGGCGTGCGGCTCGTCGACCGTTCCACGCACCATCTGGCGCTGACGCCTGAGGGCCGCGCGTTCCAGGAGAAGGCGGCGGTCGCGGTCGCCGCGTTCGAGGACGCGCTCGCCGCCGCCCGCACCCCGCGCCGCCCGCTGCGCCTCGGTCACGCCTGGTCGGCGGCCGGCGCGTACACCACTCCCCTGCTGCGCCGCTGGCGCCAGGAGCACCCGGACGTCCCCCTCGAACTCCTCCGCGTCGACGACCGCACCGCCGGGCTGACCCGGGGCGCGGTCGACGTGGCGCTGCTGCGCGGGCCCGTGGACACGCCCGGCCTGGTCACCGAGCTGCTGCACCACGAGGAGCGGGTCGCGGCCCTGCCCGGCGACAGCCCGCTCGCCGCCCGCGACCGCCTCACGCTCGCCGACCTCGCCACGCAGGTCATCGCCCTGAACACGGTCTCCGGTACGACGACGCTCGCGCTGTGGCCCGCCGCCGCCCGGCCCACGACGACGCTCACCGTCGCCAACACCGACGACTGGCTCGCCGCCATCGCCGCGGGCCAGGCGGTCGGCGTCACCTCGACGGCGACCGTCGGCATGCATCCGCACCCGGGCGTCGCCTACGTCCCGCTCACCGACGCGCCGCCCGTCCCCGTCTCCCTCGCGCACCGCGCGGCCCCGGCCCACCCGAGCGTCCCGGCGCTGATCGCGCTGGCCCGCGAGGTCATCGGGGGCGGCGGGGCTTAGAGGCCCTAACAAAGGCGTTGAACGTGTCGGTGGGTGATGAGGCAGGTGGCAAGTCCGAGGAAGGCTTCGTGGATGTCGTCGCGTCGTTCCCAGCGGACGCGTAGGCGCCGGAAGCCGTGCAGCCAGGCGATGGTGCGTTCGACGACCCAGCGATGAACGCCGAGGCCGGAACCATGCGGAACACCACGGCGGGCGATCAACGGCTTGATGCCCTGGGCCCAGACGAGGCGACGGTACTTGTCGTGGTCGTAGCCCCGGTCGGCCAGCAGCACGTCAGGCCGTCGCCGTGGCCGTCCGACCAGGCCGGCAACGGACGGGACCCTCGCGAGCAGGGGCAACAGCTGGGTGACGTCGTTGCGGTTTCCGCCGGTCAGCGACACGGCGAGCGGAATGCCCTGCCCGTCGACGAGGACGTGGTGCTTGCTGCCCGGCCGTCCTCGGTCGACCGGGCTGGGTCCGCTTTTGGGCCTCGTCGGGCGGCCCTGACATGACTGGAGTCGATCACCGCCCTCGACCAGTCCAGTTTCTTCGCGACCCGCAGCTTCTTCAGCAGCACCAGGTGCAGCTGGCCCCAGACACCGGCCTCGTTCCACGCGGCCAGACGCCGCCAGCAGGTCATCCCGGACCCGAAGCCCAGCTCCTGGGGCAGGTACTCCCACTGGATCCCGGTATGCAGGACGAACAGGATCCCGCACAGGGCCTGCCGGTCCGGCACCCGCGGACGGCCCTCCACCTGTTTCGGCGCTGGCTCGGGCAGCAACGGCTCCACCAGCGACCACAGTTCATCCGACACGATCCACGGCCGCGACTGACGTTTCCCCACGGCCAGACCAACGACCATCCGAACCGAAAGTCACATGATCAACAACTTCTGTTAGAGCCTCTTAGGGCCTCTCCTTCGGATCAGGCCGGGGCCGCGGGCTGCCCCGAAGGCAAGGCCCCGGGCGTCATGGGCCCGGCGGATCGTCGTCCAGGGCGCGGGCCAGCACCTCAGCCAGATGCAGTCCCCGTACCCCGCCGAGCTGCGCCATCTGCGTACGGCAGGAGAAGCCGTCCGCCAGAGCCACCGCGTCCAGGGCCGCGTCACGCAGCGACGGCAGCAACTGCTCCTCCGCGCACGCCACCGACACCTCGTGATGGCGGGGCTCGAAGCCGAAGTTCCCGGCGAGGCCGCAGCACCCGCCGCTCAACTCGCCGCCCAGGCCCACCCGTTCACGCAGCCGCCGGTCCGCCGCGTCGCCGAGGACCGCGTGCTGGTGGCAGTGCGTCTGACCGACCACCGGCCGCTCCACGCGCGGGGGCTCCCAGTCGGGCGCGTACCGCTCCAGCGCCTCGGCGAACGTGACGACGCGCTCCGCGAGCCGCTTCGCCCGCGGGTCGTCCGCCAGCAGCTCGGGCAGGTCGGAGCGGAGCGCCGCCGCGCACGACGGCTCCAGGACGACGACCGGCGCGTCCGTGGCGAGCACGGGCGCCATGAGGTCGAGCGTGTGCCGCAACACCTGCCGGGCCGCGTCGAGTTGACCGGTCGAGACGTACGTGAGTCCGCAGCACACCCGCGACGGCAGCTCCCGCAGGGCGCCCGCGCCCGGGCTACGGCGCGGGGGCAGGACGACGCTCGCCCCGGCCGCCTCAAGGACCCGTACGGCGGCCTGCCCCACCTGCGGCGACAGATGCTCGGTGAACGTGTCGGGCCACAGCACGAGCAGCGGCCCCGCCCCGGCCCGCACCCGCGCACGCGCCCGGCGCGCCGACTCCCGCCGCCACCGCGCGCTGAACGTCCGCCCCGCGATCCGCGGGATCTCCCGCTCCCGCGCCACCCCGCCGAGCCGCTTGCCGACGTCCGCCAACACCGCGACCTTGGCAAGGGAGTTGAGCAGCGCGGCGGTGCGCGTCCGGTCCACGAGCCGCAGCCACGCGGGCAGCCGTCCCATCGTGAGGTGCGCCATCGGGCGGCGCCGCCCCGCGTAGTGGTGGTGCAGGAACTCCGCCTTGTACGTGGCCATGTCGACGCCCACCGGGCAGTCGCTGCGGCAGCCCTTGCACGACAGGCACAGATCGAGCGCGTCCCGCACCTCCTCCGAGCGCCAGCCGTCCGTGACGATCTCCCCGGCGAGCATCTCGTGCAGCAGCCGCGCCCGGCCGCGCGTCGAATGCTTCTCCTCGCCCGTCGCCCGGAACGACGGGCACATCACCGACGCCGAAGGGGCCTGCTCCGTACGGCACTTGGCGACGCCGACGCAGCGGCGGACGGCGGCCGAGAAGTCGCCGCCGTCGTGCGGATAGCCGAACGCGACGTCGACCGGGCGGCGCGGCAGCACCGCGAACCGCAGGTTCTCGTCCAGGCGCGCGGGACGCACCAGCATGCCGGGGTTGAGCACGTCCGCCGGGTCCCAGACGCCCTTCACGCGCTCGAAGAAGGCGACGAGGTCGCTCCCGTACATCTTCGGCAGGAGTTCGGCGCGGGCCTGCCCGTCGCCGTGCTCACCGGACAGAGAACCGCCGTGCGCGACGACCAGCGCGGCCAGCTCCTCGGAGAACCGCCGGAACCGCGCGACGCCCGCCTCGCTCAGCAGATCGAAGTCGATGCGTACGTGGATGCAGCCGTCGCCGAAGTGCCCGTACGGGGTGCCGCGCAGCCCGTGCTCGGCGAGCAGCGCGCGGAACTCCCGCAGATACGGGCCGAGTTGAGCGGGCGGTACCGCGCAGTCCTCCCAGCCGGGCCACGCCTCGGAGCCGTCCGGCATCCGCGTCGCCGTACCCGACGCGTCCTCGCGCACCCGCCACAGCGCGCGCTGCGCCTTCGCGTCGTCGACGACCAGCGCGTCCGTGACATCCGCCGCGCGTACGATCCGGTCCGCCGCCGCGCGGGCCTCGGCGCGGGTGTCGCCGCCGGTCTCCACGAACAGCCACGCGCCGCCCCGGGGCAGGCCCGCGCCCGGCGGCACGAGATCGGCGGCCATGCCCTCCACGGTCAGCGGGCCGTGCGGCAGCAGGCCCGCGGCGGCCTCGGCGGCGGCGCCCTCGTCGGCGTACCCGAGCACGGCGAGCGCCTTCGCGCGCGGCGCCCGTACGAGTGTGACGGTGGCCTCCGTGACGACGCCGAGGGTGCCTTCGCTGCCGCAGAAGAAACGGGCGAGGTCCGTGCCGTTCTCCGGGAGCAGGGCGTCCGCCGCGTACCCGGAGATCCTGCGCGGCAGGCCCTCGTACGCCGCGAAGCCCGTACGCAGCAGCGCCAACTCCCCTTCCACCAGGGCTTGCAGGCCGTCCGGGGCGCCGGACCAGCCCCGCGCGATACGGGTGAGGCCGCCGGTGGGGGTGGCGACGCGCAGGGCGGTGACGTTGTCGGCGGTGGTGCCCCAGGCGACGGAGTGGGAGCCGCAGGAGTTGTTGGCGATCATGCCGCCGAGGGTGCAGCGGCTGTGTGTGGAGGGGTCGGGGCCGAAGCGCAGGCCGTGCGGGGCCGCGCGCTCCTGGAGGCGGTCCAGGACGACGCCGGGCTGCACGCGGGCCGTTCCCGTCGCCGGGTCCAGGTCCAGTACGCGGTTCATGTGGCGGGTCAGGTCGAGGACGAGGCCCGTGCCGGTGGCCTGGCCGGCGATGGAGGTGCCGGCGCCTCTCGGGACGAGGGGGACGGAGTGCTCCGCGCACAGGGCGAGGGCGGTGCGTACGTCTTCCTCGTCCTTCGGGGCGAAAGTGCCCGCCGGGACCCTTCTGTAGTTGGAGGCGTCCATCGTGGTCAGGGCGCGGGCGGTGGTGCTGAAGTCGGTGTCGCCGCGGGTCTGCTGGCGCAGGGCCTTCTCGAACTGTTCCTCAGCCATCTCTCCAGCATGCCAGCGCCTCCGGCGGGGGGCCGGATCATCAACACCCTGAACGTTGTTCTTCATCTGCGGCCCGGTGGGGGCTGATCGCGCAGTTCCCCGCGCCCCTGGGTAGGTGGGTGGCTCCGGCCGGTGGGTGACCTCGACTCGCGTCGTGGTTGCTCGCGCAGTTCCCCGCGCCCCTGGAGGGGCGACTGCGTCGCCACCTCCCCCCTGGGGAAGCTGCACGAAGTGCATGCTTCAGGGGCGCGGGGAACTGCGCGAGACGCCCCACCGGCCCGCAGATGACCACGCACGGTCGTGCCCCGATAGGGGCGCGGGGAACTGCGCAAGACGTGCAGTACAAGGGGCCCGGCCGGGGAAGTATCCGAGGCATGATCTCGGGTGGGGGCATGTCTCATCGGGCGGACAGGGGCGCGGGCCCACCCCACACACCCGCTACCCTCGCTACCGTGGCTGAGATCCAGATTCCCGCTGACATCAAGCCCGCCGACGGACGTTTCGGCGCGGGCCCCTCCAAGGTGCGCACGGAGGCGCTGGACGCCCTGGCCGCCACCGGCACGTCCCTCCTGGGCACGTCCCACCGCCAGGCCCCGGTCAAGAACCTCGTGGGCCGCGTCCGCGAGGGCGTGCGGGACCTCTTCCAGCTCCCGGAGGGCTACGAGGTCGTCCTCGGTAACGGCGGCTCCACCGCGTTCTGGGACATCGCGACCCACGGCCTGATCGAGAACAAGTCGCAGCACCTGAACTTCGGCGAGTTCTCCTCCAAGTTCGCCAAGGCGTCCAAGCTGGCCCCCTGGCTGGCCGAGCCCACCGTGATCGCCTCGGACCCGGGCACGCACCCGGAGCCGAAGGCCGAGTCCGGCGTCGACGTCTACGGCCTCACGCACAACGAGACGTCCACCGGTGTCGCCGCCCCCATCAAGCGCGTCGCCGGCGCCGACGAGGGCGCCCTCGTCCTCGTGGACGCGACGTCCGGCGCGGGCGGCCTGCCCGTGGACATCGCCGAGACGGACGTCTACTACTTCGCCCCGCAGAAGTCCTTCGCGTCCGACGGCGGCCTGTGGATCGGCGTGTTCTCCCCCGCCGCCATCGAGCGCGCCGAGCGCGTCCACGCGTCGGGCCGGCACATCCCGGAGTTCTTCTCGCTGCCCACGGCGATCGACAACTCCCGTAAGAACCAGACGTACAACACGCCCGCGCTCGCCACCCTGTTCCTGCTCGCCGAGCAGCTCGACTGGATCAACGGGCAGGGCGGTCTCGCCTGGTCGACGGCGCGTACGAAGGACAGCTCGTCGCGCCTGTACGGGTGGGCCGAGGAGTCGAAGTACGCGACGCCGTTCGTCACGGACGCCGCCAAGCGTTCGCAGGTCATCGGCACGATCGACTTCGACGACAGCATCGACGCGGCCGCCGTCGCCAAGGTGCTGCGCGCCAACGGCATCGTGGACACCGAGCCGTACCGCAAGCTCGGCCGCAACCAGCTCCGCATCGCCATGTTCCCGGCGATCGACCCGGCCGACGTCCAGGCGCTGACGGCCTGCGTCGACCACGTCATCGGCAAGCTCTGACCGCACGGCGCACCGCCGCGAGGGGCCGCCCCGGGAACGCCCGGCGGCGGCCCTTCGCGCGTACCGCCCCGAGCGCGCTCAGCGCCTCCTGCGCATCAGGCGCCCCACGCCGAACAGCACGATGAGGACGGCCGCCGCGCCGACCGCGCCCGCCTTCCCGGTGAAGCCGCCCCCGTCCGCGCCGGAGTCCGCCGTGCCCGGGGAGCCGTCCGACGAGCCCGCGTCCGCGCCGCCCTCGACCTCCACCGGCTCGACCTTGCTGCCCCGCCCCTCACTCCCGTACAGGAGCGTCTTGCCGTCGTTCGTGTACGTGACGGACTCGCCCTGGGGTTGCAGCGGCACGTTCAACTCGCCTACGCGCTTGGGCTTTCCGTCCTTCCACGCGTACGCGATACCGCCGAAGTAGCCGCGTACGGCGAGCCGGCGGCCGTCCGGGGAGAACGCGGCGTCCGTCGCCCACAGATCGATCTCCGCGACGCGGCGGAAGGTGTTCGTGGCGGCGGGATCGAGCGTGGCCGGGCCCTCGTAGAGACCGCCGCCGTCCTCGCTCTTCTGCACGATGTAGACGCGGCCGGTCTTCGGGTGGACCATCAGCGACTCGGCGTTGCGCGGGCCGTCCGCGTACTTCACGACGTACTGCGTGGCGCGGACGCTCTGGTCGACGAGCTTCTTCGGCTCGGGCAGCTTGTAGATCCACACGTGATCCCACTTGCCGCCGAGATTGTCGCCGATGTCGCCGACGTACAGGTTCCCGTCGGGGCCGAGCGAGATCGCCTCCACGTCGCGCGGGCTGCCGATGCCGGTGAGCGTGATCCGGGCGCGGGTCTCGCCGGTGCGGCCGTCGATCGCGTACAGGTACGGGCCGTCGTCGCTGTCGTTGTGCGTCCAGTAGACGCCCGGGTGGGCGCGGGAGGCGGCGAGGCCGCTGGACTCCGTGATCCTCGGGTCCTTGATCGTGAAGCCGTCGGCGCCGGGGTCGGCGGCGGACGCGGGCGCGGCGGCGCCGAGCGCGAGGACGGCGGCGGCGGGGAAGGCGGCGGCCCGGTACGAACGCATGCGGCAAGCTTGCCACCCCGCCCCGACGGGGAGGTGGCCAGCCTCACATCGCCCGGCGCGGCGCCCATCCACGATGATGAGCGGATGCTCAGGTTCATGTTCGTCGGCGACTCGATGACGATAGGCAGCGCGGGCGAGCACACCTGGCGCCACCGCTTCTGGCGGCATCTGCGCGCCACGGGCACCGACGCCGAGATCGTCGGCCCGCGCACCGCCCTGTACGGCGGCACCCACGACTACGCCGACCCCGCCTTCCCGCAGGCGCACCTCGCGGGCTGGGGCGAGGGCTGGCAGCACATGGCGCCGGTGATCGCGGACGCCGTCGCGGCGACCGGCGCCGACACCCTGCTCATCTCGCTCGGCCTGATCGACCTGGGCTTCTACACGGACGCCGAGCAGACCGCGGCGAACGTCCGCCGCTTCATCGCCGCCGCCCGCACCGCGAACCCGGCCGTCCGCATGGTCATGCTCCCCGTCATCCCGAACGTACGGGCCGAGACGGACGCCCCCTTCGACGCGCAGGTCGACCGCTTCAACACCCTGCTCGCCAAGACGGTCGCCGACCTCGACGAACCCCGCTCCCCGCTCCTGCTGGCCTCGGCCCCGCCCGCGTACTCCCTGGCCGACGACACGTACGACGGCACCCACCCGAACGCCTCCGGCGAACACAAACTGGCCGCGGCCTTCGCGGACGCGCTGCACCAGGCGTGGGCGGTGGGCGGCCCGTACGCCCTGACCCGTGCCTGACGGCGGCGCGCGCCCTTGCTTCGAGTGCGCTCCAGCGCTTTGGGTGGGGGCATGAAGTACACACAGCTCGGACGTACGGGACTCAAGGTCAGCAGGCTCGTCCTCGGCACGATGAACTTCGGGCCGCACACGGGCGAGGCCGACAGTCACGCCATCATGGACGCGGCGCTGGCCGAGGGCATCAACTACTTCGACACGGCGAACGTGTACGGCTGGGGCGACAACAAGGGCCGTACCGAGGAGATCATCGGCACGTGGTTCGCGGGCGGCGGCGGGCGCCGGGACAAGACCGTCCTCGCCACGAAGGTGTACGGGAACATGGCCGGCGACGGTGACGTGTGGCCCAACCACGACCGGCTCTCCGCCGTGAACATCCGGCGGGCGGTCGAGGCGAGCCTGCGCCGGCTCCAGACGGACTACATCGACATCTACCAGTTCCACCACGTCGACCGGCGCACCCCCTTCGAGGAGATCTGGCAGGCCGTCGACGTCCTCGTCCAGCAGGGCAAGATCCTCTACGCGGGGTCGTCGAACTTCCCCGGCTACAAGATCGCCCAGGCCAACGAGACCGCCGCCCGGCGGGGCAGCCTCGGCCTGGTCAGCGAGCAGTGCCTGTACAACCTCGCGGAGCGGCGCGCCGAGATGGAGGTCATCCCGGCGGCGCGGGAGTACGGGCTCGGGGTCATCCCGTGGTCCCCGCTGCACGGGGGTCTGCTCGGCGGGGTCCTCAAGAAGGAGGCCGAGGGCAAGCGGCGGCGGGACGGGCGCAGTGCCGCCGCGCTGGAGCACACGGGGGTGCGGGAGCAGGTCCGGGCGTACGAGGATCTGCTCGGCAAGCACGGGCTCGCGGCCGGTGAGGTGGCTCTGGCGTGGCTGCTGACCCGGCCCGGGGTGACGGGGCCGATCGTCGGGCCTCGGACCCGGGAGCAGTTGGACTCCGCCGTGCGGGCGGTCGGGCTGGAGCTTGACGCGGAGCTGCTGGCGGGGCTGGACGAGATCTTCCCGGGGCCGGGGCCGTCGCCGGAGGCGTTCGCCTGGTAGGCGGTTCGCTCTGGCGCGGGGCGCTTATCGGCCGATCGAGGCCACGGCGACTACGACGAACATCAGTACGAGTACTCCGGCCATGATCCGGTTCCGCGTCTTGGGGTCCACGCCCTTGAGCGTAACGCGCTGGCCGCGCCCTTCGTCGCCGGGTGCGGCTCGGGTGCCTGAACGCGCAGTTCCCCGCGCCCCTGGGGTGGGTGGGTTACCGCGACTCTCGTCGTGGCTGGTCGCGCAGTTCCCCGCGCCCCTGGGGAGTTCTCCGGCGAGGCCCTGCTGACCTGAACGTTGCGCAGTTCCCCGCGCCCCTGAGGGAGCGGGGCTTCGCCCCAGCTCCCCAGGGGGAGGGTGCGACGCAGTCGCCCCTCCAGGGGCGCGGGGAACTGCGCGAGAAGCCCCACCCACCCGCGGACGACGTACGACCCAGGGGCGCGGGGAACTGCGCGATCAGCCACCCAACTGGCGGGAGATTGAGGGCCGCCCCCCGCCGGTCAGGCCAGCGCTGGGGACGGGGATTCCCGGGGCACGAACTGGACGTGGGGCTCGCCGCGGCGCAGGTCCACCTTGAGCCGCAGATTGGCCGCCCGCGCCAGCATGAACCCGACGCCGACAGCCGCCCCCGCGCAGATGAGCCCCCCGAGCATGAAGCTGACCCGCACCCCGTACGCGTCCGCGAGCCACCCGAACAACGGCCCGCCCAACGGCGTACCCCCGGTGAAGACCATCATGAAGAGGGACATCACCCTCCCCCGCATCTCCGGATCCGTCCCCATCTGCACCGTGGAGTTCGCGGTGACGTTGACCGTGAGCCCGAGGATGCCGAGCAGCACGATCAGCGGGGCGAAGGCCCAGACGCCCGGCGCCCACGCGGCGACGACCTCGAGCGCGCCGAACCCGATCGCCGCCCCCACGAGCACCCGCAGCCGCGTCGACCGGCGCCGCGCGGCGAGCAGCGCACCGGCGAGCGAGCCGATGGCCATGAGCGTGTTGAACAGACCGTACTGGCCGACCCCGCCATGGAAGACGTCGTTGGCGTAGGCGCTGAGCCAGATCGGGAAGTTGAAGCCGAAGGTGCCGACGAAGCCGACGAGGACGATCGGCCAGATCAGCTCGGGGTGCCGGGAGACGTACCGCAGGCCGTCGCGGAGCTGCCCCTTGCCGCGCGGGGTGAGCTTGGTCTTGTGCAGCTCATGGGTGCGCATGAGCATCAGGCCGGCGAGCGGCGCGAGGAAGGACAGCCCGTTGGCGAGGAACGCCCAGCCGGGCCCGACCGCGGCGGTGAGCGCGGAGGCGACGGCGGGCCCGATGAGCCGCGCGGACTGGAAGTTCGCGGAGTTCAGCGAGACGGCGTTGCGGACCTGGTCGGGGCCGACCATCTCGGAGACGAAGGACTGCCGGGTGGGGTTGTCGACGACGGTGACGAGCCCGGTGAAGAAGGCGGCGACGTAGACGTGCCACACCTGTACGTTGCCGGAGAGCGTCAGCGCGGCGAGGAAGAGGCCGGACAGGCTCATGGCGCCCTGCGTGCAGAACAGCAGGCTGCGCTTGGCGAACCGGTCGGCGATCACACCCCCGTACAGGCCGAACAGGAGCATCGGCAGGAACTGCATGGCGGTGGTGACACCGACGGCCGCGGAGGACCCGGTGAGGGAGAGCACCAGCCAGTCCTGGGTGATGCGGGCCATCCAGGTGCCGGTGTTGGAGATGACGGCCCCGGTGGCGAACAGCCGGTAGTTGCGTACCTTCAGGCTGGCGAACATCGAGGGCTTACGGGTCTTCTTCGTAGGGGTAGGTGCGGGGGCGGAGTGTGCTCCGGGTCCCGTACTCAATGCGGGTTCGCCTCCTCGGCGGTCGTCTGGCTCCGGCCTTCGTTCACAGATGGGCGAGCTTCTCCAGGACGGGCGCGGCGGCGCGCAGCTTCGCCCAGTCGTCCTCGTCGAGCCCGGCGGCCAGGTCGGCCAGCCAGGCGTTCCGCTTGCGGCGGCTCTCCAGGAGCATGGTCTCGGCCCGCTCGGTGGAGGTGACCACCTTCTGCCGCCGGTCCTCGGGGTGCGGCTCCAGCCTGACCAGGCCCTTGGCCTCCAGGAGTGCCACGATGCGGGTCATCGACGGCGGCTGTACGTGCTCCTTGCGGGCGAGTTCGCCCGGGGTGGCGGAGCCGCAGCCGGCGAGGGTGCCGAGCACCGACATCTCGGTGGGGCTCAGCGACTCGTCGACGCGCTGGTGCTTGAGTCGACGGGACAGGCGCATCACGGCGGAGCGCAGCGAGTTCACGGCGGCCACATCGTCGCCATGGGAGAGGTCCGGCATGTTCGTTAGCATAACTCATTACCTCGTCTAACGACTACCACCGGAGCACCGCGTGGCGCGTGATCCGCGACACCGGGGGTGCGCACGCGACGGGAGATAACCGTTTCATCACTCAAACGAGTGAGGCGGATCCGGAAAGTGACACAACCGGCCACGACACACCGCGACGCTGTTCCGCATGGGATCGACTGTGCTCAGCCTGCGGATAGACGGTGAGCTGCTCGACCGGCTCAAGGGGCATGCGGCGAAAAGAGGAATGAGCGTCCAGGACTACGTGGTCCGGACGCTCGTGCGGGACGACTTCGACGAACGCTTCAAGTCGGCGGTCGAAGAGACGCAGCGGTTCTACGGGGCCGCCTGAGCAGCCCCGTAGAACGCGCGGGTCACCAGGGTGCTCAGGTCAGGCCGAGGGCCGGCATGAGGTAGTAGAAGGCGAAGACCGCCGAGACCGCGTACATGGCGACCGGCACCTCCTTGGCCCGGCCCGCGACCACGCGCAGCACGGTGAAGGTGATGAAGCCCATGCCGATGCCGTTGGTGATCGAGTACGTGAACGGCATCATCAGCATCGTCACGAAGGCCGGGATGGCGATCGTGTAGTCGCCCCAGTCGATGTCGCGGATGCCGCCCGACAGGATCAGGAAGCCGACCGCGAGCAGTGCCGGGGTGGCCGCCTGCGAGGGGACCATCGTGGCGACGGGCGTGAGGAACAGCGCGAGGGTGAACAGACCGCCGGTGATGACGTTGGCGAAGCCCGTACGGGCGCCCTCGCCGACGCCGGCCGTGGACTCCACGAAGCAGGTGGTGGCCGAGGACGAGGACGCGCCGCCCGCGGCGACCGCGATGCCGTCGATGAACAGGACCTTGTTCATGCCCGGCATCTGACCCTTGTCGTCGGTCAGGTTCGCCTCGTCGCTGATGCCCATGATCGTGCCCATCGCGTCGAAGAAGCACGACAGCAGCACGGTGAAGACGAACAGGATGCCGGTCAGCACGCCGACCTTGTCGAAGCCGCCGAACAGCGAGACCTTGCCGACCAGGCCGAAGTCGGGCGTGGCGACGGGGTTGCCGGGCCACTTCGGGGTGGTCAGGCCCCAGGACGGCACCTTGGCGACGGCGTTGACGATCATCGCCACGACCGTCATGACGACGATGGAGATGAGGATCGCGCCGGGCACCTTGCGCACGAGCAGCGCGAGCGTCAGCAGCACGCCGAGCACGAAGACGAGCACCGGCCAGCCGTTGAGGTGGCCGTCGCCGCCGAGCTGGAGCGGCACGGTGGTGTGGGCGGCGTCGGGCATGCGCGAGACGAAACCGGAGTCGACGAGGCCGATCAGCAGGATGAACAGGCCGATGCCGATGGCGATGCCCTTGCGCAGCCCGAGCGGGACCGCGTTCATCACCCGTTCGCGCAGTCCGGTCGCCACGAGCAGCATGACGACGAAGCCCGCGAGGACGACCATGCCCATCGCGTCGGGCCACGACATGCGCGGCGCGAGCTGGAGGGCGACGACCGTGTTCACGCCGAGGCCGGCGGCGAGCGCGATCGGCACGTTGCCGATGACGCCCATCAGGAGCGTGGTGAACGCGGCGGTCAGCGCCGTCGCGGTGACGAGCTGGCCGTGGTCGAGCTGGTGCCCGTACATGTCCTTCGCGCTGCCCAGGATGATCGGGTTCAGCACGATGATGTAGGCCATCGCGAAGAAGGTGGCGAAGCCGCCGCGGATCTCGCGGGCGACGGTCGAGCCGCGCTCGGAGATCCTGAAGTACCGGTCGAAGCCGTTCTTCGGGGCCATGGGCGGCTCGTCGTTGACATCGACCGGGGCGGTGGCCGAAGTGGACATGGGTGACCTCAGCGGTATTCAGCGGTGGGCGGGATCGGCGGCGATCCGCGGCGGGGGACAACGTGATCGAGTGTGGCCGTCGCATCCTCGCCAGCAGGTCTCCCCGCAGCTCTGTCTGGCGTTTCATACGAACAGAAGTGGCCATACTCAGGCGGTTTCAGTATGAACATATGAAGGCGAAATCGCTATCTCCGCGCGTAGACCCTTGGGGTACGGGCCCTCTGCCGCCCCCGGGCGCCGCCTCGTAAGCTGTGCGCATGGCGAAGTGGACACCCCAGCACGAGGCGCCGGACCCCCTGGAGGGGCCCGTGGTCGCCACCATCACCGGCGGCACGATCCTCTGGTTCGTCCTCTTCCTCGTGCAGGTGCCCTTCTACGGCTGGTTCTCCGACCACGGCCACACGTGGTGGGTCTGGACCTGCCTGGCCGGCGGCTGCCTCGGCCTCATCGGCGTCTGGTACGTGCGCAAGCGGGACGCCGCCATCAAGCGCGCGGCGTCCGCTCCGGCGTCCCCGTCCGCCCCGGCCCCGGGCGCCTGACCCGGGCGGCCCTCCGGCGGAGCTTTCGGCGCCCCGGCGCCCGGCCCGCGCGGGGCGCCCCGCACCCCCGTACACCCCCGGGAGGAACCGGGTCCTCCGCAGGTCGGATCTTTGGGCCGCCCGAGGGGTGAAGGGCATAAATCGCCCGTACTGTCGTTCCCATGACGCACATCGACGCGGGCGCGGAACTGGACCCGGTGCACCCGGTGCCCGTCCCCGGCCGGGCCACGGGACTGACCGGCACCGAGGTCGCGGAGCGCATCGCCCGCGGCGAGGTCAACGACGTGCCCGTGCGCAGCTCGCGCTCGCTCGCGGAGATCGTCCGCGCCAACGTCTTCACCCGGTTCAACGCGATCATCGGCGTGCTCTGGCTGATCATGCTGTTCGTCGCGCCGATCCAGGACAGCCTCTTCGGCTTCGTGATCATCGCCAACACCGGCATCGGCATCTTCCAGGAGTGGCGGGCCAAGAAGACCCTCGACTCCCTCGCCGTCATCGGCGAGGCCAAGCCGACCGTACGGCGCGACGGGAGCGCCACCGAGATCTCCACCTCCGAGATCGTCCTCGGCGACCTCATCGAGATCGGGCCCGGCGACAAGATCGTCGTGGACGGCACCTGCGCCGAGGCCGACGGCCTGGAGATCGACGAGTCGCTGCTGACCGGCGAGGCGGACCCGGTCGTCAAGCGGCCGGGTGACGAGGTCATGTCGGGGTCGTTCGTCGTCGCGGGCGGCGGCGCGTTCACCGCGACGAAGGTCGGCCGGGAGGCGTACGCGGCACAGCTCGCGGAGGAGGCCAGCCGGTTCACGCTCGTCCACTCCGAGCTGCGCTCCGGCATCTCCACGATCCTCAAGTACGTGCAGTGGATGATGATCCCGACCGCGCTCGGCCTCGTCATCAGCCAGCTCGTCGTCAAGCAGAACGACCTCAAGGGCTCCATCGCGCGCACGGTCGGCGGCATCGTGCCGATGGTCCCCGAGGGGCTCGTGCTGCTGACCTCGGTCGCCTTCGCCATCGGTGTCATCCGGCTCGGCCGCAAGCAGTGCCTGGTGCAGGAGCTGCCGGCGATCGAGGGCCTGGCCCGCGTCGACACCGTCTGCCTCGACAAGACCGGCACGCTCACCGAGGGCGGCATGGACGTGTCGGACCTCAAGCCGCTCGGCGACGCCGAGGAGAGCCGCGTACGGGAGGTGCTCGGGGCGCTCGGGGCCAGCGACCCGCGGCCCAACGCCTCCCTCCAGGCCATCATCGACGCCTACCCGGACAGCGAGGGGTGGCGCTGCACCGAGGCGCTGCCGTTCTCGTCCGCGCGCAAGTACAGCGGCGCCGCGTTCAGCGAGCCCGACGGCACCGCGAGCTCCTGGCTGCTGGGCGCCCCGGACGTCCTGCTGCCCGCCGGGCACCCCGCGCTCAAGGACACCGAGGAGCTGAACCGGCAGGGGCTGCGCGTCCTCCTGCTCGCCGGTGCGGGCGCCGGGGACCTGGACGCCCCGGACGCCGCCCAGGACGCCACGCCCGTCGCGCTCGTCGTCCTGGAGCAGCGGCTGCGCCCCGACGCGGGCGACACCCTGCGCTACTTCGCCGAGCAGGGCGTCAAGGCCAAGGTCATCTCCGGGGACAACGCGGTGTCGGTCGGCGCCGTCGCCGGCAAGCTCGGCCTCGCCGGCGCGGAGAACACCGTGGACGCCCGCTCCCTGCCCAAGGAGCCGGCGGCGATGGCGGACGCGCTGGACGAGGGCACCGTGTTCGGGCGGGTGACGCCGCAGCAGAAGCGGGACATGGTCGCCGCCCTCCAGTCGCACGGGCACACGGTCGCCATGACCGGCGACGGCGTCAACGACGTGCTCGCCCTCAAGGACGCCGACATCGGCGTCTCCATGGGCTCCGGCTCGGAGGCCACGCGCGCGGTCGCGCAGATCGTGCTGCTGAACAACTCGTTCGCCACGCTGCCCTCGGTCGTCGCGGAGGGCCGCCGCGTCATCGGCAACATCACGCGCGTGGCGACACTGTTCCTGGTCAAGACCGTCTACTCGGTGCTGCTCGCGCTGCTCGTGGTCTGCTTCCAGGTCGAGTACCCGTTCCTGCCCCGGCACCTGACGCTGCTGTCGACGCTGACCATCGGCGTGCCCGCGTTCTTCCTGGCGCTCGCGCCCAACAAGGAGCGCGCGAAACCGCACTTCGTACGGCGCGTGATGCGGTACGCGATCCCCGGCGGGGTCGTCGCGGGCGTCGCCACGTTCATCACGTACATGATCGCCCGGCACTACTACACGGGCACGGACGCGCTCGGCGCGGAGACCAGCTCGGCGACGCTGACGCTCTTCCTGATCTCGATGTGGGTCCTCGCCATCATCGCCCGCCCCTACACGTGGTGGCGGGTGTGCCTGGTGGCGGCGATGGGGCTGGCGTTCCTGGTGGTGCTCGTGGTGCCGTGGCTCCAGGACTTCTTCGCCCTGAAGCTGGTCGGCGCGCCGATGCCGTGGACGGCGGTCGGTATCGCGGCGGTGGCGGCGGCCGCCCTTGAGTTCCTGTGGAAGTGGGTCGGCCGCCGCTTCCCCGCGTAGTCCCTACCGGGACGGCTGACGGGGTCGGTGCTGCGTCAGCGGACGTCGATGAAGTCGGCGACGGAGGTCACACCCGAGGTGGTGGACGTGCCGGCGAACTTGTAGCGGAAGTAGCCGTCGACGGACGCCTTCACCGTGGTCTTCAGGTTGCCCCTGGAGTCCGAGGTGACCGTCTTGACGTCGGTGTACGTGCTCGCCGACTTCTTGCGGAACTGCAGAGTGACCTTCTGGCCGGTGTAGCCCGCGTACTTGGCGGTGTCCCAGTTGGCGCGGGTCAGGGCGCCGGACACCGTGATGGTCTTGCCCTTCTTGACGGGCTCGGGGGTGGCGTTGGCGGTGAGCTTGGAGTAGCGCTGGAAGGCGATCTTCTTCAGCAGGCCGTCCTGCTCCGCGATGCCGACCTTGCTCCAGTCGGCGTTCTCGCTGTCGATGTCCTGGCCGTTGGGGGCGATGGCGATGCCGTCCGCGATCCACTTGGCACCGGCGTCGCTGTTGAGCAGGTCCGCCTTCGGGCTGACCGTGATCGTGTCGGTGCAGGTGGCGGTCGTGGCCGAGATCAGGTTGCAGGAAGCGCCGTTGGTGAAGACGGCGTTGCCGTCGTTGCTGCTCTCCCAGTGCAGGACCGTCATCAGGATGAAGTCGTCGGCGAAGATGCCCGCGTCGGCGCCGTGCGTGACGGTGTAGCTGACCGGGACCTTCACCGCGTTGGACGTGCCGGCGACGATCGGCTTGCCCTTGTTGACGGCGAGCTTCGAGAACTTCAGGTCCAGCGCGTAGGCGTCACCCGGGTCGGTCGCCAGGGCGCGGGCGCCGCTCTTGGCGGCCGGAGCGTCGGCGGTGTGCTTCTGGACCAGCTTGACGAGGTCCTTGCCGCCGGCCGGGCCGGACCAACTGTGAGAGTCGGCCTGAGCGCCCGGGACGGCGAACGCGGTGAGGGCCAGGGCGCCGGAAACCGTCACGGCGGCCGCGGTGGCACGAATGCGCATGTGTTCCCCAGTGGTGGAGAAGGGGCCCGTGGTGCTGACGCTGTCACGCGGGCCCAAGTGAACGAGGGGTCTGTTGACCCGCTCGATAGACCCGCGACCCGCGTGACTGGTTGTACGTCCGATGATGATTTTGTGATTGGTTTACGAAACCGCCCCCGCCGTCAGTCGAACCAGCGGTCCCGCGCCAACTCCGCCGTCCGCGAGGGATCTTCGAGCAGCGCCGCCACCTCGAACCGCCGCGGCCACTGCCCCGCCGCCCACGCGAGCCCCGCCGCGACCCCTTCGAGCGTCGCCGCGTGCACCGTGCCGTCCGGGCCGCGCCGCCAGTCCACCTCGACGCCGCCGACGACCAGCTCCCCGTGCTCCACGTAGACGGCGGGGGCGGCCGCGCCGAGCAGCGCCCGCACCGCGTCCGGCACCGGATGCTCCTCGCCGTCCCCGACGGGCCCCGCGTCCACGGCCTCGCTCAGCCGCCGCACCTGGAGCAGTTCGGCGAGGTCGGCGGCGTACGCCGGGGCGACGGGCAGCAGGGCGCGGCCCGCGGCGAGCGGCAGCAGGTCGGGCGCGTCGGCGACCAGCGCGTCGGCCGCGTCCACGATGGTGACCTCGCCGTCGACCACGGCCCGCAATTCGTCGGGCAGCGTCACCTGTTCGGGGTCGAGGCCGGCCAGCGCGCCGTACAGGGCATGCAGTTGGGCGGCGCCGACCGGGCGGGCCGGGTCGGCGAGCCGGTCGAGGAGTTCGGCGGCGCCGCCCGGCTCGTCCAGCAGGGCGGCGACCGAGGTCCGTACGCCGAGCGCGCGCAGCACCTGCTCGTCCTCGAACCCGGCCGCGTCGGCGGGCTCGTACAGGCCGGTCAGGAGCGGGTCGCCGCCCGCCGCGCGCAGGCCCGCGGGGCGGCGGCCGCCGAGCACGGGGTGGCCGCGCAGCCACCAGGCCGTGTAGGGGCGGACGGTCTCGTGGGTGCCGTCGGGCAGCAGGACCCGTACGGGCTGGGTGAGGGCGTCGCGCAGCGGCGGGCGGGAGAGCAGGGCGAGCGCCTGCGGCCAGCGGTCCTCGTCGACCAGTTCCAGATCGCGTACGGCGACGAGTTCCGTGGCGACGGGCGGCACCGGCGTGTCGGGGAGGCGGTCGAGGGCGTCCTCGCACCACACGTCGACCGCGTCGAGCAGGCCCGGGTCGTCGGGCTCGGGGAAGGCGGAGTCGTCGGGGTAGCGCGGCTCCAGCTCGTCGGGGTCGAGGACGACGTCGGTGGCGCGGACCAGCGCGAACGTGGCGAGCACCCCGCAGGCGGCGAGGGGCTGTTCGCCCCAGCGCTCGGCAAGTTCCTCGTCCACGTACGGCAGTTCGCCCTCGCGGAGCACGGCGGCGACGGGGCTGCCGGGGAGCAACAGTTCGGCGGCAGGCGCGAGTTCGCCCTCGTCGTCGGGGAGGGCGAGGGCGCCGAGCCAGGGTTCGTCGCCGACGCCGAGGTGGGCGTCGCGGACCAGGCCGAGGACGACGTCGGCGAGTTCGTCGGGGCCGAGGGCGTCCTCGTCGTCCCAGGCCGGTTCGTCGTCCAGGGACGCGGCGACCGCCGCCCGCACCTGAGGCGTCGTCAGGACCGCGCGCGGGGTGGCCGGGAGCGCGCCCAGCTTCTCCAGGAGGGGGTGGGCGGCGTCGGCGTGCGCGACCTTCAGGCCGAGCCGGGCCAGCGCCTCGCCGGGTACGGAGGGTCCGTCGGCGGTGGGCAGCAGCACCTGGCGCGGCCCGATCACCGTGCGGCCTCCGGCGAGCGGCACGGGCAGCCCCGACAGACGGTCCGGGTCCACGCCGGCCAGCGATTCGTACAGGCCGTGCCACCAGTGCGGGTCCTTCTCCAGACCGGCGAGGCGGTCGACGGCCTCGGTCAGCGGGAGCCGGGCGACGCCCAGCGTGCGCAGCTCGACGCGCCGCTCAAGACCGGCGGGCAGCAGGCTCGGCAGCACGTCCGCGAGGACCCGTACGGTGTCGGCGCCCGCGCCCTCGACGACCTCCGCGTCCCTCGGGCGCAGCGCGGCCGGGCGGTCGTCCTCGTCGTCGGCGGGCGGCAGCGCGGGCGGCAGGAACGCGGTGCGGGGCAGCCGTTCGAGGACGGCCGCGCGCAGGGCGCCGTCCAGTTCGCCGCGCCCGAGCGGGCCGGGGACGAGGTCGAGGACGCCGGTGGACACGGGCTGCCACGCGCCGAGCAGGTCGGCGTAGGCGTCGGCGGCGCGCTCGGTGAGGAATCCCGTCAGCGGGCCCGGCGCGACGTGCCGGCGGGCCGTGTCCAGCGGGAACGACGCGATGAGCAGCGCGGGCACGCCCAGCGGTTCGTCGCTCGGGGTCGGCGCGTGCAGCACGGGCGCGCTGCGCGGGCGGGCCGGGGCGCCGTCCGCGTCCACGGGAACGGCCCAGGTCAGCGACCAGTGCGGGCGCAGGCGTTCCTCGACGGGGCGGTCCGCGAGCAGGCCGGCGGTGAGCGGGCCGCTGCGGGAGAGCGTGCGCCAGCGGGTGGTCCCGGCGGCCGTGTCCTCGATGACGGCGTACGGGGGCTCGTCGCGGCGGCGCAGCACGCGGGTGCCGGCGTCGGTGGTGACGGTGACTTCGCTCAGGCCGGGCAGCGCGAGCAGCAGCGCGTCGTCGACGGCGTCGAGCAGCCGGGCGGTCAACTCCCGCGCCGCCGCGTCGCGCAGCGGCAGGATCACGACCGTGTCGTACGTGTCGGGGGCCTGGCCCTGCGCGGCGAACGGCAGCCGCAGCAGCGGTACGTGGCCGTCGCGGCGGCGGAGTTCGTCGCCGAGGGCGGGGCTGTGCCGGGCGGTCTCCTCGGCGGCGAGGCGGGCCTCCGTCAGCGACCAGCGGACGCCTCCGGTGCGGCCGACGACGGCGGGTTCGTCGGTGACGGCGAGGACCGCGGCGAAGCCGACGCCGAAGCGGCCCACCGCCGTGTCGGCGTCCGCGCGTTTCGCTGACGCGCGCAGGGTGGCGAGGGATTCGACGCCGGACGCGTCCAGGGGGGTGCCGGTGTTGGCCGCGGCCAGTACGCCGTCCTTGAGGGTGAGGGCGAGGCGGCCCGGGGTGCCGGCGCGGGCCGCGGCGTCGGCGGCGTTCTGCGCCAGTTCCACGATCAGGCGGTCGCGGTAGCCGCCCAGGGCGAGGTCTTCCTCGGCGTTGGCGTCCTCGCGGAAGCGGGCGGCGCTCGTGGCCCAGGCGTCCAGTACGCCGCGGCGCAGTCTGGCGGTGCCGAAGGGGTCCATACCCTCTGGGGCCGGGTGGGCTGCGGCTTTGCTGGCGCTCACGGTCTCTCCCTCCGGGGGCGCGGATTGATCGCCCCGCACGCTATCGTCCCCGACACGCCCCTCCGCCTCCCCAGCGCCCTCGGGTGAAGCCCCGCGCCCCTGGGGAGTTCTCCAGGTGAGGCCCGCTGCCCTGAACGTTGCGCAGTTCCCGGCGCCCCTAGGTAAGTGGGTGGCCCCGGCCGGTGGGTTACCTCGACTCTCGTCGTGGCTGGTCGCGCAGTTCCCCGCGCCCCTGGAGGCGGGGCTTCGCCCCAGCCTCCCCCGATAGAGGTAGCGCACGAAGTGCGCACCGAAGGGGCGCGGGGAACTGCGCGAGAAGCCCCACCCACCCGCAGACAACCGACAACCCAGGGGCGCGGGGAACTGCGCAGAAGCGGGGAGTCAGGAGTGGCCGAGGTCGTCGGTGGGGTCCGCATGCGAAGGGACGGAACCGGAATCCGGGTCAGGGCGGAGCGACATCGCATCGACGACAGTCTCATCCACCACAGGCGGAGCCGGCCGCGGCGGCGTAGGCATGACGGCCGCCTCGGAATGCCCCCCGCACCCGTAGGCGAGGGAGACGACATGCCCGTCAGCGGGAGAGAACTCGTTCGCACACACCCCGAACGCCTGTCCGAGCGACCCCCCGATCGGCGAGAGGAACCCGCACGACACACACGTCGCCGGCGCGGCCTGCGCCATCGGCGTCTTCGCCCCGAAGGACTCCTCCCACCGGTCGGCGGCGACATGAAGCCCGTACCGGGACAGGACGCGCGCCCGGCGCAGACCCAGTTCCTCGGCGACGGCGGCGATGGACCCACGGGTCGGCGCGACGGGCAGGTTCGCGGGCGTCCCCGCGGTGACCTCCGCGTCCTCCGCCTCGACCAGCTCGGCCATGTCCGCGGACAGCGGCGAGTTCGGCGGCGGCGCGTCCTCCCCGGTGAACCCGGGCTCGAGACGCAGATCGTCGGCCTCGGTCGGCAGCAGATCGCCGGGCCCGAGGTCACCGGGCCGCAGCCGCTCGCTCCACGGCACCCACTCGGGCGCGAGCAGCGCGTCGGGCCCGGGCAGCAGAACCGTCTCGTCAAGCGTGACGTACTTGGCGCGGGAGGCCCGCGCGACGGTCACCGCCCAGCGCCAGCCCCGGTAGCCGAACTCCTTGCACTCGAAGAGGTGCGTGACGACGCGGTCGCCCTCGACCACCAGGTCGACATGCTCGCCGACCACGCCGGGCGCGGCGGCCTCCTCGGCTGCGGCGCGGGCGAGGTCGACGGCCTCGGCGCACAAGCGGTCGGGGGTGCGGCTTCGCGTTGTCGCTGCGCTCACAGGTATCGCTTCTCTCCTACGCCGTCTCACGAGTGCGCCGTCCGATGTGCGGGAACGCGGACGGAGCGGACCAGGGGGCCGCGTCGACGTCCGCGCCCGACGTTCCGGGCGCGCCTACGCCATCCATTCTGCGGGATGGCCGAGAGGCGCGCGGCCGAGAACAACCGCCGCGGGCGCGCTACGCACGCTACCTCCTCCCGCGCCCCGCGCCCACACCGACGTACGCGCGGAACCCGACGTGAAAGCAGACCCGCATGGTCATAACGGCACTAGTTCGCCCGTTCACGGGGCACTATGGCTGGGTGGCAGCCGCCAGGTCGTCGTCCGCTTCGTCCCGTACGGACAGTGCGGCGGCGTACGAGGACAGCGGTGCGGGCCCGGTGCGCGGGGCCGTCCGCCGGGTCGGGCGTGCCCTGCGCCTGCCGTTCACGGGCGCGGCGCGCGGCATCAGAAAAGTGACCCACGCGCACGGCGCGGGCGAGTCGGGCCTCGGCAAGCTGATCGAACTGCACGCGGTGAACGGCGCCGGCGATGTCATGATCACGGTCGCGCTGGCGTCCACGGTGTTCTTCTCGGTGCCGACGGACGAGGCGCGCGGGCGCGTCGCGCTGTATCTGGCGATCACGATGGCGCCGTTCACGCTGCTCGCGCCCGTCATCGGCCCGCTCCTGGACCGGCTGCCGCACGGGCGGCGGGCGGCGATGGCCGGTTCGATGCTGGCGCGGGCGCTGCTGGCGCTGGTCCTGTCGAGCGCCGTGGTGGGCGGCGGGCTCCAGCTCTATCCGGCGGCGCTCGGTGTGCTGGTGGCCTCGAAGGCGTACGGGGTGGTCCGTTCGGCGGTCGTGCCCCGGCTGCTGCCGCCACGCTTCTCGCTGGTCAAGGCGAACTCGCGGGTCACCCTCGGCGGTCTGCTCGCCACGGGCGTGGCCGCGCCGGTGGGGGCGGCGCTGCACACGATCGGGCCGCGGTGGCCGCTGTTCGGCGCGTTCGCGCTGTACGTGAGCGGGATGTTCCTGTCGCTGTCGATGCCGGGGAAGGTGGACTCGGCGAAGGGCGAGGCGCGGGCGCGGCTCGTGGCGGACGCGGGGCGGGGGCGCGGGTCCGCGCGGGAGCGGCGGCAGCGGCGGCCGGGGCTGCGGACGGTCGGTACGGCCGTCACGCGCGGGCTCGTCGCCAACGCGTCCCTCAAGTGCCTGTCCGGGTTCCTGATCTTCTTCCTGGCGTTCTTGCTGCGCGAGCATCCGATGACCGGGCAGAGCGCGGCGGTCTCCCTCGGGATCGTCGGGGTCGCGGCGGGCGCGGGCAACGCGCTGGGCACGGCCGTGGGGGCGTGGCTCAAGGCGCGGGCGCCCGAGGTCATCATCGTGACCGTCGTCGCCGTCGTGCTCGGAGTCGCGGTGGCGTCCGCGGTGTTCTTCGGGGCGGTGCTCACGGCGTGCCTCGCGGCGGTGACGGGGTTCGCCCAGGCCCTGTCGAAATTGTCGCTGGACGCGACGATCCAGCGGGATGTGCCGGAGGCTGTGCGGACGTCGGCGTTCGCTCGGTCGGAGACGTTGTTGCAGGTGGCGTGGGTGGTGGGGGGTGCGATCGGGATCGCGTTGCCGTTGAACGGGGTGCTGGGGCTTTCTGTGGCGGCGGGGATCGTTGCACTTGGCTGGGCCACCACGGCTCGGGCGCTACTCGCCTCCGCGAAACGCGACCCGCGCCCCCGAGTGACGTGACCTCCGGTCGCCCTTGGGAAGTTCTCCGGGCGAGGCCCGCTGCCCTGAACGTCCGCGCAGTTCCCCGCGCCCCTAGGGAGTTCTCCAGGTGAGGCCCTGCTGCCCTGAACGTTGCGCAGTTCCCCGCGCCCCTGAGGAGTTCACCAGGTGAGGGCCCGCTGACCTGAACGTTGCGCAGTTCCCCGCGCCCCTCAGGAGCGGGGCTTCGCCCCAGCCCCCAGGGGAGGAGGTGGCGACGCAGTCGCCCCTCCTAGGGGCGCGGGGAACTGCGCGACCAGCCCACCGCCCGGCGAAAGACGAAAAACCACGCCCAGGGGCAGCGCCCCTTCAGGGGCGCGGGGAACTGCGCGAGAAGCCCCACCCACCCGCGGACGAAGTACAACCCAGGGGCGCGGGGAACTACGCGGGCGGCCACCCACCGGACCGGTGACGACCACGCGCGAGCAGCCACTTCGCCTCGTCCGGCGACGAACTCACCGCCAGACCCGCCCACCCGGGGCGCGACACCCGGCGCCCCACCGGGAGGCGCGGGGGGCGGGCCCGATAGCCTTCGGGCATGACCTCCCAGCGTTTCGTAGTGCGCCACAGGCGCACCGTGGCCGCCGTCGGTGCCCTCGGCGCCGGACTGCTCGTCCTGACCGCCTGCGACAAGCCGACCCCGCTGGCCACCGTGACGGTGGGCCGCAGCACGGTGAACTCCGAGGCCTCCTGCTACAACGACGGCGACCCGCTCAAGCCGTCCTCGCTCCAGTCCTGCCTGAAGGACAAGGGCGCCAAGTCCATCAAGGTCGACCCCGACGAGACGGTCCGCTTCGGCGTGGACCCGGCCATCGCCGACAAGGGCTGGACGATCCTGATGAACGGCCGCCCGCTGACGGACTCCAGCAAGAAGACGTACCGCACGGTCCCCGGCAGCGTGTTCTTCAACCAGCAGTACGGCGCCACCGGTGCCGCCACCACCGTGACGGTCCTGTCCGGCGGCGACTCGAAGGCGTACGGCCTGTGGTCGTTCAAGCTGGAGAAGGACTCCTGACGGACACCGCACGCGTCCTCGTCGCCACCGCGGTCCCCGCCGAGCGGGACGCGGTGGCGCGCGGCACGTCCGGACATCCGGCGATCGACGTGATCGCCGTGGGCGTCGGCCCGGCCGCCGCCGCGGCGGGCACCGCGACGGCCCTGACCCGGGCCCACCTCGCGGGCCGCCCGTACACGCTGGTCGTCTCGGCCGGCATCGGCGGCGGCTTCACGGCCCCGCCCGGCTCGGTCCTGCTCGCGGACGCGATCACCGCCGCGGACCTGGGCGCCGAGACCCCGGAGGGCTTTGTGCCGGTCACGGAGCTGGGCTTCGGCACCGTCACCCACCACCCGCCGGCGTCGCTCGTACGGGACCTCGCCGCCGCCACCTCCGCGCTCGTCGGCACGGTCCTGACCGTCTCCACGGTGACCGGCACCGCCGACCGCGCGGCCCTGCTCGCCCAGTCGCATCCCGGCGCGGTCGCCGAGGCGATGGAGGGCTTCGGGGTCGCGGAGGCCGCCGCCGCGCACGGCGTTCCGGTGGCCGAGATACGTACCGTCTCCAACGCCGTCGGGCCCCGCGACCGCGCCGCCTGGCGCATCGGCGAGGCGCTGGCCGCGCTCACCGACGCGTTCGGGAAGGCGGCGCCCGCCCTCACGAGTTGGAGTACGACATGACTGACACGCCCGCTGTGCGCATCGCCTTCTCGCCCTGCCCGAACGACACGTTCGTCTTCGACGCGTGGGCCCACGGCCGCGTCCCCGGCGCCCCGGCGCTGGACGTGACGTTCGCCGACATCGACATCACCAACGGGATCGCCGAGCGCCGCGACCCCGCGTACGACGTCCTGAAGGTCTCGTACGCGGTCCTGCCGTACGTCCTCGGCGACTACGCCCTGCTGCCGTGCGGCGGGGCGCTCGGGCGCGGCTGCGGGCCGCTGGTGCTGACCCGCGAGGCGGGCGTGGACCTGGCCGGCAAGCGGGTCGCGGTGCCGAGCGAGACGTCGACGGCGTATCTGCTGTTCCGGCTCTGGGCGGCGGACACCGTGCCCGGCGGGGTCGGGGAGATCGTCGTCATGCCGTTCCACGAGATCATGCCGGCGGTGCGGGACGGGAAGATCGACGCGGGGCTCGTCATCCACGAGGCCCGCTTCACGTACCAGGACTACGGCCTGCACAAGCTCGCCGACATGGGTGAGCACTGGGAGGCCACGACGGGCCTGCCGATCCCCCTCGGCGCGATCATCGCCCGCCGCGACCTCGGCCCCGAGCGGCTGCGGGCCTACGCGGACGCCGTGCGCGCCTCCGTGCGGGCCGCGTGGGACGACCCCGAGGCGACGCGCCCGTACGTGATGGAGCACGCGCAGGAGATGGACCCGGCCGTCGCCGACCAGCACATCGGCCTGTACGTCAACGAGTTCACCGCCGATCTCGGGGAGGACGGCTACGCGGCGATCCGCGGGCTGCTGACCCGGGCCGCCGCGGAGGGCCTGGTGCCCGCGCTCGCCCCGGACGCGCTCGCCTTCCCCTGAATTGACCCACGGTTCCGGGGCTTTATTGCACCCTTCGCCGGGTCTTTGCGGGCCGTAGATTCGGTGGCGTACCAAGCGGAAGCACATCGCGGAACGTCACAGAAGAGGGTGCGGACATGAGCACAGTCGCCGTCGCGGGGGCCACCGGGACGCTCGGCACGAAGGTCGTCGCCCGGCTCGGCGCGGCCGGTCACACCGTGGTGCCGGTGTCCCGGTCCACCGGGGTCGACCTGCACACGGGCGCGGGGCTCAAGGAGGCGCTGACCGGGGCGGACGTGGTGATCGACGCGGCGAACGCGTTCCCGTCCGATCCGGCCGCCGACGTCGTCGAGACCGTCGCGGGGGCGACGCGGCTGCTGCTGGACACGGCGCGGGACGTGGGAGTCGGGCGGTTCGTGCTCGTGTCCATCTGCAACATCGACGACCCGGCGTTCGACGCTCATCCGTACTACCTCGCCAAGCGGGAGCAGGAGAAGGCGGTGGCCTTGGCGGTGGCGGCGGGTGGGATGCGGGGGGTGGTGGTGAAGACCACGCAGTGGCATGAGTTCGCCACGAATCCGGCGGCGGTCGAGTTCGGGGACGACGAGGTGCGGGTCGCGGACTGGCTGGTTCAGCCGGTGGCGGCGGATGCGGTGGCCGACGTCGTCGTGGAACTGGCGGTTTCCGGGGGCGCGGGGGCGGGTGCGGTGGTGGAGCTTTCGGGGCCGGAGGTCGTGCGGTTGCCGGAGCTTACCCGGCGGGTGCTTGCGGGGCGGGGGGATCGGCGGCCCGTCCGTGTCGTGCCGGCGGCCACCCCCGAACTTGCCTCCGGCGTCCAACTGGCCCCGCCCACGGCGCGGATCGTGGGGCCCACGATCACGGACTGGCTGACTTCCCAGCGGGCCTGAACCCCGGCGCGGGCCCCCGAACGGGGCGAACTGGCACGTCGTCACCTGCGGGTGGGTGGGGGCTGGTCGCGCAGTTCCCCGCGCCCCTAGGTTGTCGATTGTCTGCGGGCCGGTGGGGCTTCTCGCGCAGTTCCCCGCGCCCCTGAAGCATGCACTTCGTGCAGCTTCCCCAGGGGGGAGGTGGCGACGCAGTCGCCCCTCCAGGGGCGCGGGGAACTGCGCGACCAGCCCCCACCGGCCCGCAGGCGATGAAACCGGCGACGAGTGGACCGCCCGCTCAAAAGCTCGCCCCCCGACGGAGAGTCAGACGTCCAACTGGTCCGCGACCGCCCGCAAGAGCCCCGCGATCTTCTTGCCGGCGGCCTTGTCGGGATACCGCCCCCGCTCCAACTGCGGCGTGATGTTCTCAAGGACAGTGGTGAGATCCTGCACGATGGACGCCAGTTCATCCGGCTTCCTGCGCTGCGCCGCCGCAACAGACGGCGTCGGATCGAGCAGCGTCACCGACAGCGCCTGATCCCCCCGCTGCCCCGCGACCACCCCGAACTCCACCCGCTGCCCGGGCTTGAGCGCGTCGACGCCGGCGGGAAGTACGGAGGAGTGCACGAAGACGTCGCCGCCGTCGTCGCGGGAGAGGAAGCCGAAGCCCTTCTCGCTGTTGAACCACTTGACCTTGCCGGTAGGCACGTGAAGTCCTCGTCCTCGTACTAGAAAGAAAAACGCTCTGGACAGCAGTACAGCGGGCCGAGGTCCGACCCGCCGGCACCAAGACTATGGGGCGGGGCGCCGCTGACAAGCCGCCCCCGCATCGTCCCTTCGCGCTGGGAACTACCCTGACGGGGTGCGCGACAAAACCCAAGTCAATTCCCGGTCGGCCGCGACGGGCCCCGGCGACGGCCTCGTACGGGCCGGAGGCATCGTGTTCCTGGTCGGAGCGCTCGCCACGCTCGCCACGATGGCCCCGCTGTTCCTCGGCACCGACCCGTTCCCGCCGGTGTCCTACGCGGTGTGCATGCTGATGGGCGTCGGCTTCCTGCTGGCCGCCGCCGGTGTGCTGCGCGGCATCGCGGCGCAGCGCCGTCAGGCGCGCTCGGCGGCGAGGTAACCGGTCAGCCACGCGGGGAACGCGGTGAGGTCGTCGAGGATCACGTCCGCGCCCGCCGCCCGCAGTTCGTCCGCCGGGCAGGGCCCGGTGGGGACGGCGACGGAGAGCGCCCCGGCCGCGCGGGCACCGCGTACGTCACCGAGGTGGTCGCCGACGTAGACGCGCGCGCCGTGCTCGCGCAGCGCCCGCGCCTTGCCCTCGGCCCACAGGTCGCCGACGACGGCGTCCGCGTCGATGCCGAGGTGGGCGAGGTGCAGCTTGGCGTTGGGCTCGTACTTGGCGGTGACGACGAGGGTCCGCCCGCCCGCCGCGTGGACGGCGTCCATGGTCTCGCGCACGCCCGGCATGGGCAGCGTGGCGTCGATGGCGTAGGCGGGGTACAGCTCGCGGTAGAGGTCGGCCATGGCCGGGACCTGCTCGGCGGGGAACCACTGGGCCAACTCGTCCACGAGCGGCGGGCCGAGCCGGGTGACGGCGAGGTCGGCGTCGACGTACGTGCCGGTCCGCTCGGACAGCGCGCGCCAGGTGGCGTGAATGCCGGGCCGCGAGTCGATGAGCGTCATGTCGAGGTCGAAGCCGACGGTGGGTCCTGTGGGTTCCGGGAGGGCAGCCATGGGGCCCATTGTGCCCGGGCATACGATAGGCCCCCACTCCCTTGGTTAGCCAAGCCTTACCAACCCTGCGAGCGAGAGGCCGTGCCATGCCCGTCGGACGCCGCGCCGTCATGATCGTGGCGGCGGCCGTGGCGCTGGCGCTCGCGGTGCTGCTGAGCCTCGCGGTCGGCGCCCGCGCGGTGGCCCCCTCCGCCGTGTTCGACGCGCTCGTGCACGGCGGCCACAGCGACGCCGCCGAGGTCGTACGGGGACTGCGGGTGCCGCGCACGCTGATCGGGGTGATGGTCGGCGCGGCCCTCGCCCTCGCCGGAACGGTCCTGCAGGGCATCACCCGCAACCCCATCGCCGACCCCGGCATCCTCGGCATCAGCCAGGGCGCCTCCGTCGGCGTCGTCCTCGCCATCGCCTACCTCGGCGTCCACACCCTCACCGGGTACGTGTGGATCGCGTTCGCGGGCGCGGGCATCGCCTCCGTCGCCGTGTACGCGATCGCCTCGCGGGGCCGGGGCGGCGCGACGCCGGTCAAGCTGGCGCTCGGCGGCGCCGCGATCAACGCGCTGCTCGTCTCCGTCACCACCGCCGTCCTCACCACGAAGGCGTCGGCGCTGGACGAGTTCCGGTTCTGGCAGGTGGGCTCGCTGTCGGGCCGGGACGCGGCGCTCGTCGCCCAGGTCTGGCCGTTCCTGCTGGCCGGAGCGGTGCTGGTGTGCTGCGTGGCGCGGGGCCTGGACGCGCTGGCGCTCGGCGAGGACGTCGCCCGGGGCCTCGGGCAGCGGGTCGCGGCGGTACGGATCGTCGGCGGGCTCGGCGCGACCGTGCTGACCGGGGTCGGGGTGGCCGCCGCCGGGCCCATCGCGTTCATCGGGCTCGCCGTGCCGCACATCGCGCGCGCCCTCGTCGGCTCCGAGCACCGCTGGCTGCTGCCGATGGCGGCGCTGACCGGGCCGGTGATGCTGCTGGTCTCCGACACGGTCGGCCGGGTGATCTTCCCGCCGAGCGAGGTCCCGGCCGGGGTGATGACGGCCCTGATCGGCGTCCCGTTCCTCGTGGCCCTCGTCCGCAGGAAGGCGGTCCCGGCATGAGCGGCACCTCCGTACGGACCATGGGAAGCGTGCGGCCCGCCGGGTACCGGGTGGTGCGGGCAGGGCGGGCGCGGTTCCTGCTGCACCGCAGGTCGGCCGTGGTCGCGGGGGTCCTCGCAGTGCTGCTCGCGGCGGTCTGTGTCGCGTACCTGTGCGTCGGCGAGACGTTCGTCGGGCCCGCCGAGGTCTTCAAGGTGCTCACCGGGCAGCCCTCCCCCGACGAACTGGTCGTCGGCACGCTGCGCGAGCCGCGCCTCGCGGTGGGGCTGCTGGTGGGGGCCGCGTTCGGGGTGGCGGGCGGCCTGATCCAGACCGTCGCCCGCAACCCGCTGGCCAGCCCCGACATCATCGGTGTCAGCCAGGGCGCGAGCGCGGTCACGGTCGCCGCGATGACCTTCGGCCTCACCTCGTACGCCGTGCTGCCGTACGTGTCGATCGCGGGCGGTGTCCTCGCGGCGGCCCTCGTCTACGCCTTCGCGTGGCGGGGCGGGCTGCACGCGACCCGGTTCGTGCTGATCGGCATCGGGTTCGCCATCGCCCTGCGCTCGGTGACCACCCTGTTCATGACCAAGGGCGACTACCTGGTCGCCCAGCAGGCGCAGATCTGGATGACCGGCTCGCTCAACGGGCGCGGCTGGGCCGAGGCGACCCCGCTGGCGTGGACGCTGCTCGCGCTCACCCCGTGCGTGGCGTGGGCGGCGCGGGCGCAGCGCTCGGCCGGCCTCGACGACGACACGGCGGTCGCGCTCGGCGTGCGGCTCGGCCGGGTCCGGCTCGGTCTCGCGGCGCTCGGGGTCGTCCTCGCCTCCCTGGCGACGGGCGCGGCCGGGCCCGTGGACTTCGTGGCGCTGCTCGCGCCGCAGATCGCCCGCCGCCTGACCCGTACCGCGCAGATCCCGCTGCTGTGCTCGGCGCTGCTCGGCGCGGTGATCGTGGTCCTCGGGGATCTGCTGGCGCGCCGTCTGTTCTCCCCCACCGAGCTGCCGGTCGGCGTGCTGACGGCGGCCGTGGGAGCCCCGTACCTGATCTGGCTGATCATCCGCTCCCGTCGCCCCGGAGGCACCTCATGAGCCGGCTCACGGCCCGCGCCCTCACGCTCGCCTACGACGACCGCACGGTGGTCGAGAGCCTGGACCTGAGCGTGCCCGACGGGCGGGTCACGGTCATCGTCGGCCCGAACGCGTGCGGCAAGTCGACCACCCTGCGCGCCCTCGGCCGGCTGCTCAAGCCGGCGGGCGGGCAGGTCCTGCTCGACGGCAAGGCGCTCGCCGAGCTGCCCACGAAGAAGATCGCGCAGCAGGTCGGGCTGTTGCCGCAGTCGCCGTCGGCGCCCGAGGCGATCACGGTCGCCGACCTCGTCTCGCGCGGCCGCCAGCCGCATCAGCACTGGTGGCAGCAGTGGTCCGACGCCGACGAGAAGGCGGTGACGGAGGCGATGGAGCGTACGGACGTCGCGGCGCTCGCCGACCGGAACGTGGACGAGCTGTCGGGCGGCCAGCGCCAGCGGGTGTGGATCGCCATGGCGCTCGCGCAGGAGACGGAGATCCTGCTGCTCGACGAGCCGACGACGTTCCTCGACATCTCCCATCAGGTCGAGGTCCTGGACCTCGTACGGCAGTTGAACCACGACCGGGGCCGTACGGTCGCGGTCGTGCTGCACGATCTGAACCAGGCGGCCCGCTACGCCGACCACCTCGTCGCCATGAAGGCGGGCCGGATCGTCGCGGAGGGCCCGCCCGCCGAGGTGGTCACCGCCGAGCTGGTACGGGAGGTCTTCGGCCTGGAGTGCGTGGTCGTGCCGGACCCGGTCACGGGCTCGCCGCTGGTGGTGCCCGGAGCGCCGTGGGCCGCCGCCGGGTGAGGCGCGCGCGGGCGGTTTGAGGCGGGCGGGGGCGGGGATCGTTGCGGGGTGCGACGGCCTTCGGGGAAGGGGAGTTCGGGCGTGGGCGGCGGCGGACGGCTCGGGGTGTGCGCGGTGGTGCTCTCTCTCGCGCTCGCGGGATGCAGTGCCTCGTCCGGGGGCGGCGGCGGGGGCGCGGCGAGCCCGGGCGGCGGCGGTACGCACACCGTGCGCACGGCCATGGGTGACGTGAAGGTCGAGAGCCGGCCGCGCCGGGTCGTCGTCCTCGACACCGCCGAGCTGGACTCCGCGCTCACCCTCGGCGTCGTACCGGTCGGCGCGACGCGCGCGGGCGGCGGCTCCGCGTTCCCCTCGTACCTGCCGAAGTCCCGCACCGGCGGGATCACCGAGGTCGGGGACATCGGCAGCCCGGACCTGGAGAAGATCGCCGGGCTCAAGCCCGACCTCATCCTCAGCAGCGAGGTCCGTGACGGGCAGCGCTACCGGCAGCTCAGCGCCATCGCCCCGACCGTCCTCACCGAGACCACCGGCTACCCCTGGAAGCGGAACTTCCTCGTCCATGCCGACGCGCTCGGCAGGACCCGCGAGGCCCACGCCGTCATCAAGCGGTACGAGCGTCATGCGGCGGCCGTGACGAAGGCGCTCGGCGGGGCGGCACGCGCCGGGCGCACGAAGGTGAACGTCGTCCGCTTCGTCGAGGGCGCCGACATCCGGATCTACGGCCGCAAGAACTACATCGGCACGGTCCTCGCCGACGTCGGCCTCGGGCGGCCCGCGATCGTCGACAAGGCGAAGGACGGCTTCTCCTACGACATCAGCCCCGAGCGGATCGACCAGGCCGACGCCGACGTCATCTTCACGTCCACGTACGGCAATCCGTCGCGCGCGAAGGTCACCGAGGCGACGACGAGCGGGCTGTGGCGGCACCTGAAGGCCGTACGGGACGGCAAGGTGTTCCAGGTCGACGACCAGCTCTGGCTCCAGGGCATCGGCTACACCGCCGCCGCCCAGATCCTCGACGAACTCCGCTCCGACCTGACTTGACCTGCGGCACCTCGCACGTCAGACGCGGGGGCGCTGGGAGCGCCAGACCAGATACAGCGCCGAGGCGACGGCCGCGCCGCGCAGCACCCACGGCCAGGTGTCGGCGAGCGCGCCGGTCATGGCGCCGTCAGCGATCGGCTCGCCCCAACGGCCCTGAGTACGGCCCCACAGCCAGACGGCACCGCCCGCCACGCTCAGGCCGGGCAGTCCGAGCACCGCCCACTTGCGCTGGCTCTCCGTCAGACGCCGGGACAGATAGGCGACGCCCCAGCCGGCCACGAGCGCCGGGATGTTGCCGAGGACGGCGCCCGCGACGAGGGACGCGGCGGCGAGCAGCAGCAGCGGGTTGGTCCAGCCGGCGGTGGGGGTCAGGCGCGGGAGGCGGCGCATGCCGGCCAGCCGCCGGGAACGGGCGCCGGCTTCCTCGACACCGGCGTCCTCGTCTTCTTCCTCTTCCTCCTCGGCGTCCTCGTCCACGGCCGGCTTCTGGGGCCGTTTGCGCAGGTCGGGGCCGTCCTTGGGCGGGGGCTTGAGGATGTCCGGGATCTCGACGCCGCCGACGAACCCGGGAACGCTGTCGATCTCGGTCAGCGACTGGGCGCCGGTGCCGTCGACGCGCCACCAGTCGATGTCCGCCATGCCCGAACCGAGTTCGTCGGGGCCCGCGAGATGCGGGGGCGAGGGGACGTCCTGGTCGCGGGGCGCCCGCTCCCCCTCCGGGCGGGGGGTGCGGCGGGGGCGCGGAACCTTGCGGCGCAGGGCGTCCAGGGCGCTGCCGGGGCGCTGTTCGGGGACGGGGCGGGTCAACGGGGCGGCCGGGTCGTCACCCCGTGTCTTCGTACCGCCGCCGTCCTGGGCGTCCCGCACGATGGCGTCGGGCGTGCCGAGGCTGTCCAGCAGGCGGCGGATCGCGGCGGGGCTGTCGACGGTGACCTTGGCTCTGCGGCGGTCGATCTCGCCGCGGAGTTCTGTGACCAGGCGCATGCGGGTGGCGGATGGCATCTGGCGCTGCTGGGCCAGGTCGCCGATCCGGCTCAGGTAGTCGAAGACCAGCTGGTCGCTCTCGATCCCCACGAAGTCCCCTCCGGGGTGGTGCAGTTGACAACGTGACGTTACCCCGATCCGGGGGGTTTGGGTGGCTCCGGCCGGTGGGTTTCCTCGACTCTCGTCGTGGCCGCTCGCGCAGTTCCCCGCGCCCCTGAGGTGGGTGGGTGGCTCCGGCCGGTGGAGATCCTCGACATTCGTCGTGGCTGATCGCGCAGTTCCCCGCGCCCCTGAGGTGGGTGGGTGGCTCCGGCCGGTGGGATTCCTCGACATTCGTCGTGGTTGCTCGCGCAGTTCCCCGCGCCCCTGGAGGGGCGACTGCGTCGCACCCTCCCCCCTGGGGAGCAGGGGCGAAGCCCCGCTTCCCAAAGGGGAAGCTGCACGAAGTGCATGCTTCAGGGGCGCGGGGAACTGCGCGAGAAGCCCCACCCAGCCGCAGGCAAACAGGCAACGCCAGGGGGCACCCCCTCAGGGGCGCGGGGAACTGCGCGGCCAGCCACCACCCACCCGCAGGTGACGAACAGGGCTCGGGGGCAGGTCCGATGGAGGCGCGGGGTGCTGGGAGGCTGGGTGCGGGGAGCGGAGCGCTAACGTGGGGGAGATGAGCGCCGACGACCAGCAGCCCTCCCCCCGCTCCCTCGCGGAAGCCCTGCGGCGGCGATCCGACGCCTCCCTGTCCCGCCTCCTGCGCGCCCGCCCCGACCTGCTGGGCCCGCTCCCCGGCGACATGACCCAGTTGGCGACCCGGGCCGCGACCCGCGCCTCCGTGGTCCGCGCCCTGGACCGCCTCGACCGTTTCACGGCCCAGGTGGCGCAGGCCCTCGCGGTGGCGCCGGAGCCGACCACGTACGAGGGCCTGAGCGCGCTGCTGCCCGGCGACGAAGCCGCCCGCGCCCTGCCCGACGCCGTCGCCACGCTGCGCGAACAGGCGCTGGCCTGGGGCGGTGACGACCAGCTCAGGCTCGTACGGACGGCGCGGGAGCTGCTCGCGCCGGCGCCGCAGCACCCCTCCCCCACGGGCCTCGGCCCGACGGTCGCGGAGGCCACTTCGGGGATGTCACCGACCCGCCTCCAGGAGATCGTGGCCGCGGCCGGGCTGCCCTCGACGCACGACCCGGTGTCGGCGGTGGCGGCGCTGACGGAGCTGTTCACGTCGCCGGAGCGGATGTCGGCGCTGCTGGACGAGGCGCCCGCGGAGTCGGTGGAGGTGCTCAACCGCCTGGTGTGGGGCCCGCCTTACGGCCAGGTCACCGCCCGCCCGGCCGCCCATCTGCGCTGGCTGCTCGACCGGGCGCTGCTCGTGCCGACGACGCCGGGCACCGTGGTGCTGCCCCGGGAGGCGGCGCTGCATCTGCGCGGCGGACGGGCGCACCGCGTGCTGGAGCCGGTGCCGCCGGAGGTCGCGGTCAAGGGCACGCACCGCCCGCAGGTGGTGGACGCGGCGGCCGCGGCGCAGGCGTACACGGCGCTGACGACGGTCGAGGAGCTGCTGAAGGACTGGGACGAGGGCGGTCCGGCGGTGTTGCGGGCCGGCGGCCTGAGCGTACGGGACCTGAAACGGACGGCGGCGGCGCTGGACACGACGGAGCGGACGGCCGCGTTCTGGGTCGAACTGGCCTACGCGGCGGGCCTGCTGGCGTCCGACGGCGAGGCCGACGAGCGGTACGCGGCGACCCCGGCGTACGACGAGTGGCTGCGGCGCCCGCCCGCCGAGCGGTGGACGCGGCTCGCGGCGGCGTGGCTGACGGCGACCCGCACGTCGGGCCTGGTCGGCGGCCGGGACAGCCGGGACCGCACCCTGTCGGCGCTCGGCCCGCATCTGGACCGGTCGGCGGCGCCCGAGATCCGCCACCGGGTCCTCGCGCTGCTCGCCGATCTCCCGGCCGGCGCGGCGCCCGAGCCGGACTCGGTGGTGGAGCGCCTGACGTGGGAGCGCCCGTCGACGGCCTCCCTCGACCTGCGCACGCGGCTGGCCCGCTGGACGCTCGCGGAGGCGGAGCTGATCGGGGTGACCGGGCGCGGCGCGCTGGCGGAGCACGGCCGGACGCTGGCCGGGGTCGCGGAGGGCGCCGGGGCGCTGTCCCCGGCGGAGGCGGCGGTGACGGCGGCCCGCGCGGGCGCGCAGCTCGCGCCGCTGCTGCCGGAGCCGCTGGACCACGTCCTGCTCCAGGCGGATCTGACGGCGGTCGCGCCGGGCCCGCTGGAGCGCCCGCTGGCGGAGGCGCTGGCGGTGCTCGCGGACGTGGAGTCGAAGGGCGGGGCGACGGTGTACCGGTTCACTCCGGGCTCGGTGCGGCGCGCGCTCGACGCCGGCCGGACCGCGTCCGACCTGCATGACTGGCTGACGAAGCATTCCCGTACGCCGGTGCCGCAGCCGCTCTCGTATCTGATCGACGATGTGGCGCGGCGGCACGGGCGGCTGCGGATCGGCGCGGCGAGCGCGTACGTGCGCTGCGACGACGACGCGGTGCTCGGCGAGATCCTCGCGGACAAGCGGGCGCAGCCGCTGCGGCTGCGCAGGCTGGCGCCGACCGTACTGGCGGCGCAGGCCGATCCGGGCACGCTCCTCGAAGGGCTGCGGGCGATGGGGTTCGCGCCGGCCGCGGAGACGCCGGAGGGCGATGTGCTGATCACGCGCGCCCACGCCCACCGCACCCCGCCGCGCACGGCGCCCGAGCCGGTGCCGGACGGGCCCGCGCTGCCGGAGGACGGGCTGCTGCGGGCGGCGATCCGCGCGATGCGGGCCGGTGATCTGGCGGCGACCGCGCCGCGCAAGCCGGTCGCCCCGGCCCGCCCCGGCGACGGCGAGCTGCCCCGCACGTCCGCCGCCGACACCCTCGCCACGATGCAGGCGGCGGTGCTGACGGGCGAGGCCGTGTGGATCGGCTACGTCAACGCGGAGGGCGCGGCCAGCCAGCGCGTCATCGCCCCGATCCGGGTGGAGGGCGGCTTCGTCACTGCGTACGACCACACGGCCGACGAGGTCCGTACGTATCCCCTGCACCGGGTGACCGGCGTGGCGGAACTGGACCAGGAGGCCGACGGCACGCCCTGAGCGGCGCCCGGACGCGACCCGCGTCACGGCGCCGGGGCGGGCTCATGCGGCACACTGGACGTTTGGCCTCACCGGGCCATGCCATGCAGAAAGGGTGCCGCCGCGTGAACGGTCCTCTCATCGTCCAGTCCGACAAGACCCTGCTCCTCGAAGTCGATCACGAGCGGGCCGACGACTGCCGCCGGGCCATCGCGCCCTTCGCCGAGCTGGAGCGGGCCCCCGAGCACATCCACACCTACCGCCTCACCCCGCTCGGCCTGTGGAACGCGCGTGCGGCCGGGCACGACGCCGAGCAGGTCGTGGACGCACTCGTCGAGTTCAGCCGCTACCCCGTGCCGCACGCGCTGCTCGTCGACATCGCCGAGACGATGGACCGCTACGGCCGCCTCACCCTGTCCAAGCACCCCGCGCACGGCCTCGTCCTCACCACCACCGACCGCCCGGTGCTTGAGGAGATCCTGCGTTCGAAGCGGGTCCAGCCGCTGGTCGGCGCCCGCATCGACGCCGACAGCGTCGCCGTGCACCCCTCCGAGCGCGGCCAGATCAAGCAGACCCTCCTGAGGCTCGGCTGGCCCGCCGAGGACCTCGCCGGGTACGTCGACGGCGAGGCGCACCCCATCGAGCTGGCCGAGGACGGCTGGTCGCTGCGCCCGTACCAGAAGCAGGCCGTGGAGGGGTTCTGGCACGGCGGCTCCGGCGTCGTCGTGCTGCCCTGCGGCGCGGGCAAGACGCTGGTCGGCGCGGGCGCGATGGCGCAGGCCAAGGCGACGACGCTGATCCTCGTCACGAACACCGTCTCGGCCCGCCAGTGGAAGCACGAGCTGGTCAAGCGGACCTCGCTGACCGAGGACGAGATCGGCGAGTACAGCGGGACGAAGAAGGAGATCCGTCCCGTCACCATCGCCACGTACCAGGTCCTCACGACCAAGCGGAAGGGCGTCTACCCGCACCTGGAGCTGTTCGACTCCCGCGACTGGGGGCTCGTGGTCTACGACGAGGTGCATCTGCTGCCCGCGCCCGTCTTCAAGTTCACCGCCGACCTCCAGGCCCGGCGCCGCCTCGGTCTGACGGCGACGCTGGTGCGCGAGGACGGCCGCGAGTCGGACGTGTTCTCGCTGATCGGCCCGAAGCGGTTCGACGCGCCGTGGAAGGAGATCGAGGCGCAGGGCTACATCGCGCCCGCCGACTGCGTCGAGGTCCGCGTCAACCTCACCGACTCCGAGCGGCTCGCCTACGCCACCGCCGAGGCCGAGGAGAAGTACCGCTTCTGCGCGACGACCGCGACCAAGCGCAAGGTCACCGAGGCGCTGGTGCGCAAGCACGCGGGCGAGCAGACCCTCGTCATCGGCCAGTACATCGACCAGCTCGACGAACTCGGCGCGCACCTCGACGCGCCCGTCATCAAGGGCGAGACGACGAACGCGGTACGGGAGAAGCTGTTCGAGGCGTTCCGGCAGGGCGAGATCAGCGTGCTCGTCGTCTCCAAGGTCGCCAACTTCTCCATCGACCTGCCCGAGGCGACGGTCGCCATCCAGGTGTCCGGCACGTTCGGCTCCCGGCAGGAGGAGGCGCAGCGCCTCGGCCGGGTGCTGCGCCCGAAGGCCGACGGGCACGAGGCCCGCTTCTACTCGGTCGTCGCCCGCGACACCATCGACCAGGACTTCGCGGCCCACCGCCAGCGCTTCCTCGCCGAGCAGGGTTACGCGTACCGCATCGTCGACGCCGACGACCTCCTCGCCGAGAGCTGACCCCACGCGGCGATCAGCGCGAGCCCGAGCAGGGGGTAGGGCGCGGCCAGCGGCTGCTGCCACCAGGGCAGCCGCAGGTCCAGGTCGCCCTGGTGGGGCAGCAGCCACATCGTGCGGGCGGTGAAGACCAGCGCGAGCGCGTACACCGTACGGCGATGCCCGCGCGCCCACAGCAGGGCGAGCAGCGGTACGCACCACACCCAGTGGTGGGACCAGCTGATCGGCGAGACGAGCAGCGCGGTCAGCGCCGTCAGGACCAGGCCGTGCGCGGGGGTACGGGCATTGCGGGCCGCGTACAGCCCGGCGACCGCCGTCAGCGCGGCCGGGACCGCCCACAGCGGGCCCGGGTCGGCGGTGTGCAGGGCGCGGGCGATCAGCCCCTGAAGTGACTGGTTGTCGACGATCCACGCCTTGCCGACGCGGCCCGTCTCCCACAGCCGCCGCGTCCAGAACTCGGCGCTCGCCGCCGGCAGCACCAGCGCGCCGAGCGCCACCGTGCCGGTGAGGGCGGCGGTCGCGTACGCGGCTTCCCTGCGCCGGCCCGTCAGGAACAGGTGGACGATGAACACGGCCGGGGTGAGCTTGATCCCGGCCGCGATCCCGACGGCGACGCCCTTGGCGCGGGCGCCCTCCGGGCGGGTCAGGTCCCACAGGATCAGACAGGCGAGCGCGAGGTTGATCTGGCCGAACAGCACGGTCTGGAACACCGGCTCAAGCCAGAGCGCGGCGGCCGTGATCGTGCACAGGGCGGCCCTGCTGGGGGGCGTTCCGGCCAGTCGGCCGGAGAGGTGGACCAGGACGCCGGTCAGGGCGATGTTCGCCAGCAGGAAGGCGGCCTTCAGGGCGGGCAGGGGGAGGAGTGCCGTCGGCGTGAACAGGAGCGCGGCGAACGGGGGGTAGGTCGCGGGGAGGTTCCACCGGGTGACGGTGAAGTCGTACAGGCCCGAGCGGGCGAGGGCGGCTGCGCCTTCCGCTCTGTAGACGAGGATGTCCGCCATCTGGGCGTGGGTGGCTGCGGCCAGCGTGACGGTTCCTAGGGCGGAGGCGGCCAGGAGAAGGTACGGGGCGCTTACGCGGGGTGGGTGGGTGATCACACGGGGTCACCCTATCGCGGGGAGGCCCCCACCTGGCCCAGGGTTGAAGGCGACGCCCATCGCGGCGACCCGCGCAGTTCCCGGCGCGCTGGGTGAGTGGGTGGCTCCGGCCGGTGGGTTTCCTCGACTCTCGTCGTGGCTGAGTGCGCAGTTCCCCGCGCCCCTCAGGTGGGTGGGTGGCTCTGCCGGTGGGGATCCTCGACTTTCGTCGTGGCTGAGCGCGCAGTTCCCCGCGCCCCTGGAGGGGCGACTGCGTCGCACCCTCCCCCCGGAGGGAGCGGGAGGGGCGACTGCGTCGCCACCTCCATCGGAGGGAGCTGGGGCGGAGCCCCGCTTCCTCAGGGGAAGCTGCACGCAGTGCATGCTTCAGGGGCGCGGGGAACTGCGCGAGAAGCCCCACCGGCCGGAGGACGACCACGCACGGTCGTGCCCCGAAGGGGCGCGGGGAACTGCGCGATCAGCCACCCACCGGGCGAAAGGTGAACGACTACGCCAGGGGGCAGCCCGCGGGCGCCCCCCACCGGGGCGCAGGTGGAGGGCGACGGGAAGGGGGGCCCGCTGGAAACCCCCGGAGGGAAGCGTCAGGGGCGGGGGGTGAAGCCCCGGAGACGGAGGCTGTTGGCCACCACGAAGACCGACGAGAACGCCATGGCCGCCCCGGCGATCATCGGGTTCAAAAGCCCCGCCGCGGCCAACGGCAACGCCGCCACGTTGTAAGCGAACGCCCAGAACAGGTTGGACCGAATCGTGCCCAGGGTCCGCCGAGCCAGCCGAATCGCATCGACGGCCGCCCCCAGATCCCCGCGTACGAGCGTCAGATCCCCCGCCTCGATGGCCGCGTCGGTCCCCGTCCCCATCGCGAGCCCGAGATCCGCCTGCGCGAGCGCCGCCGCGTCGTTGACGCCGTCCCCGACCATCGCCACGGACCGCCCCTCCCCCTGGAGCCGCTTGACGACGGCGACCTTGTCCTCGGGCAGGACCTCCGCGATGACGTCATCGGCGTCGATGCCGACCTCCGCGGCGACGGCGCGGGCGACGGCCTCGTTGTCCCCGGTGAGCAGGACGGGCCGCAGACCGAGCCCCCGCAGCCGCCGTACGGCCTCCGCGCTGGTGTCCTTGACCGCGTCGGCGACTTCGAGGACGGCGCGGGCCGCGCCGTCCCAGGCGACGGCGATGGCGGTCCGTCCGGCGGCTTCGGCGTCGGCCTTGGCGCGGGCGAGTTCGACGGGCAGGCGGATCTCCCACTGGGCGAGGAGCTGCTCGCGTCCGACGAGGACGGCGTGCCCCTCGACGACGCCCTGCACGCCGAGCCCGGCGATGTTGGCGAAGTCCTCGGGCGCGGGCAACGCCCCGACGCGCTCGGCGGCACCGGCGGCGACGGCCTGCGCGATGGGGTGCTCGGAGGCGTGCTCCAGGGCACCGGCGAGCCGCAGCGCCTCGTCCTCGGTGACACCCTCGGCGGTGTGCGTGGCGAGCAGCGTCATCTTGCCGGTGGTGACGGTGCCGGTCTTGTCGAGGACGATCGTGTCGACCTTGCGGGTCGTCTCCAGGACCTCGGGGCCCTTGATGAGGATGCCGAGCTGCGCGCCGCGCCCGGTGCCGACCATGAGCGCGGTCGGCGTGGCGAGCCCGAGGGCGCAGGGGCAGGCGATGATCAGTACGGCGACGGCGGCGGTGAACGCGGCGGTCCAGCCCGCGCCGTTGCCCAGCCAGAAGCCGAGCGTGGCGACGGCGAGCGCGATGACGACGGGGACGAAGACGGCGGAGATCTTGTCGGCGAGGCGCTGGGCCGCGGCCTTGCCGTTCTGCGCGTCCTCGACGAGCCGGGCCATGCGGGCGAGCTGGGTGTCGGCGCCGACGCGGGTGGCCTCGACGACGAGCCGGCCGCCCGCGTTGAGCGTGGCGCCGGTGACGGGGTCGCCGGCGGTGACCTCGACGGGCACGGACTCGCCGGTGAGCATGGACGCGTCGACCGCGGAGGACCCCTCGACGACCGTGCCGTCGGTGGCGATCTTCTCGCCGGGGCGGACCAGGAAGCGGTCGCCGGTCTTCAGGTCGCCGACCGGGACGCGCTCCTCGCGCCCGCCGTCCCGCAGCACGGTGACGTCCTTGGCGCCGAGTTCGAGCAGGGCCTTGAGCGCGGCGCCGGCCTTCCGCTTGGAGCGGGCCTCGAAGTACCGCCCGGCGAGGATGAACGCGGTGACGCCGGCCGCGGCCTCCAGGTAGATGTTCCCGGCGCCGTCGCTGCGGGCGATGGTCAGCTCGAAGGGGTGCGTCATGCCGGGCTCGCCCGCGGTGCCGAAGAACAGCGCCCACAGCGACCACAGGAACGCGGCCGAGGTGCCGACCGAGATCAGCGTGTCCATGGTCGCGGCGCCGTGCCGCGCGTTGGTGAACGCCGCCTTGTGGAAGGGCCAGGCCGCGTACGTGACGACGGGCGCGGCCAGCGTCAGCGACAGCCACTGCCAGTACGTGAACTGAAGCGCCGGGATCATCGCCATGGCGATCACCGGGACGGCGAGTGTGACGGCGGTGATCAGGCGCTGGCGCAGCGGGCGCAGCTCCTCGGCGCCGTCGTCGGCCGGGGTCTCGCCCTCGGCGGGCGCGGCGGCCGGCGGGGCGGGCTCGTGCGCGGTGTATCCGGTGGCCTCGACGGTGGCGATGAGGTCCGCGACCTCGACCCCGTCCGCGAAGCTGACCTTGGCCTTCTCGGTGGCGTAGTTGACGGTCGCCTCGACGCCGTCCATCCGGTTCAGCTTCTTCTCGATACGGGCGGCGCACGACGCGCAGGTCATGCCGCCGATGGCGAGTTCCACCTGGTCGGGCGGTGCGACGGTGTGCGCCGACATGTGTGCCTCCTGGGACGAGCGTGACGTACGTACCGGCCTACCACCGATCGTACGGGTACCCGGGGCGGGTACCTTCCAACACCCCCCTTTATACCCCTGGGGGGTATCAGACGCAAGGGAGTCCCCCGCCTTGACTTAATACCCCAGGGGGGTATGGTCGCACCTATCGGGAACACACCGCCCTCGCGGAAGCCCACCGCCGGACGCCACCCCGCGCGGACCCCGCGACCAGCCGAGACCCAAGGAGCACGCCATGCGTACGGGACTGAAGATCACCGCGTTCGCCGCCGCCGTCGCCGCCACGTTCGGAACCGCGTACGGGGTGGGGAGCGGGGTCGGACCGGTCGGCCCGCAGGAGCGCCAGACGGCCGGGCACGGCGGGCACGGCGGCCACGGCGGGCACGACGCGATGGCCGGGGAAGGGGCGGGCGAGGGCGCACCGGTCCCGGGCGGGCTCCAGGTCTCCGAGCGCGGCTACACGCTCGACCTCGCGCGCGACCGCCTCCCCGGCCGCTCCGGTGAGCTGCGTTTCACCGTCCGTTCGGACGCCACCGGCAAGCCCGTGACCGCGTACCGCACCGAGCACGGCAAGCAGCTCCATCTGATCGTCGCCTCCCGGGACCTGACCGCGTACCGCCATCTGCACCCGGTCAGGGCGGCGGACGGTACGTGGTCGACGCCGCTGGAGCTGCCGAAGGCGGGCCCGTACCGGGTCTTCGCGGACTTCACGCCGGCCGCCGAGAAGGAGGGCCTGACGCTCGGCGCGGACCTCGCCGTCGCGGGGCCGTACGCGCCGGAGCCGCTGCCCGCGCACACGGCGACCGCGCGCGTCGAGGGCGGCTACGAGGTGCGGCTGACCGGCGCGCTGAAGCCGGGCGAGGCGGGCCGGCTGACGCTGAGCGTGCGCAAGGACGGGCGGCCCGTCACCGATCTGGAGCCCTACCTCGGCGCGTACGGGCACCTCGTCGCCCTGCGTTCGGGGGACCTGGCGTACCTTCACGTTCACCCGCACGAGGGGCGGCCGGGCCCGGAGATCGCGTTCACCGCGACCGCGCCGAGCAGCGGCACGTACCGTCTCTTCCTCGACTTCAAGCACGGCGGCGAGGTCAGGACGGCTGCGTTCACCGTGCACGCGGCGTAGGCTGGGCGGGACATTGGACTAGACCTATACGCCGGGGTCTGGGCTGCCCTTCCGGCCGCCCCGGCGGGTCGACGCGACGGGAGCCTGAGGCCACATGACCAAGCGTGCAGTCCTGGAGGTGATCGCCCTCGACGCCGAGGACGCGACCGCCGCCCAGGCCGGGGGCGCGGACCGGCTCGAACTGGTCACCGACATGGCGGCGGACGGGCTCACCCCGTCGGTACGGACGTTCACGGAGGTCAGCGCCGCCGTCGACATCCCGCTACGGGTGATGCTGCGCGCCGCGGACGGCTTCGCCGCCGGGGACCGGGAACAGGTCGCGGGGCTCGCGCGGGCCGCGCGGGAGCTGCGGGAGGCGGGCGCGCGGGAGTTCGTGCTCGGGTTCCTCGACGCGCACGGCGGGCCGGACCTCGTCGCCGTCGAGCGGATCGTGGCCGAACTGGACGGGTGCCGGTGGACGTTCCACCGCGCGATCGACCGGGCCGCGGACCGTGACGCCCTGCGCAAGCAGCTCGCGGACCTGCCCGGCCTCGACACGTACCTCACCGCCGGTGCGGCCGGGGGCGTCGACGAGGGGTACGAGGTACTGCTCGCGGAGGCCGCGCGGGCGGCGGACGGGGAGCCTGGTTACGGGCAGCAGATCCTGGTCGGCGGGGGGTTGCGGCTCGACCATGTCGCCGGGTTGCGGCGCGCCGGGATCACGGCGTTCCACATCGGCGGGGCGAGCCGGCCCCGGGGGTGGGCGGGGGCGGTCTCCGCGGAGGCGGTTCGCGGGTGGCGCAAAGCGCTGGACGGTCCCCTGGGTGCCGGCGATCAGTGAACGGGGTTTCGCGGTTCCCCGCGCCCCTGAGGGAGCTGGCCTCAGCGCCCACACCCAGCCCCTCCGGCGCTTGAGGAGCGGGGGCTGGGCGGAGCCCCAGAGTGCCGGGTGCGTTGGGGCTGGGCGCGCAGTTCCCCGCGCCCCTGACGGGGCTGGCCTCAGCGCCAACTTCCAGCCCCTCCGGCGATTGAGGAGCGGGGGCTGGGGCGGAGCCCCAGAGTGCCGGGTGCGTCGTGGCTGGTCGCGCAGTTCCCCGCGCCCCTTACGGGGCTGGTCTCAGCGCCGGTCAATCAAGCCCCTCCGGCGATTGAGGAGCGGAGTCCCCTTACTGGGTCAGTTGGGGAGGGAGGGGGGTCGTGTGGGTCACCGTGAGGCCTGAGACCGCTCGGGTCAGGGCCACGTACAGCCGCCGAAGCCCCGTCCGCTCATCCGGCTCCGCCCCCACAACCCCCGCAGGCTCGTCAAGCACCACGTAGTCGTACTCCAGCCCCTTCGCCAGCGACGCCGGCACCAGCGTGAGCCGCACCCGCGCCGACGTCTCCTCACCCGGCGCCAGATACCCGAGCCCCGCCTCGGTGAGCGCCGCGCCCAGCTCCCCGCACCGCGCGTCCGCCGCGATCAGTCCCACGGACCCCTCCCGCTCCAGCGCCTCCCGGCACGCCCCGACGACGTCCTCGACCCCGGCGACCTCCCGCACCGAGAACGCCCCCGGGTTCTCCCGCACCGACGCCACCGGCGTGAGCCCGGGCGCGATGTGCGGCAGCAGCCGGGAGGCGTACGCGATGACGTCCGACGGCACACGGAAACCGGCCGTCAGCTCCTCCACCACCGCCTCCGGCTTCCCCAGATGCGCCAGCGCCTCGCCCCAACTCGCCGTCGCCCAGGGCGTCGTACCCTGCGCCAGATCCCCGAGCACCGTCACCGAACCGGTCGTCGCCCGCCGCCCCACCGCCCGGTACTGCATCGGCGACAGATCCTGCGCCTCGTCCAGCACCACGTGCCCGAGCGAGTGCGTACGCTCGATGAGGTCCGCGGCCTCGTCGATGAGCACCGCGTCCGCCGCCGACCACCGCGCCGACTTCACACTGCGCGGCGGCTTCGCCCACAGCAGCGCCTTCTGCTCCTCGGCGTCGAGCAGCCCCTCCGCGTGCTCCGCGAGGAAGTCCGCGTCCGACAGCAGCCGCAGCACGAGCTTCGCCGGATCGACCGCCGGCCAGAGGGACTTGACCAGCGCCTTCACCGCGCTGTTGCGTGCCACCGCGTCCTGCACCCGGTCGTCCGGCGCCTCACCGGCCCGCTCCATGAGCACCAGCACGGCGTGCGCGACGCGCTGAGGGAGGGCCTCGCGGGCGGCCCCGTACCGCATGTCACGTTCCGTCAACTCGCGGACCATGTCCTCGATCTCGTACGCCGGTACGCGCCAGCGCCGCGACCCGCGCACGACCACCAGGCCCTCCGTCGGCGTACCGACGTGTGACCACAGCGCGCGGCGCACCACCTCGGCCATCCGGGCGTCGCCCTTGACGAGCGCGGTGCGCGGCTCGTCGGCGCCCCGCACCTCGACGCGGGCCACCAGGTCCTCCACGGTCGCCTGCCGCACCTCCAACTCGCCGAGCGCGGGCAGGACTTGCTCGATGTAGTGGAGGAACGAAGCGTTCGGCCCGATGACCAGCGTGCCCGTACGGGCGAGGCGCTCGCGGTGCGCGTACAGCAGATACGCCACCCGGTGCAGGCCCACGGCCGTCTTCCCGGTGCCGGGCCCGCCCTGCACGCACACCGACCCGGCGAGGCCCGCGCGCACGATCTCGTCCTGCTCGGGCTGGATCGTCGCCACGATGTCGCGCATGGGGCCGACGCGGGGGCGTTCGATCTCCTGCTGGAGCAGCTTGCTCGTACGGGACGTCTCCGCCGGGTCGGACAGACGCTCGTCCTCGTACGCGGTCAACTCCCCGCCGGTGTAACCGAATCGGCGGCGCAGCCCGATGTCCATCGGGTCCTTCTTCGACGCGCGGTAGAACGGCTGCGAGACCGGCGCGCGCCAGTCGATCACCATCGGGTCGCCGTCCGCGTCGTGCACGTGCCGGCGCCCGATGTAGAACCGCTCGCCCTCCGCGCCCTCCGCCCGGTCGGCGCCCGGGGCGTGCAGGTAGTCGAGGCGGCCGAAGAAGAGGGGGGTGTGGCTGAGGTCGGCCAGCGCCTTGATCCGGTCGTCGATCTGGCGCTGGAGCACTTCGGCGTTGACCCAGTTCGCGGTGACGTCGCGGATGTCGAGCGCCTGGGCGTCCTCGCGCATGGCGCGCAGGGCGGCGCGCGACGCGGACAGATGGGCGCGCTCGTGATCGAGGGGCGACGCTGACGTGCTCACGGGGGGTGCCTCCGGCTCCGGGTACGCGTACGAGAGGGCCGGCCGGTTCCGACCGGTCGGCGGCGCTCCGGCTTCGGGGGCGAAGGGAGGCGGGGGGAGGCGGGAAGTGTACGCGGGTGCCGGCGGGCGGCGCCAACGCGTTTATGTCCCCTTGATCCCTAGGGGGCGGGTGGGGGCGGCTCCGCCGGAGGTCGTAGCGGGGTTGGTCCCTGGGGGTGATGTGCGGGGAATGCCCGAATCGCATCCTGGAGGCATGACTGCGACGACCTTCACCTCGGTTCCTGCCGGTGCCACTGCGGCGGGCGGCTCCCGCCGGGGGCCTCGTGTCGGTGACGTGGTGCGGGCGGTACGTGTCTTCGTGGGGGCGGCGCTCTCCGTCACCCTCGGCACGACCGACCCCGAGCTCCTCACCAAAGCCGGCGTAGCCCCCAAACACCCTTAGCCCCACTCCGGCCCCCTGAAGTCTCACGCTGAGACCAGCCCCCAAGCCCCCAGGGCCGGAGGCCGCGAGCCGGCAGCCCCGCCAGGGGCGCGGGGAACTGCGCGCTCAGCCACAACGCACCCGGCACTCTGGGACTCCGCCCCAGCCCCCGCTCCTCAAGCGCCGGAGGGGCTGGGAATTGGCGCTGGGGCCCGCCCCATCAGGAGCCCGGCGCCAGCGCCGGAGGGGCTGGGAGTTGGCGCTGAGGCCAGACCCCAGGGCCCCCGGGCCGGAGGCCGGGAGCGGGCGCTCAGACAAGCCCCGTAAGGGGCGCGGGGAACTGCGCGCTCGGCCACGACGCACCCCGCACCCCGGGGCGCCGGCCCCGCCCCGCGCCTCAAGGCCAGTCCGGCGTACCGCTACCCGAAGAGGTTGAGGTCCGTCTCCCTCGCGCCCGCCAGTTCATACCTCGCCCCGATCACCGGCCGCCCGGCGTAGAGCCGCAGGAGCACCCCGGCGCTCCCGAGGAACCGCGCCGGAGGCGACCCCCCGTCGGCGGCGCCGAACCGCACCGGCTCGTCCCACTCGTCGAGATCCGCGTGCAACGCGACATGCCCGCGCCGCCGGCTGACCGCCCCGAGCAGCGCCAGCGCCTCCCCCTGCCCGGCCCCGCCGTACGCCCCGTCCACCCCGAACGCCTCCCGCACATCCCCGGCGTGCACCCACTCCCCGAGCCCGATCGGGTCAAGCCGCCCGTCGGACGCGGCGATCACCCGTCCCGCCTCGCTCATCCCGCGCTCCAGTTCGTCGACGACCTCCTGGTGCGTGAGGGAGGCCCGCTCGGCGATGTCGCGTTCGTTGGACTCGGGGCTGAACACCCCTTTTTCGAAGCGTTGTTCGACGACCCGGGTCAGTACGGCCGCGCAGTGCGCGAGCACATGCCGTACGGTCCAACCGGGGCAGGCCGTGTACCGCTCGAAGTCCTCGTCGGGCCGCGCCCTCAACAGCGGTACCAGCGCGTCCCGTTCGATGGTCAGGAGCCGTCCGGGCAGTTCGGGGTCGCGGTCCTCGTCGCGTACGGGCCGCGCGGCGCCGGAAGTCTTGTCGGAGGTCATGGGCGACACCGTACGGCGCCCGCCGCCCCCAGGGGGAGCGCCGGGCGCCGACGTGTTGCGAGGTCTCGTCACACCCCGGCCCGCTCGGGCACCTCCCCCGCCCCTGACACCGCCCGCTCGCCCCGCATGGTGGCGAGCGTGATCACCCCGGCGACGCCCGCGACAGCCGCGGCGCCCAGGAACGCGGCGCTGAACCCGTCGGTGAGCGCGGGCAGGTCACCGAGCCGGCCGGCGCCCCGCGAGGTGGCGAGCGCGGTGAGCGCGGCGAGGCCGAGCGCGGAACCGACCTGGTAGGTGGTGTTGACGATGCCGGACGCGAGCCCGGCCTGTTCCTGCGGGGCGCCGGACATGGCGGCCATCATCGCCGGGATGTACGCGAGGGACATGCCGGCGGCGGCGACCAGCGAGGCGGGCAGCACATCGACGAGGAACGTGCCGGTCGGGCTGACCGTCGACAGCCATACGAGCCCGGCGGCCAGGACCAGCAGCCCGCCCCCGATCAGCGGCTTCGCCCCGAACCTGGCGAGCAGCCGCGCCGTGACCACCGTCATGAACAGCATCAGCAGCCCGGTCATGGGCAGCAGCGCCGCGCCGGACGCGAACGCGCCGTAGCCGAGGACCTGCTGGAGGTAGAGGTTGAGGAAGTACCACATCGGGATCCAGGCCGCCCCGAGCAGCGCCATGGCGAGGTTGGCGGAGCCGAGCCGGGGCACGCGCCACACCCCGAGCGGCATCAGGGGCGTACGCGCGGCCCGCTGGACGAGCAGGAACAGGACCAACAGCACGCCCGCGCCGATGAGTTGGAGGACGGTCGCGGTCGAGCCCCAGCCCGCTTCCGGCGCGCGGACGACCGCGTACACGGCGAGCGCGAGCCCGGCGGTGACGAAGACCGCGCCGAGGACGTCCACGGCACCGCGGCGCGCGGCGACGGCGGGCAGCAGGCCGGTCGCGGCGAGCGTGGCGAGACCGATGGGGATGTAGATGATGAAGACCCACGGCCAGCTCAGCCACTGGGTGAAGACGCCGCCGAGGAAGACGCCCGCCGTGCCGCCGGCCGGTGCGGCGGCCCCGTACAGGGCCATGGCCTTGCCGAGTTCCTTCGGGTCGCGCCCGAAGAGCATCATCAGCAGGGTCATCGCGGCCGGCGCGATCAGCGCGCCGCCGACGCCCTGCACGGCCCGGCCCGCGACCTCGGCCCACGCGGTCTGGGCCGCCGCCGCGACGACCGACCCGGCGATCAGGACGCTCCAGCCGGCGACGAAGACGCGGCGCGCGCCGAACAGGTCGGACAGCCGGCCGCCGAGCAGCAGCAGGCCGCCGAAGGCGATGACGTACGCGTTGAAGACCCATTGCAGGCCGCCCGGGGAGAAGCCCAGGTCACGCTGCATCTCGGGGAGGGCGACCCCGATGATCGAGGTGTCCATGATGACCATGAACTGGGCGGTGGCGAGCACGAGGAGCGCCCACCAGCGCCGCGGATCCTTGCCGTCACTGTCTTCCGGTCTCCTGGCCTTGCCCATCGCCATGTCCGTCCCTCCCTGCCGGGCCGCGCCTGTGCGCCGCGACCGCTCCGACCGATCGCCGTGATACCCCTGGGGGGTACCCGACGGCGAGGAACGTAACATACCCCTGGGGGGTACACAACAGGGAGGCGCTATGGTCGTCGCATGAGCGAGCTGCGCGAGCACTTCGCCCGCACCCTGCGGGCGGCGACGGCGACACCGGGCCTCGACCCGTACCCGTACGCGGACAACCTCCTGGAGCGCTGGGCCGAGCCGCAGCGCCGCTACCACTCGACCGACCACCTGCGCGCGGTCCTCGACCACGTGGAGACGCTGCGCGCGCACGCCGAGGACGTCGAGCTGGTGCGGCTCGCCGCCTGGTTCCACGACGCGGTCTACCGGCCCGACCGCTCCGAGAACGAGGAGCGCTCCGCCGCCCTCGCCGAACGGGCGCTCACCGAGGCAGGATTGACGCACGATCAGATCGCGGAGGTGGTCCGGCTCGTCCGGCTCACCGTCGGCCACGACCCGGCCGAGGGCGACGCCAACGGCGAGACCCTGTGCGACGCCGACCTCGCCGTGCTCGCCTCCCCCGCGCCCGAGTACGCGGCCTACACCCGGGCCGTGCGCGAGGAGTACGGGTTCGTGCCCGACGAGGCGTTCCGCGCGGGCCGCGCCGACGTACTGCGCCAACTGCTCGCCCTGCCCCGGCTGTTCCGTACGCCCCACGGCGCGGCGCACTGGGAGGCGGCGGCCCGCGACAACCTCACGACCGAACTGGAGTTGCTGACCCCGTGACCGTCCAGGTGCTCACCACCCCCCGGCTGCGGCTGCACGAGCTGACCCGGCACGCGGCGCACAACCTGCACACGGGCGGCGGCGACGGCGGCTTCACCTGGGCCGAGGGCGCGCCGCCCGAGAACACCCGCACCGGCGCCGGCCTCGCCGTACGCCTCTACGAGCAGCAGCCGTACCCGACAGGATGGGGTACGTACGTGCTGGTCAGGGCCGCTGACGGGCTCGCCGTCGGCGGCATCGGGTTCCATGGCGCGCCCGACGCCGAGGGCGTCGTGGAGATCGGCTACGACCTGGCGCCGACCGCGCGGGGCGCCGGTTACGCGACGGAGGCGGCCGACGCGCTGGCCGCGTGGGCGCTCGCCCAGCCCGGCGTCCGGCAGGTCATCGCGCTCACCGACCCGGCCAACACGCCCTCCCAACGGGTCCTCGTACGGGCCGGGTTCACCCCCGCGGGCCGCAGCGCGGACGGCGAACTCCGCTTCCTGCGCCTGCCCGAAGCCCCGTAGCACCCCGAAAGCCCGTAGCACCCCGGAGCATGCGGCTCCGCCTCAACTCCCGCCGCCGCGCGGGTGCTTGGGGCGGCGCAGGCCCGCTTCCGTGATCCGGCGCACCAGTTCCTTGGAGCCGATCTCCCGCGCCCCGGCGCGCACGGCGTCGGCGTACCGGTGGGCCGGTATGTCGTAGTGGTCGCGCTCGAAGGCGCGCGCGGGGACACCGAGGGCGCGGGCGAAGGCGTGCAGCTCGTCGAAGGAGACGTCGCTGACGAGGTGCGACCACATGCGGCCGTGACCGGGCCAGTTCGGCGGGTCGATGTAGACGCTCACCGGGCCCTCACCCGGTCACCGCGGCGAGCGAGCCGACCGGCGCCACGACGACGCCCGCCTCCGCGCACACCCAGTGCGGATCGGCACCCAGCTCCGGCTCCACGTCGAGGGCGTGCGGGCCCTCGTCCGCCGCGCCGGGGCCGCACACCGGGCACAGCGGCCAGCGCCCGTACCGCTCCAGCAGGGCGTCCTTGACGTCCTGCGCCACGAGCCCGGTGACGAACGCGACGCCCTCGGGCCACTGCTCCACCCACCAGCGGCGCTCCTTGACCGACTCCTCGACGAGCGAGACGACGTCCGCGTCGGCTACGTCCCCCGCCTTCAGATCGGCGAGGACGAGGGCGCGGGCGGCGTGCAAAGCCTGTTCGAGCGGACTGACGTTCATACCCCCATTGTGTGACCTCGGACCTGTCCTTCGGGTCGGGCCGGGCTCGACCCGAAGGAAAGGCCCTACGTCCCGGCCGATCGACCCTTGACCCCCACGGGCACCGAAAATATCTTTCATAGTGTGAGCAATGACGTGAAGGAAAGTTTCGCCAGCGACGCGCCGCCCGCCCCGGCGGCCCTCGCGGCCAAGGTGCGCACCCTGGCGCCCTCGATGACCCGGTCCATGCAGCGGGTCGCCGAGGCCGTCGCCGGGGACCCCGCGGGCTGCGCGGCGCTCACCGTCACCGGCCTCGCCGAGCTCACCGGCACCAGCGAGGCGACGGTCGTGCGCACCGCCCGTCTGCTCGGCTACCCCGGCTACCGCGATCTGCGCCTCGCCCTCGCCGGGCTCGCCGCCCAGCAGCAGTCGGGCCGCGCCCCCTCGGTCACCGCCGACATCGCGGTCGACGACCCGATCGCCGACGTGGTCGCCAAGCTCGCCTACGACGAGCAGCAGACCCTCGCCGACACCGCCGCCGGACTCGACACCGCGCAGCTCGGCGCCGCCGTCACCGCCCTCGCCGGGGCCCAGCGCTGCGAGATCTACGGCATGGCCGCCTCCGGCCTCGTCGCCCAGGACCTCGCGCAGAAGCTGCTGCGCATCGGCAAGGTCGCCTACGCCCACTCCGACCCGCACCTCGCCGTCACCAACGCGGTGAACCTGCGCTCCGGCGACGTCGCCATCGCCATCACCCACTCCGGCACCACCGGCGACGTCATCGAGCCGCTGCGGGTCGCCTTCGAGCACGGCGCGACCACCATCGCCGTCACCGGCCGCCCCGACGCGCCGGTGTCCCAGTACGCCGACCACATACTGACCACCTCCATCGCCCGCGAGAGCGAGCTGCGGCCGGCCGCCATGTCCTCCCGTACGAGCCAGCTCCTCGTCGTCGACTGCCTCTTCGTCGGCGTCGCGCAACGCACGTACGAGACGGCGGCCCCCGCGCTCTCCGCCTCCTACGAGGCCCTCGCGCACCGCCACGCCCCCCGATCCCGGGGCGGCCGCTGAGCCCGGCCGCCGCACCCCGCCGTACCCCCGACACCCCTCACACCGTCACCCGGAAAGAGCCGTCCGCCATGACCACCACCGACGACGCCGACTACACCGAACTGCGCGCCCAGCTCGCCACCCTCACCACCGAGGCGTTCCGGCCGGAGCTGGCCGAGATCGACCAGCTCCCCACCCTGGAGATCGCCCGGATCATGAACGGCGAGGACGCCTCCGTCCCCACCGCCGTCGCCGCGCAGCTCCCGCACATCGCCGCCGCCATCGACGGCACCGCCGAGCGCATGGCCCGCGGCGGCCGCCTGATCTACGCGGGCGCCGGCACCGCCGGCCGGCTCGGCGTGCTGGACGCCTCCGAGTGCCCGCCCACCTTCAACACCCGCGAGGGCCAGGTCGTCGGCCTGATCGCGGGCGGCCCCTCCGCGATGGTGACGGCCGTCGAGGGCGCCGAGGACTCCAAGGAGCTGGCCGCGGCCGACCTGGACGCCCTCAAGCTGACCGCGGACGACGTGGTCGTCGGCATCTCCGCCTCCGGCCGCACCCCGTACGCCATCGGCGCCGTCGAGCACGCCCGCGCCCGCTACGGCGCGCTCACCGTGGGCCTGTCGTGCAACGCGGACAGCGCCCTCGCCGCCGCCGCCGACCACGGCATCGAGGTCGTCGTCGGCCCCGAGCTGCTCACCGGCTCCACGCGCCTGAAGGCGGGCACGGCCCAGAAGCTCGTCCTCAACATGCTGTCGACGATCACCATGATCCGGCTCGGCAAGACGTACGGGAACCTCATGGTCGACGTACGCGCATCCAACGAGAAGCTGCGGGCCCGCTCCCGCCGCATCGTGTCCCTGGCCACGGGCGCCGACGACGACGCCATCGAGGCCGCACTCGCCGCGACCGACGGGGAGGTGAAGAACGCGATCCTCGTCATCCTCGGCGAGGTCGACGGCCCCACCGCCGCCCGGCTCCTGACCGCCTCGCAGGGCAACCTGCGCGGCGCCCTCGCCGCCGCGGCGACCAGCTCCCCCTGACCCCCCAGATCCACCCGCACAGCAAGGCAGCACGCACCATGGCTGAGAACAAGAACCGCGACGTGGCGGCCTCTATCCTGCCGCTCGTCGGCGGTGCCGCGAACGTCACCTCCGTAGCCCACTGCATGACCCGGCTCCGCCTGGGTCTCGCGGACCGCTCGCTGGTCCAGGACGAAGCGCTCAAGGCGCTGCCCGACGTCATGGGCGTGGTCGAGGACGACACGTACCAGATCGTCCTCGGCCCGGGGAAGGTCGCCCGGGTGACGCCCGAGTTCGAGACGCTGGTCGACGAGGGCAGGGCCGCCGCACCGGCGGCGGCCCCGGCCGCCGAGGGCAGCGCCGAGGCCCCGGCGGGCGGCACGCCCACCGCCGACGAGCTGGCCGCGCAGGGCGCCGCCATCAAGGCCCGGCAGAAGGCGAAGAACGCCACCCCGTTCAAGCTGTTCCTGCGCAAGGTCGCCAACATCTTCGTGCCGCTGATCCCGGCCCTCATCGGCTGCGGCATCATCGCCGGCATCAACGGCCTGCTGATCAACCTCGGCTGGCTGCCCGGCGTCACCCCCGCGCTCGCCGCCATCGCGTCCGGCTTCATGGCGCTGATCGCCGTGTTCGTCGGCTACAACACCGCGAAGGAGTTCGGCGGCACGCCCATCCTGGGTGGCGCGGTCGCCGCGATCATCGTGTACGCGGGCGTCGCCAACGTCTCGGCGTTCGGCCAGAAGCTCAGCCCCGGCCAGGGCGGTGTCCTCGGCGCGCTGGGCGCGGCGGTCCTCGCGGTGTACGTCGAGAAGTGGTGCCGCAAGTGGGTGCCGGAGGCGATCGACGTCCTCCTCACGCCGACGCTGACGGTCCTCATCTCCGGCCTGGTCACGATCTTCGGCCTGATGTTCGTCGCCGGCGAGATCTCCACCGGTATCGGTACGGCGGCGAACTGGCTGCTTGACAACACGGGCGCGTTCGCCGGTCTCGTCCTCGGCGGGCTGTTCCTGCCGCTGGTCATGCTCGGGCTGCACCAGGCGCTCATCCCGATCCACACCACGCTCATCGAGCAGCAGGGCTACACGGTCCTGCTCCCCATCCTCGCCATGGCGGGCGCGGGGCAGGTCGGCGCGGCCATCGCGGTGTTCAAGCGCCTCAAGAACAACACGTCGATCCGCAAGACCATCCGCTCGGCGCTCCCCGCGGGCTTCCTCGGTGTCGGCGAGCCGCTCATCTACGGTGTCTCGCTCCCCCTGGGCCGCCCCTTCATCACCGCCTGCGCGGGCGGGGCGGCGGGCGGCGCGTTCGTCGGCCTCTTCTCGATGCTCGGCACCAAGGTCGGCTCCACGGCCATCGGCCCGTCCGGGTGGGCGCTGTTCCCGCTGCTCGACGGCAACCACGGCTGGGGTTCGACGGCGGCGATCTACGGCGGCGGGCTGCTGGTCGGTTACGCCGTCGGCTTCCTCGCCACGTACTTCTTCGGCTTCAGCGCGCAGATGCTCGTGGATCTGAACGCGGACGTGGACGCGGGCGAGTCCCCGCAGGCGCACGCCGAGGCGGCCCCGCAGTCGGAGCCGGCCCCGGCGCAGGAGCCCGCCAAGACGGTCTAGCGGTCTAGTAGTACACGCCGGGCAGATAGAAGTCCGGCTTGGCGAACCCCGGTCCCGGGCTCACCGGACCGGGGTTCTGCTCTGCCCGGGGCGCCGGGGCCGCGCCGGGCGTCGCGCTCGCGCCGGGCGCGGCCAGTCCCGCGAGCGCCACGAGGACCGCCGCCCCGGCCACGCCCAGTCCTACGGTCCGCTGATCACGCTTCTTGTTCCTCATACGGGGCCCAACGAGCGGGGGCGGGCCGCGTAACTCCCTCGCGGGCGCTCGGGGTGCGGGGTGGCCGGGGCTGACCCATCCTGGGGCCATGGCAAACAGCGCCCTTTCCAAGATCTCCTGGACCGAGTTCCGTCCCGATCGGCGGCGGCTGGCGGCGGGGGCCGCGGTCGCGGGGTTCGGGATGCTCACCGCCGCGGTGGGTGTCGGGTTCCTCGCGTACGAGATCGCCCGTGCGGGACGTCAGTGGACCGGCACGTGGGACGTGCCCCCGTCGGAACTGGCGTCCCGGGCCCTTCATCAGGCCCAGGCGGCGGCCCAGAGCGCGACCAAGGCCGGCCGCCAGACGTGGACCACCTACGCCGAAAACCCGGCGTAACCGCTCCGCGGACAGAGGGGCTGGAAATTGGCGTTGAGGCCGACTCCCTCAGGGGCGCGGGGAACTGCGCGAGAAGCCCCACCGGGGCTGAACTGAACGCACAACGTGCACTTACCCGGCGCTGGGGTGCCGCCTTGCCCACCCTGCCGCCCCAGGCGGCAGATTGCCCAAGGCGGGGGCGGCTCCCCCAGGGCACCGGTGCTGGCAGCCCCGTAAGGGGCGCGGGGAACTGCGCGATCAGCCACAGCGCACGCTGTAGACGAAGAACCACCAGCCGGGGCTGTCACCTCAGGGGCGCGGGGAACTGCGCGGCCAGCCACGACGGCGGCGCACGCGGCTGAGGGCGGTACCCCCCGTTGGGGGTACCGCCCTCAGTTGGGAACGGCCGAGCCTAAGAGGCTCAGAAGTCCATGTCACCGCCCGGCATACCGCCACCCGCAGGCGCAGCGCCAGCCTTCTCAGGCTTGTCGGCGATAACAGCCTCGGTGGTGAGGAACAGCGCAGCGATGGACGCCGCGTTCTGCAGAGCGGAACGCGTGACCTTCGCCGGGTCGATGATGCCCTCGGCGACGAGGTCGACGTACTCACCGTTCGCGGCGTTCAGACCGTGCCCGGGGGTCAGGTTGCGCACCTTCTCCACGACGACACCGCCCTCAAGGCCGGCGTTGGTGGCGATCTGCTTCAGCGGAGCCTCAAGGGCCAGCTTCACAGCGGAGGCACCGGTCGCCTCGTCACCCTCCAGCTCCAGCTTCTCGAACACCGCGGAGGCCTGGAGAAGCGCCACGCCACCACCGGCGACGATGCCCTCCTCGACGGCCGCCTTCGCGTTGCGAACGGCGTCCTCGATGCGGTGCTTGCGCTCCTTCAGCTCGACCTCGGTCGCGGCACCGGCCTTGATGACGGCGACGCCACCGGCGAGCTTCGCCAGGCGCTCCTGGAGCTTCTCGCGGTCGTAGTCCGAGTCGGAGTTCTCGATCTCGGCGCGGATCTGGTTGACGCGGCCCTGGACCTGGTCGCTCTCACCGGCGCCGTCGACGATCGTCGTCTCGTCCTTGGTGATGACGACCTTGCGGGCGCGGCCGAGCAGGTCGAGCCCGGCGTTCTCCAGCTTGAGGCCGACCTCCTCGGAGATGACGGTGCCGCCCGTGAGGATGGCGATGTCACCGAGCATGGCCTTGCGGCGGTCGCCGAAGCCCGGGGCCTTGACGGCGACGGACTTGAAGGTGCCGCGGATCTTGTTCACGACGAGCGTGGACAGGGCCTCGCCCTCGACGTCCTCCGCGATGATCAGCAGCGGCTTGCCCGACTGCATGACCTTCTCCAGCAGCGGAAGGAGGTCCTTCACGTTGGAGATCTTGGAGTTGACGATCAGGATGTACGGGTCGTCGAGCGACGCCTCCATACGCTCCATGTCGGTGGCGAAGTACGCCGAGATGTAGCCCTTGTCGAAGCGCATACCCTCGGTGAGCTCCAGCTCCAGACCGAAGGTCTGGGACTCCTCGACGGTGATGACGCCTTCCTTGCCGACCTTGTCCATGGCCTCGGCGATGAGCTCGCCGATCTGGGTGTCGGCGGCGGAGATGGAGGCCGTGGAAGCGATCTGCTCCTTGGTCTCGACATCCTTGGCCTGCTCGAGCAGGGCGGCGGAGACGGCCTCGACGGCCTTCTCGATGCCGCGCTTGAGGGCCATCGGGTTGGCGCCGGCGGCCACGTTGCGCAGGCCCTCGCGGACCAGGGCCTGGGCCAGGACGGTCGCGGTCGTCGTGCCGTCACCGGCGACGTCGTCCGTCTTCTTCGCGACCTCCTTGACCAGCTCGGCGCCGATCTTCTCGTACGGGTCCTCGAGCTCGATCTCCTTGGCGATGGACACACCATCGTTGGTGATCGTGGGGGCGCCCCACTTCTTCTCGAGGACGACGTTGCGACCCTTGGGGCCCAGGGTCACCTTGACGGCGTCGGCGAGCTGGTTCATGCCGCGCTCGAGGCCGCGCCGTGCCTCCTCGTCGAACGCGATGATCTTGGCCATGTGAAGTGGTCCTCCCGGACGGGGTGGAAACGCAAACGGACCGTGCTGGTGCCCGCGACGGACGGCCTGCGAGCCTTGTGGTTCCTTGCCCCACCCGGCTCCCGGACCTCACCGACCCGATCCAAGTTCTGTCACTCTCACTCGTAGAGTGCTAAGCCCAATGATTAGCACTCGACCCCTCCGAGTGCAAGGTGCTCCCGACAAGCGGACCCTTCCGGACGGCGCCCCTCGGCCACCCACACCCCCACGCGCCCCCGCGTACGCGACCGCGCGCGCCCCGCGCCCGCGCCGCACCCCGCGCAGCACGAAGGGCCCGCCCCCGGTGTCCGGGAGACGGGCCCTTCGTGGACCTGCTGAGTTGCGAAGCTTGCAGTCAGACGCGCGCGCTTCAGCCGGCGGCCACGCGGACCATGTCGGCCTGCGGCCCCTTCTGGCCCTGCGAGATCTCGAATTCGACTCGCTGACCCTCTTCCAGGGTGCGGTAGCCGTCCATCTGAATCGCGCTGTAGTGGACGAAAACATCCGCACCACCGTCGACCGCGATGAAGCCGTACCCCTTCTCCGCGTTGAACCACTTGACGGTGCCCTGAGCCATGCCTAACTCCCCTATTACTGGCCCTTGCACAGGACCGCACTTCGCGGACCCGGGTCAGACCTCACTCCCCATGGGATGGGGGGTGTGCGCCGGAACGCGTCGACCGCGGCTGAATGTATCTGCCCAACTGCCGTCTGCAACAGGTCAATCGGACGAGAAATCTGGGCAGCACCGATCGGGGAAACCGGGGCGACTCGCCGTCTTACCGGGCAAGTCGGGCCGCGTAAATGCCATAAAAGACCCTAAAGGGCCGGGCAGTTTGGCTGCTTCTTGTCGGGGAGCGGGCGAGAAACTCATATGCGCCCGTCATGCACCACGTACGAGAACGAATCAGCTTCCCCAACTGTACCGCGCTCAACCATGCAGAATTGCCCCCTCCGCTTGTGTGCGGAGAGGGCAATCCGGGGTGATGCGAGGAGTGTGCGCGCCTTTCGGCGGAATACTCAGCCGCCGGCGACGGCCGGGATGATCGAGACGCCCGCGCCGTCCGGCGTGGCGGTCTGCAGGCCCTGCTCGAAGCGGACGTCGTCGTCGTTGACGTAGACGTTGACGAAGCGGCGCAGCTTGCCCTGGTCGTCCAGGACGCGGGCGGCGATGCCCGTGTGGTTCTTCTCCAGGTCGGCGATGACCTCGGCGAGGGTGGCGCCCTCGGCGGGCACCTCGGCCCGCCCGCCGGTGTAGGTGCGCAGGATGGTGGGGATGCGGACGTTGACGCTCATGATCACCTCAGTGGTACGGCCGTGCGGAAGCGAAAGGGGCGGGGTTCTCAGCCGGCGAGCCCGGCGGAGCGGAACGCGTCGAGCGAGGGCCGGATGGTGGCGGTGGCCTGCGAGGTCTCCGCGACGGCGTCGAGGGTCTTGAGGCCGTCGCCGGTGTTCAGGACGACCGTGGTGAGGGACGGGTCGATGAGGCCGGCCTCGATGAGCTTCTTGGTGACGCCGAGGGTGACCCCGCCGGCGGTCTCCGCGAAGATGCCCTCCGTGCGCGCCAGCAGCTTGATCGCGTCGACGACCTGCTCGTCGGTGACGTCCTCCACGGCACCGCCCGTGCGGCGCGCGATGTCGAGGACGTACGGGCCGTCGGCGGGGTTGCCGATGGCGAGGGACTTGGCGATCGTGTTCGGCTTCTGCGGGCGCACCACGTCCTGCCCGGCCTTGTACGCGACCGACACCGGCGAGCAGCCCTCGGCCTGGGCGCCGAACAGCTTGTAGGGCTTGTCCTCGACGAGGCCGAGGGCGATCAGCTCCTTGAGCCCCTTGTCGATCTTCGTGAACTGGGAGCCGGACGCGATCGGGATGACGAGCTGGTCCGGCAGCTCCCAGCCGAGCTGCTCGCAGATCTCGTACGCCAGGGTCTTGGAGCCCTCGCCGTAGTACGGCCGCAGGTTGACGTTGACGAAGCCCCAGCCCTCGCCGAGCGGGTCGCCGATCAGCTCGGAGCAGAAGCGGTTCACGTCGTCGTAGTTGCCCTCGATGGCGACGAGGTCACCGCCGTACACCCCGGCCATGACGACCTTGCCCTGCTCCAGGTCGTGCGGGATGAACACGCAGGAGCGGAAGCCGGCGCGGGCGGCGGCGGCGCCGACGGCCCCGGCCAGGTTGCCCGTGGAGGAGCAGGACAGGGTGGTGAAGCCGAAGGCGCGGGCGGCCTCGATGGCCTGGGCGACGACGCGGTCCTTGAAGGAGTGCGTGGGGTTGCCGGAGTCGTCCTTGACGTAGAGGCGGCCCTGTTCGACGCCCAGCTCGCGGGCGAGGTTGTCGGCCTTGACGAGGGGCGTCCAGCCGGGGTTCAGGTTCGGCTTGTCGGCGACGTCGGCGGGGACGGGCAGCAGCGGTGCGTAGCGCCAGATGTTCGCGGGGCCGGCCTCGATGCGCTTGCGCAGGGACTCGGGGTCGCCCGTGGGCAGCTCGTAGGCGACTTCGAGGGGGCCGAAGCACTCGGCGCAGGCGAAGACCGGGCCGAGGGGCACGGTGGCGCCGCACTCGCGGCAGGAGAGTCCACAGGCGGGGCCGAGATCGACGGAGGTCGTCGTGGATTCGGTCGCAACGGTCTGAACAGCCATGGAGGCGAGGCCCTTTCTCCTCATCTTCCTCGTGACGCATCTCGTCACGAGACGGATTTGGCACCTTCCCTAGCCGGGAGCCTCGCTGCGGACAGTGCGGTGTCCTACGAGACCGGCTGGAGGGTTGCCGGGGCTTCAACGGGCCGTGTCCCTCTGCCCCTCTGGATGAGCGGTATGCGGTTGTGTGCTGCGGTTGTGGACGCCTGGACCCCGACATGCGACGGGCACCGGCGTTGTTCAAGACTGTAACCGAAGCTCCGGACGCTTGAGATAGTCGTCCGAACCGCGAGATGGATCACATACGGGAGGCTCCGACCGTGCTGGAAGAGGTCGAGCGCTGGCTGAGCAGGCGCTCCTGGTCCGTGGCCGACCGGCCGCTTGCGCAGCTCGTGGCCGCGAAACGGGCCTCGGACCGGCGGGTCAGCGTGGTCCTGCCCGCGCTCGACGAGGAGGAGACGGTCGGCGAGATCGTCGCGGTGATCCGCCGGGAGCTGATGACCCCGGCGGTGCCGCTGGTGGATGAGCTGGTGGTGATCGACTCCGGCTCCACGGACCGCACCGCGCAGGTCGCCGCCGCCGCCGGGGCGCGGGTCGTGCACCGGGACGCGATCCTGCCCCGGATACCGGCGCGGCCCGGCAAGGGCGAGGTGCTGTGGCGCTCGCTGCTGGTGACCTCCGGCGACATCGTCTGCTTCGTCGACGCGGACCTGCGGGAGTTCTCGGCGGACTTCGTGTCGGGGATCGTGGGGCCGCTGCTGACCGACCCGGACGTGCAGCTCGTCAAGGCGATGTACGACCGGCCGCTGGGCGAGGCCGCCGGGCAGGGCGGGCGGGTGACGGAGCTGATGGCGCGCCCGCTGCTCAATCTGCACTGGCCGCGCCTGGCCGGTTTCGTACAGCCGCTGGGCGGTGAGTACGCCGCGCGCCGCTCGCTGCTCGAGAGGCTGCCGTTCCCGGTGGGGTACGGGGTGGAGCTGGGGCTGCTGGTGGACGCGCTGCACACGGTGGGCCTGGACGCGCTCGCGCAGGTGGACGTCGGTGTGCGGCTGCACCGGCACCAGGACGGGCAGGCGCTCGGCCGGATGGCGGCGGCGATCTACCGCACGGCCCAGTTGCGGCTCGCCCGCGGGCATCTGGTGCGGCCGGTGCTGACGCAGTTCGAGCGCGGCGAGAAGGGGTTCGAGCCGCGCACGCACGAGGTGGACACGGAGGAGCGGCCGCCGATGGCTCAGATCGCGGAGTACGCGGCGCGCCGGGTGGCCTGATACGGGGGCGGGCGCGGCACGCGGGACCTTTCGCACGTTTGAACCGTTACGGGCCGGGCTAGCGTGAGCGGTATGGGGATCACGCAAGGTGCAGCTCAGGTTCTCGTCGCGTCCAACCGCGGCCCGGTCTCCTATGCCGTCGGCGACGACGGCGGGATCGAGACGAAGCGCGGGGGCGGTGGTCTCGTCTCCGCGCTGAGTGTCGTCGAGGACAAGCTCTGGGTGTGCGCGGCGCTCTCCGACGCCGACCGGGAGGCCGTGCGGCGCGGGGTGAACGAGCCGGGTGTCCGGATGCTGGACATTCCGGCGGACGTGCACGCGGACGCCTACAACGGCATCGCCAACTCCGTGCTGTGGTTCGTGCACCACATGCTGTACCAGACGCCGCTCGAGCCGTCGTTCGGGCCGGAGTTCCGGCGGCAGTGGGCCTCGTACGAGGCGTTCAACCGGGCGTTCGCGGAGGCGCTGGCGCAGGAGGCGGCGCCTGAGGCGACCGTCGTCGTGCAGGACTACCACCTGGCGCTGGTGCCGGGGATGCTGCGGGAGCTGCGCGAGGACCTGCGCATCGGGCACTTCTCGCACACGCCGTGGGCGCCCGTCGACTACTTCCGGATGCTGCCGGACGACATCGCGGAGCAACTGCTGCGGGGCATGCTCGGCGCGGACCGGCTCGGGTTCCTCACGGGGCGCTGGGCTGACGCGTTCACCGAGTGCTGTACGCGGCTGCTCGGCGGCACGTCCGGCACCCGGATCGGGGTGCACGGGCTCGGCGCCGACGCGGACTTCCTGCGGGAGCGGGCGCACCGGGACGACGTGGAGGAGCGGCTGGCCGCGCTGCGCGAGCAGGTCGGTGCGGGGCGCAAGGTGATCGTGCGGGTGGACCGCACGGAGCTGTCCAAGAACATCGTGCGCGGGCTGCGGGCCTACGAACTGTTCCTGGAGACCCGGCCCGAGTGGCGCGAGCGGGTCGTGCATGTCGCCTTCGCCTACCCCTCGCGGCAGGACCTCGCCGTGTACCGCGACTACACCGCGGAGGTGTCCCGGGTCGCGGAGGAGATCAACTCCCGTTTCGGTACGGAGGGTTGGACGCCGGTCGTGCTCCATGTGAAGGACGACTTCGCGCGCTCCCTCGCGGCGTACCGGCTGGCGGACGTGGCGCTCGTCAACCCCGTGCGGGACGGGATGAACCTCGTCGCCAAGGAGGTGCCGGTGGTCTCCGACGCGGGGTGTGCGCTGGTGCTCTCGCGGGAGGCGGGGGCGGTGGAGGAACTCGGGGACGACGCGCTCGTGGTGAACCCGTTCGATGTCGCCGGGACGGCTGAGGCGTTGGGGGTCGGGCTGGAGATGGGGGGCGCCGAGCGGGGGGAGCGGACGAAGAGGTTGGCTGCGGCGGCGACGCAACTCCCTCCGGGGGACTGGTTCTTGGCGCAACTCCATGCACTCCGCGACGAGTGACTCCGTCAGGGGCGGGCGGGTAACTCCGGCCGGCGGGTCTCCTCGACTTTCGTCGTGGCTGATCGCGCAGTTCCCCGCGCCCCTAGGGAGTTCCCCAGTCGAGGCCCGCTGACCTGAACGTCGCGCAGTTCCCCGCGCCCCTGGGTGAGTGGGTGGCTCCGGCCGGTGGGTTTCCTCGGCTTTCGTCGTGGCTGGTCGCGCAGTTCCCCGCGCCCCTGTCGGGGCGACTGCGTCGCACCCTCCCCCCGGAGGGAGCCGGAGGGGCGACTGCGTCGCCACCTCCTCCCCTGGGGAGCAGGGGCGCAGCCCCGCTCCCTCAGGGGCGCGGGGAACTGCGCGAGAAGCCCCACCGGGCCGCAGACGACAATGCACGGTCGTGCCCCGAAGGGGCGCGGGGAACTGCGCGACCAGCCCACCACCGGGCGGAAGGTGAACGACAACCTCAAGGGCGCTGGGAAAAACACCGTCAGGGCGCGGGCAGCGCTGTCGTCAGGGTCGTCAAGAGCGCCGTCACTCCCTCCGGGCCGGAAACCGTGAGGTCCGCCCGGGACGACAGCTCCGTGACCTCCGCACTGCCACTGCACACGAGCAGCCCCGCCACCCCCTCCGCCCGCAGCTTCTCCACCGCCGCGAACGCGGGAAGGTCGCCCAGGTCGTCGCCGGCGTAGAGGACCGACTCGGCGCCCATTTCATGGACGTACTCCAGGAGCGCGACCCCCTTGTCGACCCCGGGGGGCCGCAGTTCGAGCACGTACCGCCCGGGTTCGACGACGAGCCCGTGCCGCGCGGCGAGGGAGGCGAGCGGCTCGCGCAGTGCCTCGAACGCCCCGCGAGGGTCCCGCGCCCGCCTGGTGTGGACGGCGAGGGCCCGCCCCTTCTCCTCGACGTACGTGTCGTGCCACAGCCCCTCCTGTTCGAGGAGGCCGGGCAGTTCGGCGCGGACGGCGGCGACCCCGGGATGCGGCGCGGGCGCGCTGACCTCACCGGTGCGGGCGTCCCACCGTTCGGCTCCGTAGTGACCGAGGACGACGAGGTGGTCGAGGCCGGGGACGCCCGCGAAGCCGCCGTGCCGGACGGCGACCCCGGCGGGCCGGCCGGTGATGACGGCGACGGAGGCGACGCGCGGGGCGAGCGCGGCGAGGGCGGGCACGGCGTCCGGGTGGGCCCGCGCCTGGTCGGGGTCGTCGACGATGGGCGCGAGGGTGCCGTCGAAGTCCAGGGCGATGACGCTGCGCTCGGGGCGGGCGGTGATCGCGGCGAGCCCCTCGCGGCCCGCGGCGGTGCTGATTGCGTCCTGGTAGCTGGCCATGCGACGACGATAGCCCGCGCCGGCCCGGCCCGCGTCAGTCGCTGCCGGACGCGGCCCGCCGCCGCTCCTCGCGCACCCGCAGCAGCCGGTGGACGGTGACGGGCGCGTGGGCGAGGGCGCGTTCGTCGTCGAGCAGGGCGTTGAGGAGCTGGTAGTAGCGCACGGGCGCGAGGTCGAGTTCCTCGCGGATGGCGCGCTCCTTGGCGCCGGGCGTCTCGAAGCCGCGGCCCTCGAAGTCGAGCACCGCGCGCTCGCGCTCGCCGAGCGGGGGCCTGGTGTCCATGCCGGTCAGGCTACTCGGCCGCTTCCGCCGCCGCGGCCTGGTTCTGGATGCGGCCGAGGACGGCGGCGGGGCTGCCCGCCGGGGCGACGGCCGCGCCGATCTGGCGCTTGATCTCGGCGCTGACGGAGGCCCAGGACGTCTTGCCGACGGGGTAGATCTCGGCGGTGGGCAGGCTCTTGAGGAAGGGCCAGAGCTTCTTGTCGCGGGGCGCGTCGGCCATGGCCTGGGAGGCGCTGTTGGTGACGGGGAGCAGGTCGTACTCGCGGGAGAAGTCGAGGACGTTCTTCTCGTCGTAGACGTAGTCGAGGAAGGTGCCGATCTCCTTGCGGTGGCCGCCCTGCTTGAAGGCCATCATCCAGTCGGCGACGCCCATCGTGGACTTGGCGGGCCCGTCGGGTCCGGGGAGCTGGACGGTGCCGTAGTCGACGCCCTTGCCCGCGGCCGTCCGCATGAGGGTGGGGTGCCCGTTGAGCATGCCGACCTCGCCCTTGGCGAACGCGTCGAACGCGTCGGCCCGGTTGAGCTTGCCGGGCGGGGTCGGCCCGGTGAGGCCCTTGGCGACGAGGTCGTTCTTCAGCCAGTCGAAGGTGGCGACGTTGCGCTTGGAGTCGAGGGTGTAGGAGCCGACGTCGTCGGTGTAGGCGTCGCCGCCGCTGAGCATCCAGATCATGGTCTCGGCCTGCGCCTCCTCGGAGCCGAGGGGCAGCGCGTACGGGTACTTCACGCCGTGGTCCTTGAGCGCGCGGGCGTCGGAGGCGAGCTGGTCCCAGGTGGTGGGCGGGGTGATGCCGGCGTCCTTGAACAGCTTCTTGTTGTAGAACAGCAGCCGCGTGGAGGAGGCGAACGGCATGCCGTACTGGGTGCCGGCGACCTTGCCCGCGTCGGCGAGCGGGGTGAGGAAGTCGGCCTCGGTGGGCACGCTCAGGACGCTGGAGACGGGGTAGAGCTTGCCGGCGGCGGCGTAGTCGGCGTAGGCGCCGATCTGGGCCATGTCGGGGGCGTCGCCCGCGTCGACCATCTTCTTGACCTTGGCGTCGACGTCGTTCCAGGAGTAGACGGAGACGTCGACCTTGATGCCGGGGTGGTCCTTCTCGAACGCGGCGGTCAGCGCGTCCCAGTACTTCTGCGTGCTGTCGCGCGAGGAGTCGCCGTAGTCGGCGGCGACGAGCTTGAGGGTGACGTCGCCCGAACCCGTGGCGCCGCAGGCGGTGAGCGTGCCCGCCATGCACAGGGCGGCCGCCGCCGCCGTCAGACCGGTGATGTGCCGCTGCACCGCTGTCTCCCACCCTCAGATGTCCGCGAACCCCGAACCCTAAGGTCTACACCACCTAGATCTCACTTCCGCAACAGAGCCGGTCAGCAGCGGCCCGCACGCAAGATTCGTACGGTCTCACGCAAGATCCGTGCAAGTGGACTAGACCTTTTATGGGGGTACGCGCGAGACTGGTGCCCGTGAGACATGTCATCGCCCTCGACGTGGGCGGCACCGGGATGAAGGCCGCCCTGGTCGGCGCCGACGGCACACTGCTGCACCAGGCCCGCCGGGCGACAGGACGCGAGCGCGGCCCCGAGGCGGTCGTGGCCGGCATCCTCGACTTCGCCGCCGACCTGCGCGCCCACGGCGAGACCCACTACGGCGAGCCGGCCGCCGCCGCCGGGGTCGCCGTCCCCGGAGTCGTCGACGAGAACGCCGGCGTCGCCCTGTTCGCCGCCAACCTCGGCTGGCGGGACGTGCCCATGCGGGCGCTGCTCAGCGAGCGGCTCGGCGGCGTCCCCGTCGCCCTCGGCCACGACGTGCGCACCGGCGGACTCGGCGAGGGCAGGCTCGGCGCGGGCCGCGACGCCGACCGCTTCCTGTTCGTGCCGCTGGGCACCGGGATCGCCGGCGCCATCGGCATCGACGGCCGTATCGAGCCCGGCGCGCACGGCTCGGCCGGCGAGATCGGCCATGTCGTCGTGCGGCCCGGCGGCGTGCCCTGCGGCTGCGGCCAGCGCGGCTGCCTGGAGCGGTACGCGTCGGCCTCCGCCGTCACCCTCGCCTGGCAGGAGGTGAGCGGCGACCCGGACGCCACCGCCGCCGACTGCGCGCGGGCCGTCGACGCGGGCGACCCGCTCGCCGCCAAGGTCTGGCAGGACGCGGTGGACGCGCTCGCCGACGGCCTGGTGCTCGCCCTCACTCTGCTGGACCCCCGCACCCTGATCATCGGTGGCGGTCTGGCCGAGGCCGGGGAAACCTTGTTCACACCACTGCGGGCGGCCGTCGCGGAACGCGTGACGTTCCAGACGCTCCCCGCGATCGTCCCGGCCGTCCTCGGGGACACCGCCGGATGCCTGGGCGCGGGGCTCCTCGCCTGGGACCTTCTCGCCGGCGCCGAAGACGCCAACGACGACAACACGGAGGTAACCGCCTGATGGCCACAGCAAAGGTGCTCGCCGGTGCCCGGGTGGTGCTGCCCACCGGCACCGTCACCGACGGACGCGTCGTCGTCGACGGCACGCGCATCGCCGGGTCCACGCCCGACGGCGCCGCCACGGTCGACCTGTCCGGCCACTGGGTGGTGCCCGGCTTCGTCGACATGCACAACCACGGCGGCGGCGGCGCGTCCTTCACCTCCGGCACCACCGACGAGGTCCTCAAGGGCATCCGCACCCACCGCGAGCACGGCACGACGACCGTCGTCGCGTCCCTGGTCACCGGCGACATGGACTTCCTCGTGCGGCGCGCGGGCGAGCTGTCGGAGCTGGCCGAGCAGGGCGAGCTGGCCGGCCTGCACTTCGAGGGCCCGTTCATCTCGCCGTGCCGCAAGGGCGCCCACGACGAGACGCTGCTGCGCGACCCCGACCCGGCCGAGGTCCGCAAGCTGATCGACGCGGCGCGCGGCACCGCCAAGATGGTCACCCTCGCCACCGAACTGCCCGGCGGCGTCGACTCCGTACGCCTGCTGGCCGAACACGGGGTGATCGCCGCGATCGGCCACACCGACGCCACGTACGAGCAGACCGTCGAGGCCATCGACGCGGGCGCCACCGTCGCCACCCACCTCTACAACGCGATGCCGGGGCTCGGGCACCGCGCGCCCGGCCCGATCGCCGCGCTCCTGGAGGACGACCGGATCACCGTCGAGCTGATCAACGACGGTACGCACCTGCACCCGGCCGCGCTCGAACTCGCCTTCCACCACAAGGGCTCCGGCAAGGTCGCCTTCATCACCGACGCGATGGACGCGGCCGGCTTCGGCGACGGGCGGTACATGCTCGGCCCGATGGAGGTCGAGGTGAAGGACAGCGTGGCGCGGCTCGTGGAGGGCGGCTCCATCGCGGGCTCCACGCTCACCCTGGACCGTGCGTTCAAGCGGGCGGCGACCATCGACAAGCTGCCCGTCGAGGACATCGTGCGGGCGATCTCCGCGAACCCGGCCCGGCTGCTGGGCGTCGACGACCGCGTCGGCTCCCTGGAGCCCGGCAAGGACGCCGATCTCGTCGTCCTGGACGCCGGGTTCGACCTCAAGGGCGTCATGCGCAAGGGCGAGTGGATCGTCGCCCCCGAAGGCGTCCGGCAGCCCTGAGAGCACCGGTGCCCGCCGGGGCGCCGGGGCGGCGGGGCCCGAGGTCTGGGCCGCCCGCCCCGGCTTTGGCATGATCGAACCCCGTCACCGCGCGTACGCGACAGCTCGAAGGGGGTGCGGACCGGTGATCCTCACGGTCACGCTGAACACGGCACTCGACATCACGTACCGGGTCGGCGCGCTGCGCCCGCACGCCTCACACCGCGTCAGCGACGTGACCGAGCGCCCCGGCGGCAAGGGCCTGAACGTGGCCCGTGTCCTCGCCGCCCTCGGCCACGCGGCGACCGTGACGGGCTTCGCGGGCGGCGCGACCGGCGCGCAGGTGCGCGAGGGGCTGCGCGGCGAGCACGGCCTCACCGACGCGCTCGTCCCCGTGGCGGGCGCGACCCGGCGCACGATCGCCGTCGTCGACGCCTCCACCGGCGACACCACCCAGCTCAACGAGCCGGGCCCGCTGGTCTCCCCCGCCGAGTGGACCGCCTTCCAGGAGGCGTACGGGGAACTGCTGCGCGACGCCTCCATGGTCGCCCTGTGCGGCAGCCTCCCGCCGGGCGTCCCCGTGAACGCGTACGCGACGCTCGTACGGGCGGCGCGGGCCGCGTCGGTGCCGGTGCTGCTCGACACGAGCGGGGAGCCGCTGCGCCGGGGCATCGCGGCCCGCCCCGACCTGGTCAAGCCGAACGCGGACGAGCTGGCCGAACTCACCGGTTTCCACGAGCCGTTGCGGGCGATGAAGGACGCGCGCAGGCGCGGCGCGCACGCCGTGGTGGCCTCGCTGGGCGCGGAGGGGCTGTGCGCGCTCACCCCGGACGGCGAGTGGCGGGCGCCCGCCGTGGAGAAGCTGGCGGGCAATCCGACGGGCGCGGGCGACTCGGCGGTCGCGGGCCTGCTCTCCGCGCAGGTGGAGGGGCTCGCCTGGCCCGAGCGGCTCGCGCGGGCGGTGGCGCTGTCGGCGGCGACGGTGCTCGCCCCGGCGGCCGGCGAGTTCGACCGGGCGGCCTATGAGGCGCTGGTGGGCGAGGTGGCGGTGGCGGAGCGGCTCGACGCGGGATGAGCGCCGGCGGGCCGCCCCGCCGTACCGGTCAGGACAGGGGTGGTCAGCCGCCCTGGGGAGTGAGCCACATCTGGTCGAGGTTGGCGTCGCAGTGGTTGCCGTCCTCGCAGGCGACCGAGATCGCGTTGGTCCCCTTGGTGAGCCGGACCAGGGCCCAGGTGTTGGTCCAGCCCTTCTCCCAGTCGCCCTCGGGGGCGTGCGCGAAGTTCGTCATGTTCAACGGGCGGGACTGCTTGGTGCCGTTGACGTTGATCGTGGCGTCGGAGTCCTTGCCGGGCACGCCGTAGTTGACGTACAGGCGGTAGGTGCCGTCCTTCGGGATGTTGTCCACGGTCCAGGTGACGCTCGCGCCCACCTTGTTGAACCCCGCGACATAGACCCCGCCGTCGGACTTCGCGCCCTTGACGTCGGAGGCGGTGACCGTGCCGCCGTCCAGCTTGAGCGCCTTCGCGTCGGTCTTCGGCAGGTCGGCCGAGGCCGCCTTCGTCGGCGACGGCGAGGACTCCTTGCTCGGCTTGGCGGACTGCGAAGCGCTGGGCTTGGCGCCCGCGTCCGCGTTCTTGTCGTCGCCGGAGTCGCTGCTGATCATGGCGACGCCGATGCCGATGACGACGGCGGCGACCACGGCCACCGCGCCGATCAGCAGCGCCTTCGTGTTCGGCCCGCGCCCCCGGCCGCCCCCGCCCTGCGCCTGCTGCGGCCCGCCCGGCCGGTTCGCCGCCCCGGCACCGGCGACCGTCTCCGGCGCCTGGTAGTGCGCGTTCGGCTGCTGGTACGCCTGCGGCTGCTGCTGGTACGCCTGGGCCGCCTGGGTCTGCTGCCCGTACTGGCGCTCGCCCACCGCCCGGACGTGGTTGTACGAGGAACGGGGTGTACGGGGATTCGGGTAGCCGTAACCGCCGCCCCCACCGCTGGGCGGGGTCGCCCCGGCCGCCTGCCCGTCGGCGTACAGATAGCCGAACGGGTCGTCGTCCTCGGGCGTGGTGCTCGCGCCGTTGTTGCCGGGCGCCATCCCTGATCACTCCCTACACGTGTGCCTACCGGGGCGAGCGTACCCGCTGCGCGCGGCCCCAAGGGGTGGCCCTCGCCTCACCGGTACCGGGTGCGCAGGGCGTCCTACGAGGTCAGCCCGCGCGCCGGTGCTGCTTGGCACGTGATCTTTTCTCCACGTACATGCGCTGGTCAGCGGATTGCAGCACTTCCTCGGCGGTCATCCCGCAGTGCGCCCAGCCGATGCCGAAACTGGCGCCCACGCGCACCGCCCGGCCGTCCACACGGATCGGCGGAATGATGGCGTTCCGCAACCTGACGGCGAGGTCCTGGGCGTCGGCGCGGCCGAGTCCGTCGGCGAGGACGACGAACTCGTCGCCGCCGAGCCGGGCGACCGTGTCCCCGTCCCGTACGCCGCTGGTCAGCCGGCGGGCGACCTCGATGAGGACGGCGTCGCCCGCGTTGTGCCCGAAGCGGTCGTTGATGGACTTGAAGCCGTCGAGGTCGCAGAAGAGGACGGCGAGGCCCTTGGTGCCGTCGTCGGCGCCGGTCCCGTCGTCCTCGGGCGCGATGACGTGCACATGGTGGTCGAAGCCGTCGAACGCGTCGTAGATCCCGGACTGGTGCGCGGCGGTCGCGGCCGCCGCGAAGTCGTAGCCGTCGTGCCCGGCGGGATGGTCGCCGTAGGCCGCGTCGAGGGAGTCGATGGCGCTGGGCCGGGGCTCCTGCGGGCGGCGGCACAGGCGGGCGGCGAGGCGGGAGCGCAGCTCGGCGGAGTTGGGCAGGCCGGTCAGGGAGTCGTGCGAGGCGCGGTGGGCGAGTTGCAGCTCGCGGCGCTTGCGCTCCTCTATGTCCTCGACGTGCGTGAGCAGGAAGCGCGGCCCGTCGGTGGCGTCGGCGACCACCGAGTTGCGCAGGGAGACCCAGACGTACGTGCCGTCGCGCCGCCCGAGCCGCAGTTCGGCGCGGCCGCCCTCGGCGGAGGTGCGCAGCAGGGTGCCGATGTCCTCGGGGTGGACGAGGTCGGAGAAGGAGTAGCGGCGCATCGCGGCGGCGGGCCGGCCGAGCAGCCGGCACAGGGCGTCGTTGGTGCGCAGGATGCGGCCGTGCTGGTCGCCGCCCATCTCGGCGATGGCCATGCCGGAGGGCGCGTACTCGAAGGCCTGGCGGAAGCTCTCCTCGCTGGCGCGCAGCGCCTGCTGTTCGCGTTCCAGGCGTATCAGCGCGCGCTGCATGTTGGAGCGCAGGCGGGCGTTGCTGATGGCGATGGCGGCCTGGAAGGCGTACATCTGGAGGGCTTCGCGGCCCCAGGCGCCGGGCCTGCGTCCGTTGCGAGGGCGGTCGACGGAGATCACGCCGAGCAGTTCGCCGCCGAAGGAGCCGGAGGGGAGGCCGCCCGCGCGCGCGGACTCGGGGGTGGGCGAGTACATCGGCGCGAAGAGGCGGTCGGAGGGGTGCCACTCGTCCTCGAAGCGGGGCGGCGGGCCGTCGGTGAACCACTGCGGCACGTCGTCCTCGTCGAGTATCCAGCCCTCGGTGTACGGGATGAAGCGCAGCTCGCCCCATGCCTCGCCCATGCTCAGCCGGCGGTCCCAGGAGGCGCGGGAGCCGACGCGGCCGGTGATCAGGGCCTCGGCGACGGAGTTGCCCGCGAAGGCGGCGACGACGAGGTCACCGTCGGGCCGGACGAGGTTGACGCAGGCCAGCTCGTAGCCGAGCCCTTCGACCACGCCGTCGGCGACGGTCTGGAGGGTGTCCGCCAGGCTGCGGGCCGTGTTCATGTCCGCCATGACCTGATGCAACTGGCGCAGGGTCGCAAGACGGACGTAGGGCTCCGACTCGGTCTCCATGCTCAGTTCTCCCCGAGACCTCGACAGCACTCCAGAATTCGATCGGCTCTCTCGTGCGCACGTGCAGCAGCACGTTCATTTCGCAGTGTCGACCGCCACTGAATCACAGCGAGCTGTCCACCCGGTACACAGGGTCAACAAAAAAGCCCCCCTGTGACTCAAGTCACACTAATCGCCCCAGGTCCTAGGACCGGCCTCGGCCGTGGGCCCGATGCGGGGCGCCGCGCCGCCCCGTTAGCGTCGACCTCGTGTTGAAGACTCCCCCTGCCCAAGCGTCCCTGCCCACTCCCGCGTCCCCCATGTCCCCCACCCCTTCCGGGCATGCTGAGGGAGTGAGCAACGACGAGTTCCGTGCCGCCCTGTCCCGTCTCGCGGCGGGCGTCGTCCTGCTGACCGCGCACGAGCCGGCGCTCGACCCGGACGGCCCGGTCGGCGAGGACGCGGGGATGACCGCGACGGCGTTCATGTCGGTCTCCCTCGACCCGCCGCTCGTCCTCGTCTCCCTGCGCAACGGCTCCCGCATGGACGACCTCCTGGAGGAGCAGCCGCTGTGGGCGGTGTCGATGCTGGCCGAGTCCCAGAGCCACATCGCGGGCCGCTTCGCCATGAAGGGCCGCCTCAGCGACCGTCTCCTCTTCGAGGACATCCCGTACGTACGCGGGGAGCACACCGGCGCTCCCCTGGTGGGCGGCGCGCTCGCCACGCTGGAGTGCCGTACCGAGCAGCGGGTCGTGGCGGGCGACCACACCCTGGTCATCGGGCGGGTACTCGGCGCGGCCCTGCCGAGCGAGACGGGCGGGCCGCTGCTGTACTTCCGGGGCCGCTACCGCCACCTCGGCTGAACCGGCGGCGACTGAAGGCGGCCTGAAACCCCGGTGAAAGCGGGCGGGCGCACTGTCGGTGTCACACGGAGGCCGCAAGCCACCAGGCACCGGGCCCGCCACACCGAGGAGAAACCGCCATGACGCTCGACCTCACCACCCAGGACAAGCTGACCCTGCGCACCGCCGCCTACGGCGCCGTCTCGCTGGTCGCGGCGGCCGACGCCCGCTCCCCGCACAAGACCGCCACCCGGGGCAGCATCGCCCTCACCTCCGCGACCGGCCCGGTCGGACACGTCCTCGGGGCGCGCGGCAAGGTCGGCGACCTCGGCGGCTCGACGGTCGCGCAGCTCGCCGACACGGTCCTGCCGGCGCTGACCGCCTCGATGCGCCTGCTCGCCGAGCAGGACCCGGCGCTGGCGGCCGAGTTCCGCCGGATCGTCGGCACGGCGCTCGCCTCGGCGGCGGACGCGGACGGCAAGCCGGCGGGCCCTGCGGTCACGGAGATGATCCGCAAGATCGAGGAGACGCTGGCCGCGGCCGACGCCGGGGCGTGAGGGGCGCTTTCCGGGGCGGGCGGGGGTCGGTCGCCCCGGACGGGGATGTGCGGAGGCCCGTCAGGGAGGTCGCCGCTCGCTACCAGTCGCGGCCGGAGCGCCCCCGCTTGGTCTGGGCGCGGGCCTTCTTCTCGCGCAGCCTGCGTTCGTTGATCCCGCGCGGGACGCGGGTGGCGCGGCGCGGCTTGGGCGGCGGGGCGGTCGCCTCGGCCAGCAGCGCGGCGAGACGGACGGCGGCCGCTTCCCGGTTGCGCCACTGTGAGCGGTGCTCCGAAGCGCGTACGGCGATCACGCCCCCGTCGGTGAGACGGCTCGCGAGCCGCTCCAGGGCCCGCGCCTTCCACACCTCGGGCAGCGCCTTCGTCGCCGCGAGGTCGAACCGCAGCTCGACCTGCGAGTCGCTGGTGTTCACATGCTGCCCGCCCGGCCCCGAGGACCGCGAGAAACGCCAGATCAGCTCGGCCTCCGGGAGGACGACCGAGCCGCGGACGGGATAGGGACCGGACATGCCCCCATGGTCCCTTGGCCACGACCCGGCCGTCACCCCGTTTTCGGCCGGGTAAAGAACGTAAAGCGAAAGGGAACCTCCGGCACCCCTCCTCGCGTTCCTAGGGGTACGGGTAGCTTCGGCTACGCACAAGCACCACGCATCTACGCACCGCGCACCCCGCGCATGTAACGAGGGAAGGGACTCCCGCAATGGCTGTAAGCCTGTCCAAGGGTGGCAACGTCTCGCTCACCAAGGAGGCTCCGGGCCTGACCGCCGTCACCGTGGGCCTCGGCTGGGACGTCCGCACCACCACCGGCACCGACTTCGACCTCGACGCCTCGGCGATCGCCGTGAACGCGGAGGGCAAGGTCTACTCGGACGGCCACTTCGTCTTCTTCAACAACAAGCAGACGCCGGACCAGTCCATCGTGCACACCGGCGACAACCGCACCGGTGAGGGCGCGGGCGACGACGAGGCGATCAACGTGAACCTGGCGGCGCTGCCCGCCGACATCGACAAGATCGTCTTTCCGGTCTCGATCTACGACGCGGAGACCCGCTCGCAGAACTTCGGCCAGGTGCGCAACGCGTACATCCGCATCGTCAACCAGGCGGGCGGCGCCGAGATCGCGCGCTACGACCTGTCCGAGGACGCGGCGACGGAGACGGCGATGGTCTTCGGCGAGCTCTACCGCAACGGCGCGGAGTGGAAGTTCCGCGCGGTGGGCCAGGGTTACGCGTCGGGCCTCGTCGGCATCGCGCAGGACTTCGGCGTCAACGTCTGACCCAGGCCGGTGAGTTCACCGGGCGGGCCGCGCCGCATCACCGGCCGGCCCGGCCCGGGGCGGTCATCTGGGGGTGCCGATCGCTCGGGGGGCCGCGTGGGCATGCTCGCGTCCCGGATGGGCTCCGTCCATCGCGTTTCCCTCCGGGGGTGGCGGGTGAGGTCTTACGTCCGGTGCGGCCCGGTGGCGGGCTGGTCGCGCAGTTCCCCGCGCCCCTTACGGGGCTGCCCGTGCCGTCCATCTCAAGCCCCTCCGGCGCTTGACCGGCGCTGAGGTCAGCCCCGCCAGGGGCGCGGGGAACTGCGCGCTCAGCCACAGCGCACCCGGCACTGAACCCTGGGGCTCCGCCCCAGACCCCGCTCCTCAATCGCCGGAGAGGCTGGAAGTTTGCGCTGAGGCCAACTCCCTAAGGGGCGCGAGGAACTGCGCGCCCAGCCACAACGCACCCCGCACTCTGGGGCTCCGCCCCAAGCCCCGCTCCTCAATCGCCGGAGAGGCTGGGAGTTGGCGCTGAGGCCGACTCCCTGAGGGGCGCGGGGAACTGCGCGACCGGCCACGACGACATCCGCACCCGGCGACAAGCCGCCCGCTCAGGGCCGCGTGGAGTCCCGGGGCAGGAGTTTCGCCGGGACCAACCGGTGTTCCGGCACCCCGGCCCCCGCCGGCCCCGTCGGCCCCGGTCCCCCGGGCCTCTCGATGAGGTCCATCAAGAGTTCCGCCGCCTGCCGCCCGATCGACGCCGGATCAAGATCCAACGCCGTAAGCGCCGGCCGGGCGCTCCGCGCGAACTCCCCGTCCGCCCCCACCACGATCTGCACATCCTCCGGAACGGAAAGCCCCAGCTCCCGGCAGACGGCCAACGTGGCGAACCCGAACTTCTCCATCACCACATACAGCGCGTCAGGCCGGTCCCCCCGGGACAACAACCGCCGAGCCGCATCCGTCGAGTCCGTCCCCGGCTCCGCGTGATCGAGCAGCACGGGCCGCCCCGTACGCCCGCACCACTCCCGGTACGCCCGCACCGCGTCCTCGTCGTAGGACTGCCCGGTGGACCCGGTGAGCAGCCCGACGCGCCGCGCCCCGGTGGAGGCGAGATGGTCGAGCGCGGCGAGCGCGCAGGTGGACAGCTCGTTGTCGACCCAGGGGAACGCGTCCTTACGGGACAGATCGCGCCCCGTGGTGACGACGGGCACGCCCATCGCGGCAAGCCGCGTCAGCAGCGGGTCGTCGGTGAGCGGGTCGATGACGATCGTGCCGTCGAGCGGCAGGGAGTCGAAGGGCCGCCCGTCGAGGGAGGGCGGGACGAGGACGAGGGAGTAGTCGCGGTCCATCGCGGTCCAGGTCGCCGCGTTGACGATCTTGACGAAGTACTCGATGTCGGTGATGCCGCCCTCGACGGCGGTGCGGTGCGTGAGCCCGATGAGGCCGGTACGGGCGCCGCGCAGGCCCCGGGCGTTGGGGTTGGCGCGGTAGCCGAGGTCGCGGGCGACGGCGAGGACGCGTTCGCGGGTCTCGGCGCCGACGCGGCCGATGCCGTTGAGCGCGTGGGACGCGGTGGTCACGGAGACCCCGGCCCGCCGCGCGACCTCCCGCAGCCCGCCACCCCCACCGGCCCCCTTGCGCCCCGAACCCGAACCCGAACCCGGCCCGGAGCCCGGCGCCGCCCCGGAGCCCGGCGCCGGCTCCGACCCCGCTCCTCGCCCCCCAGCCGCGGAAGCACCCCGCGCGCCCCGCGCACCCCGCGACCCTGCCCCTGTGACGTCTGACATGACCGCGAGCTTACCGATTGACTGCCAAAACGTTTAGGCAGTACCTTCCGAACCATCGCCAAAACGTTTGGGCAATGGCGCCCGGCCCGATGCCAAAACGTTTAGGCACCCGCTCACCCCCGTAAAGGACGCCTGCCGCCATGGCCGAGGCCACCCGCTCCGCCCCGCCCGCCCCAGCCGCTCCCGACGCCCCCGCACCGCAGGAGGGGCCCGGCACGACCTCCGTGTTCACCGTGGAGCAGCGCGGTATCGACGCCGTCCCCGACGCCGAACGCCAGGGCGGCCCCAGCCGCCTGTTCGGGCTGTGGGCCGGCACCAACACCACCGTGTTCACCGTGGTCTACGGCGCCCTCGTCGTCAGCTTCGGCCTCTCCTTCTGGTACGCGGTCGCGCTCATCGTCGCCGGGAACGTCATCGGGTTCGCCGTCACCGGCCTCACCAGCCTCCAGGGCCCGCGCACCGGCACCTCGACGCACTCCGTCTCGCGCGCCGCGTTCGGCCCGCGCGGCGGCAAGCTGCCCGCGCTGCTGAGCTGGGTCATGCTGGTCGGCTTCGAGGCGGGCGGCATGGTGCTGATCGTCCTCGCCGGGCTCGCCCTGCTCGACCAGGCCGGGATCACCACCACGAACCCGGTGAAACTGCTGGTCATCGCGGTCGCCGCCGGGCTCCAGATGCTGCTGCCGCTCTCCGGCTACCACCTGATCATGAAGGTGCAGAAGTACTTCGCCTGGATCTTCGCCGCGATGTTCGCCGTCATGGCCGTCCTGGTCTTCCCGAAGGCCGACTTCGCCTCGCACGGCCCGGCGCCCTCGCTCGTGACCGTCTCCCTGGTCCTCGCCATGGTCACCGCGTCCGGCGGCCTGTCCTGGGCCGACATGGGCAGCGACTACTCCCGCTACCTGCCCGCCGATTCCGCGCCCCGCAAGGTGTTCGCGTGCGCCGCGCTCGGCGGCATGGTGCCTAACATCCTGCTCCAGATCCTCGGCGCGGCCGTCGCCACCGCCACCACCAAGGCCGCCGACCCGATCTCAGGCCTGCCCGAGATCCTGCCCGGCTGGTTCACCACCCCGTACCTGCTGCTGGCGATCGTCTCGCTGCTCGCCGTGAACACCACGGACATGTACTCCTCGGGCCTGAACCTGCTCGCCGTCGGCATCCCGATCAAGCGCTGGATGGTCGTCTTCATCGACCTGAGCCTGTGCACGGCGATCACCCTGTGGGCCGTCTTCTCCGCCGACTTCTACACCCTGCTGTCGAACTTCCTCAGCCTCATCGTGCTCTGGCTCGGCCCGTGGGCGGCCGTCTACCTCACCGACTGGGCGCTGCGCCGGGGCCGCTACGACGTGCCGTCCCTCTTCCCCAAGGAGAGCGGCGCGCCCGGCATGTACTGGCACAAGGGCGGTTTCCGGCCCGCCGGTCTGATCGCGGTGCTGCTCGGCTTCGCCGCCGCCGTCCTCTGGGTCGACTCCACCGTCTTCACCGGCCCGCTCTCCGACGCGGCCGGGGGCCTCGACCTGTCGGTCTTCGCCGGCGCCCTCGTCGCGGGCCTCGCCTACTGGCTGCTGGCCCGCCACACGGTCCGCGCCGAGGCCGAGCGGACCGTACGGGCCTGACCTGAACCGGTAAACCACTACGGCCGCCCCCGCGCCCCCGTCCCCCTGAACTCCCCTCCCCCACCCCCCCGTACGTCCCCAGGAGACGATCCCCCGTGAACCAGCCGCATCAGCCCACCCTCCGCCAGCTCATCGACGCCGGTGAAGGAGTCGTCAAGGCCGACCGGATCATCCGGGGCGGGCGGCTCGTCAACGTCTGCACCGGCGAGGTCTACCCCGCCGACGTGGCGATCACCGGCGACCGGATCGCCGCGACCGGTGACGTCGGCGCGTACGAGGGTCCGGACACGGAGATCGTCGACGCGACCGGCAAGTACCTCACCCCGGGTCTGATCGACGGGCATCTGCACCTGGAGTGCTCGAAGCTGTCGGTGACGATGTTCGCCGACGCGGCCGTCCGGTACGGGACGACCTCGGTGATCTCCGGGCTCGACCAGTTCCTCGTCGTCGCCGGGCCCGAGGGCGTACGGGAAGCGCTGCGCGAGGCCGACGCCTCCCCGATGAAGATCTTCTGGGGCGCGCCGTTCAAGACGCCGTACACGCTGCCCGAGACGACCGTCGGTTTCCGCTTCGGGCCCGAGGACCACGCGGAGGCGCAGGGCGCGGCGGACTGCTTCGGCGTGTGGGAGACCGTCGCCGAGTTCGTCCTCAACCGCGACGAGAAGGTCCTCGCCGCCCTCGAACTCGCCCACCGCAACCGGCTGCCGGTCTTCGGCTGCGCCCCGATGGCCTCGCCGACCACGATCAACGCGCTGTCCGCCGCCGGTGTCCGCCTCGACCACGAGAGCTACACCGCCGAGGAGGCGCTGACGAAGCTGCGCGCCGGGATGTCGCTGCTGATCCGCGAGTCGTCCGTCGCGCACTTCATGAACGAGAACGTGCGCACGGTCACCGAGTTCGGCGCCCAGTCGCGCCGCGTCGGCTTCTGCACCGACGACATGCACGTCGCCGACATCATCCGCGAGGGCCACCTCGACAAGCTGGTCCGCATGGCGATCAAGGCGGGCGTCAAGCCGGTCGAGGCGATCCAGATGGCGACGCTCAACTGCGCGGAGATGTACCGCATCGACCATCTCGTCGGCTCGATCACGCCCGGCCGCTACGCCGACGTGCTGATCGTCGACTCGCCCGAGTCGTTCGTCGTGGAGCGGGTCTTCGCGCGCGGCGAGCTGGTCGCCGAGCACGGCCGCACCCTGAAGGCGCCGGTCGCGCCCGAGCGGTCCGCCGCCCTCTCCCCCGCCTTCCGGGTCGCGCCGGTCACCGCCGAGGCCATCGGCGTACGGGCCCCTGGTGAGCGCGCCGACGTGCTGGTCGTGGAGATGGACCGCACGGTGCCGTTCGTGCGCAAGGGCGTGCCGATGAACCTGCCGGTGGTCAACGGCACGGTCCGCGCCGACGTGGAGCGGGACGCGCTGTACGTGACGGTCTCCGAGCGGTACGGGAAGAACGACGGCGCGACCGTCACCGCGATGATCAACGGCTTCGGCCTGCGCTCCGGCGCCATCGCGTCCTCGGCCGCGCCCGACGACAACAACATCGTGGCCGTGGGCGCCGACCGCGCCGACCTCGCGCTGGCGGTCAACCACATCTCCGCGCACGGCGGCGGTCAGGTCGTCGTGGAGAACGGCGAGATCAAGGAGTTCCTGCCGCTGCCCGTCGCGGGCATCGTCGCGGACCTCGCGCCCGAGGAGATGGCCGCCGCCGAGGACCGCCTGGAGGCGGCGGCGCGGGCGCTCGGCTGTGAACTGCCGTCCGCGTTCGGCTACTTGATCTTCCTGGAGATCACCGCGATCCCCGAGTACGCGGTCACCGACCTCGGGGTCGTCAACTACCACTCGCAGGACGTCGTCGACATCCTCGACCCGGCCGCCGCGCCCGTCGCCCCGGCCGCCAACTGACCTGACACGCGGAGGAGTTCACCCATGACCACGACTGTCGACGCGTTCGTCGCGGGCCTGCCCAAGTGCGAGCTGCACCTGCACATCGAGGGCACCCTCGAGCCCGGCCTGAAGTTCGCGCTGGCCGAGCGGAACGGCATCGAGCTGCCGTACGCCGACGAGGCCGCGCTGCGTGCCGCGTACGACTTCGACGACCTGCCCGGCTTCCTCGCGGTGTACTACGAGGGCATGACCGTGCTCCGCACCGAGCAGGACTTCTACGACCTCGCGGCGGCCTACGCGGCGAAGGCGCACAGCCAGAACGTGCGGTACGCGGAGATCTTCTTCGACCCGCAGGCGCACACCGCGCGCGGTGTCTCCTTCGACACCGTGATCCGGGGCCTGACGCGGGCGCTCGACGACGCGGAGCGCGCGACCGGGTTCACGGGCCGGCTCGTGATGTGCTTCCTGCGGGACTTCCAGGCGGAGTTCGCCATGGCGACGCTGGTGCAGTCGCTCCCGTACAAGGAGTGGATCATCGGGGTGGGGCTCGACTCGGACGAGGCCGGGAACCCGCCGGTGAAGTTCCGCGAGGTGTTCGCGCGGGCCCGCGCCGAGGGCTACCGCCTGACCATGCACTGCGACGTGGACCAGGAGAACTCCACCGAGCACATCCGGCAGGTGATCGAGGAGATCGGCGTCGACCGCATCGACCACGGCGTCAACGCCCTGGAGGACCCGGCGCTGCTCGCCGCGATCCGGGACAAGGGCCTCGGCCTGACCGTCTGCCCGATCTCCAACTCCCATGTCACGGACGGTCTCAAGGCCGCCGAGATCCGCGCCCTGCTGGATGCGGACATCAAGGTCACGGTGAACTCCGACGACCCGGCCTACTTCCCCGGTTACGTCGCCGAGAACCTGGCCGTGCTGCGCGCCGAGCCCGCCGCGCTCACCGACGCCGACCTGATCCGCCTCCAGCGCAACGCGATCGGTATCTCGTGGGCGTCCCCGGCGGTACGTGACCGCTTCCTCGCGGAGCTGGACGCGTACGGCGAGCGCTGACGCGAGCGCGCGCACCCGCGCCCGAGAACCCCGGCAACGGCCTTGTGCCGCCGGGGTTTTCGCGTGTGCGGGCCTGGGCACACTCCCCGGCCGCGCGGGCGGGGCGACCGGTATCCGGACGCTTTCGGTGCGGGGTCGGGCATGAACTGGCAAAACTTTGACGGCGGCCTGTCAAACGTCCGGTGTCCGGTGCCAGTCTCTCCCCGCACCCCCCACGCACCCTCCCCCACAGGGGTCCCTGAAGGAGTCCGAGTGACCAAGCGCTCCACCGCTCCCCGCCTCGCCGCCCTCGTCGCCTCCGCCGCGATGGTCGCCCTCGGCGTGCAGGCCGGCATCAGCCCCGCGTCCGCCGCCACCGCCCACCGCGCCGCGGGCGCCACCGCCCTCCCCCTCAGCGCGTCCCAGCGGGCCGGTGCCCTCAAGGCGGCGCAGACCGGCGCCCCGGCCACCGCGCACCGCCTCGGCCTCGCGTCCGGCGAGAAGCTCGTCGCCCGTGACGTGATCAAGGACGCGAACGGCACCACGCACACCCGCTACGAGCGCACCTTCGACGGACTGCCCGTCCTCGGCGGCGACCTCGTCGTGCACACCGCGAAGAACGGTGACCTGAAGGGCACGACGAAGGCCCGCAAGGGCTCCATAGCCGTGGCGTCTACGGACGCCGCCCGGGGCCCGGCCTCGGCGAAGAAGTCGGCGGTGGCCGCCGCCCGCGCCGACGAGGGCGTCAAGCGCGCCGCCGCGTCCGCCACGCGCAAGGTCGTGTGGGCGGCCGAACCGGCGAAGGCCCCGGTCCTCGCCTACGAGAGCGTCGTCACCGGCACGCAGAAGGACGGCACGCCCAGCGAGCTGCATGTCGTCACGGACGCGCGCAGCGGCAAGGAGCTGTACCGCTACCAGGCCATCGACACGGGCACGGGCGTCAGCGAGTACAGCGGCACGGTCTCCCTCGGCACGACGGCCTCCGCGTCGGGCGGCTACGACCTGACGGACTCCGGGCGCGGCGGCCACAAGACGTACGACCTGAACGGCGGCTCGACCGGCACCGGCACCCTCTTCCACGACGCCGACGACACGTGGGGCGACGGCACCGCCGCCAACCGTCAGACGGCCGCCGTGGACGCCGCGTACGGGGCCGCCGAGACCTGGGACTTCTACAAGTCCGCGTTCAACCGCAACGGCATCGCGGGCGACGGCAAGGCCGCCTACTCGCGCGTCCACTACGGCAACGCGTACGTCAACGCGTTCTGGGACGACAGCTGCTTCTGCATGACGTACGGCGACGGCGTCGGCAACCAGCACCCGCTGACCGCGCTCGACGTCGCGGGCCACGAGATGAGCCACGGCCTGACCGCGTCCACCGCCAAGCTGACCTACAGCAAGGAGTCGGGCGGGCTGAACGAGGCTACCTCCGACATCTTCGGCACGGCCGTGGAGTTCTACTCCAACACCGCCGCCGACCCGGGCGACTACCTCATCGGCGAGAAGATCGACATCAACGGCGACGGCTCGCCGCTGCGGTACATGGACAAGCCGAGCAAGGACGGCGCCAGCGCCGACTACTGGTCGCGCACGCTCTCCCGCCTCGACGTGCACTACTCCTCGGGCGTCGCCAACCACTTCTTCTACCTGCTCAGCGAGGGCAGCGGCGCCAAGACCGTCAACGGCGTCTCCTACAACTCGCCCACGTACAACGGCTCGACGGTCACCGGCATCGGCCGGGACAAGGCCGTGCAGGTCTGGTACAAGGCGCTGACCACGTACATGACCTCGTCCACGAACTACGCGGGCGCCCGCACCGCCACCCTCAAGGCGGCGACCGACCTGTACGGGGCGAGCTCCGCCGAGTACAAGGCCGTGGCCGCCGCCTGGACCGCCGTGAACGTCAACTAGCTCCTGACGTACCGCCGTTGGGCGTCATCCGGCGTCCAGCGGCGGGGCGGGCGGCTTGCCGTTCCCGTACAGCCACTGCTTCCAGACCCCGGCGAGCGCCTCGGCCTCGCCGGGGTTGCGGCGTTCGACGTAGTCCGTGAAGTCGTCGGTGTCGGCGTTGCCGTAGCGGTGGTCGGCGGGCCAGGAGCGCAGCAGGGAGAAGAACGCCTTGTCGCCGATGACCTCGCGCACCCGCTGGAGGACCATCGCGCCGCGCCCGTAGACCGGTGCGTCGGAGATGTGCGCGGCGCTGGAGGGCCGGGCGGGCGGGAAGGCCCAGACGCCGTCGCTCGCGGGCCGCGCGTACATCTCGGCGAAGGTCCGCGCGGCGCTGTCGCCGCCGTGGTCCTCGTCCCACAGCCACTCCGCGTACGTGGCGAAGCCCTCGTTGAGCCACATGTCGCGCCAGGACTTCGGGGTGACGGAGTCGCCGTACCACTGGTGGGCCAGCTCGTGGACGAAAGTGCTGAAGTGCGGGGTGCCGGGGAAGACCGGCCGGTTCTGCGTCTCCAGGGCGTACCCGGAGTCGTCGTCGCGGTCGATGACGGCGCCGGTCGAGCGGAACGGGTAGGCGCCGAAACGCTTCGTCTCCCAGGCGATCACCTCCGGCAGCCGGTCGAGAACCTTCGGCGCGGACGCCGCCTCGTGCGGGTCGACGGCGTTCCAGTACGGCAGACCCGAGGGCAGCCGGCCCTTCTCGACGCGGAAGTCACCGATGGCGACCATCGCCACGTAGCTCGCCATCGGCTGCCCGGTGTGCCAGTGGTAGGCGGTGCGGCTGCCGCCGTCCACGCCGCGCGTCCCGGTCAACTCCCCGTTGGACAAGGCCCGCAGGCCGCGCGGCACGGTGACCGTGATGTCGTACGTGGCTTTGTCGGAGGGGTGGTGGTTGCCGGGGAACCAGGCCATGGAGCCGGTCGGCTCGCCGAGCCCGAGCGCGCCGTCGGCGGTGGGCAGCCAGCCCTCCTCGGAGCCGTCCGGATCGGTGATGGTCTTGGGCCGGCCGCTGTAGCGGACGGTCGTGCGGAACGTGGCGCCCTCGCGGATCTCGCCGCGCGGGCGCACCACCAGCTCGTGCCCGTGCCGGGTGAACCGGGCGCGGTGCCCGTCGACGGTGACGCGCTCGACGGTCAGGCCCTTGAGGTCCAGGTCGAACGCGCTGAGCGCCTTGCCCGCGCACGCCGTGATCACGGCCCGGCCGGTCAGGCGGCGCGTGTCCGGGTCGTAGCCGAGGTCGAGGGCGTAGTGGCGGACGTCGTAGCCGCCGTTGCCCAGCTTCGGGAAGTACGGGTCGTGCACCCCGGAGTCGCCCGGGGTGCCGCGCACGCCTCCACCGCAGGCGGCGAGGGTGACGAACGCGGTGGCGGTGAGGCCGGCGAGCAGCCGGAGGCGTCGGTGCACGGGCCGATCCTATTGCCCCATATGCCCCTTGACGACCCGTCAGTCGTGTGACGTGCGCCCCGCATCGGGCGCCTCGCGGTCACAGGACGGCGATCCCCAACGGCCGCTCGCCCGCCGCCAGTCGGCGCGTCGCGCCGCTGTCCACGTCCACGACGGTGACGCCGTTCCAGTAGCCGTCGCGGGTGAAGCCGCCGGTCACGTACGCGGTGCGGCCGTCGCCCGAGAGCGCCACGTCCTCGTGCGGCCCGTCGAGCGGCACGACCTTCTCCGTGCCGTCCGGCTTCCTGACGGTCAGCGAGGGTCCCTTGTCGCGCGCGGGGTCGATGGGGCCCGTACCGACCGCGAACAGCGTGCCGTCGGCGGCGACCGTCACACCGTGCTGGTGCGTGTTCGCCGTCATCGGCTCGACGGTCGAGCGGCCGGTGTCCGGGTCCACGGCGACAAGTTTCTCGCCCTCGAACGGCAGCAGCAGCTTCCCGTCCGAGGGACGTACGGCGGTGTAGTGCGGCTTGAGCCAGGAGCCCAGGCCGCCCTCGGTGCCGTACGGGGCCACCTCGATGCGGCGCGTCCCGTGGGTGCGGGCGTCCACGACCGTCACGTCGAACGAGTCGTGGTCCGTCGTGTACACCTGCCGCCCGTCGCGCGAGACGTCCACGTCGAAGGGGCGGCGGCCGACCGGGGTGACGTCGGTGACCTCGCGCTTCGCGGTGTCGACGGTCTCCAGGGTGCCGTTGCCGCCGGGCACGTTGACGCCGACGTACACGTGCCGTCCGTCCGGCGCGAGCGCGATGCCCATGCCGCCGCCCCGGTACTCGCCGCCCGTGACCGGACCGAGGTCCTTCGTGCGGTACGGGATGAGCTTCGTGCGGGCGCGCTTGTCCGTGTCGACGACGGCGACGCCCTCGGCGGTGGCGACCCAGGCGGTCCCGTCCGCCCCGACGACCAGGCCGTAGGGGGCACGGCCCACGCGCACGGAGTCGAAGGCGCCCTTGGCCGGGTCGACGAAACTGACGGTGTCGGCCCCGAAGTCGGCGAGGAGGAGGGTGCCGGTGGGGGTGTGGGCGGTGTTTTCGGCGCGGGCGGTGCTTTTGGGGGCGGTGCTTTTGGGGGCGGTGTCGTCCGTGCCGGGGGCGCAGGCGGTGAGGAGGGCGAGGGCGGCCAGGGGGCCGAGGGCGGCGCGGGTGACCCGTCGGGGGGCGAACCGTCCGGGGGCGGACCGTCGGGGGGTGAACCGTTTCACCGTACGGCCCTCAGCAGTCCGGCGATCTCTTCGAAACCGCGCCGCTCGGCGTGTTCGAGGGCGGTGACGCCGTCGCCGTCGGGGAGGGCGGGGTCGGCGCCCGCGGTGATCAACAGCTCCACGATCTCCTGATGGGCGCGGCCCCCGTCGCCGAGGATCACGGCTTCCAGGAGCGCGGTCCAGCCGAGGCGGTTGACGTGGTCCACGTCGATGTCCGTCTCGCGCAGCACGGCCCGTACGTAGTCGACGTGCCCGCGTTCTGCGGCGGGGATGAGGCTGACGCCGCCGAAGCGGTTGGTGATCTTCAGATCGGGGTGGGCGGGGAGCAGCGCCCGCATCATCTCCACTGAGCCGGTGACTCCGGTGACCAGCCAGGGGGTGTCGCTGCGGGTGTCCTGGGCGTTCGGGTCGGCGCCGGCGGCGAGCAGGGCGCGGGCCGCGGGCAGGTGGTCGTTCATCGCCGCGAGCAGCAGGGGCGTGCGGTGCGCCTCGTCTCTGGCCTCCACGTCTGCGCCGGCGTCGAGGGCAGCGCGGACGCCCTCGGCGTCGCCGGTCCCGGCAGCGTCCAACAGGGCCTGATCAGCCCCGGCATTCCCATTCATCACGCCTCCTGTATCTCTGTGCCCCTGGGTAAGTGGGCCTGCCCGTCGTCCTTCACCTGCGGGCCGGTGGGGCTTCTCGCGCAGTTCCCCGCGCCCCTGTCGGGGCGACTGCGTCGCCACCTCCTCCCCTGGGGAGCCGGGGCGAAGCCCCGCTCCCTCAGGGGCGCGGGGAACTGCGCGAGCAACCACGACGCGAGCGTCAGACGAAGAACCCACCCCGAGGGGCTGCCCCTTCAGGGGCGCGGGGAACTGCGCGAAGCGTTCAGGGCAGCGGGCCTCAGCCGGAGAACTGCCCAGGGGCGCGGAGCCACCGTCAGTTGAGGGAGGCCACGCCCGCCTGGGCGAACTTCTCATCCTGCGCCCCGGACGGCGCCCCGGCCACCCCGACCCCGGCCACAGGCCCACCCTTGGCCACAACAGGCGCCCCACCCGCAAGGAACAACGTCCCCGGAATGTCCTTCAACGTAGGCGCGTCAGCCAGCCGCTTCGCCAGCTCGGACGTAGGCGCGTTCCACGACACCGCCGTGAACGCCTTCTTCTCAGCCGCCTCGTACGACTGCGGCCCGGCCCCGTCCCCCCGCATCGTCAGAATCGTGTTCCCGTTGCGGTCCACGACGGCGACGGACACCCGCTGCCCGTCCTTCTTCGCGGCGTCGAGCGCGGCCCGCGCGGCCTTGGCGGCGGCGTCCACGGTCAGGTGGGTGGTGGACGTCGTGGCGCTGCCCTTGACACCGGCGGCCTGCACGGCGGCGGCCGGCGCCGCGCTGTCCGCGGCGTTCGCGGAGAACGCGCCGAACCCGCCGACGGCGATGGCCGCGGCGAGCGCCGAACCGGCGATGACACGGGTGCGCTTCGAGACCTTCTTGACGTGCTTCATGGGGAGAACTCCAGTTCGCTGAGGAAGCTGAGGAAGCTGAGGTGGGGGGACGCGCCCCGCTCTGCCTCCATCGTGGGCCCGCGCACCGCCCCCGCCCCTCGACGATCCGGCTCCTCCGGACGCGCCGACCGGCGGACGCGGGCGTCATCCGATCGGTTGACCCGGCGGGCGCCCACCCGGGCGACAATGGGAAGGTCTGCCCAGGTGAGAGCGGGTTCCACGACTCGGGCCCGGGCCGGTACGGAAGTGCCCGTACGGAAGGAAGGAGGCGGCCGTGACCCACCGTCCGGCACGCGCCACGAGCCCGTACGGGAACCCCCCGCACCCCGGCCCCGCCACCCCGGCGGCCGGCGCGGCCCACCACGCGTACGAGGACGACAGCCACCGCGCGTACGAGGACGACACGCGCTGGCTCACGGCGGTCATGCACACGGTGTTCTTCCTGCTGCTCGGCGTCGCCCTCGCCCGTTTCCTGCTGCGCCACGCGGTGGAGGCCCGCACCCCGTGGATCATCGGCCTGAGCGCGCTGCTCGCCGTGCTGTACGGGTCCGGGGTGGCCCTGGACCGGCCGGGTCGGAGCACGGCGCGGCGACGGCTGTGGCTGGGCCTGGTCGTCGCGGTGGTCGTGGTGCTGGTGGTGCTGGCGCCGAGCTTCGCGTGGGCGGCGGTGCCGCTGTTCTACACGGGTCTGCGTACGCTGCCGACGCGCGCGGCGCTCGTCCTCGTGACGCTGCTGACGGGCCTCGTCATCGCCTCGCAGGTGCGGCTCGCGGGCCGCTGGGACCCGGACCTCGTGCTCGGGCCGCCGGCGGTGGCGCTGCTGGCCACGGCCGTGTTCCTGCACATGCGCAACCAGTCGGCGCGGCAGCGCGCCCTCATCGACGACCTGATCCGCACCCGCCGCGAACTGGCCGCGTCCGAGCGCCGCGAGGGCACCCTCGCCGAGCGGCAGCGGCTGTCCATGGAGATCCACGACACGCTCGCGCAGGGCCTGTCCAGCCAGCAGATGCTGCTCCAGGCCGCCGACCGGGTGTGGGCGGCCGACCCGGACAAGGCCCGCGCCCATGTCCGCACGGCGACCTCCATCGCCGAGCACAATCTCGCCGAGGCCCGCCGCTTCGTGCACGATCTGACGCCGGCCGACCTCGCCGGGGGCGGCGGGCTGGCGCAGGCGCTCCGCACGGTCGCCGCCCGCGAGTCCGGCGACCGGCTCACCGTCCGCGTCCACATCGACGACGGGGGGCGCGCGCCGCGTCTGCCCGACCGGGTCCAGTCGGCGCTGCTGCGGATCGCGCAGGGCGCCCTCGCCAACGTACGGGAGCACTCCGGCGCCGCCTCCGCCGCGCTGACCCTCACCCTCCTCGACGACCAGGTCGTCCTCGACGTCGCCGACGACGGCCGCGGCTTCGACCCGGCGGCGGCCGGTGAGGGGCCCGGCGCGGTACGCGGGCACGGGCTGCCCGCGTTCCGCGCGCGGTTGCGGCAGCTCGGCGGCACGCTCACCGTCGAGTCGGCGCCCGGCGAGGGTACGGTCGTCTCGGCCGCCGTGCCGCTCGGGCGCGGGGCGCCGGATCCCACCGCCCACGAGGAGCCGCAGCCATGACGTCGTCGCAGGTCCCGGTCCGCATCCTGCTCTGCGACGACCATGTCGTGGTCCGCGCGGGGCTGCTCGCCCTGCTGGACAGCGCGCGGGACATCGAGGTCGTCGGCGAGGCCGGCACCGGCGAGGAGGCGCTCGCGCTGGCCGCGAAACTCCACCCCGACGTCGTTCTGATGGACCTCCAGCTCGGCGACGGTATCGACGGCGTCGAGACCACGCGCCGCCTCACCTCGGGCCCCGCGCCCGTCCCGCACGTCCTCGTCCTGACCACGTACGACACCGACGCGGACATCACCCGGGCCATCGAGGCGGGCGCCACGGGCTATCTGCTGAAGGCGGAGCGGCCCGAGGAGCTGTTCGCCGCGATCCAGGACGCCGCGCAGGGCCGTACGACGCTGTCGGCGCCGGTCGCCAGCCGGGTCATGGCCAATATGCGCAGGCCCCGGCCCACCCTCACCGACCGCGAGCGGGACATCCTCGCGCAGCTCGCGCACGGGCTCGGCAACCGGGACATCGCCAAGGCCCTGTTCATCAGCGAGGCCACGGTCAAGACGCACCTGGGCCGCATCTACGACAAGCTCGGCGTGGACACCCGCGCGGGCGCGGTGGCGGTCGCCAAGGAGCAGCGGCTGCTGCCGTGACACCATCACGTACGTGCTCGACATCGGTTACGCCCTCTCCCGCCGCTTCCCGGACCCGCCCCAGACGGACTACCGGAGTGCCGACGTGCACGCGCTGCGGCACGACCTGTTCTGCGGCGATGTGTATCTGGCCGACACCGAGGCGGACCGGGAGGTGTCCACAGCCTGGGGATGGGTGCCGGTGCTCGACTTCGCGTGGGCGCTGTGCGACATCGTGGAGCGGCTGGACCGGGATCCGCGCGGCAGCCGGTCGGCTACGCCGCAGTACGCGGAGCTGGACTTCACGGAGTCCACGGATCTGATGCTGTTCGAGCGGCGGTTCGGGTGGGTGGACATCGAGGCGGACTGGATGGCTCGGGATGAGCCGGCGCTCACGTTCTCCTTTGCGGAGTTGCGGCGGGAGGCGCGGGACTTTCTCCATGACCTGATCGCGGATCTCACGGACCTCCATGACGCGCTGGCCCAGAACCCCACGATCTGGCACCTCCAGTCCCAATACCCCCGCCTCCCTTGACCCTCCTCAATCGCCGGAGGGGCTGGGAGTATGCGCTGAGGCCAGCCCCGTAAGGGGCGCGGGGAACTGCGCGATCAGCCACGACGAAGCCCGCACCCGGCGACAAACCCTGGGGCTCCGCCCCAGACCCCGCTCCTCCGCCGAGGCGGGCGCCCGCGTCACGCTGCACGAGGCCCATCACACCCTCGGCGGCCGTGCCCGTACCGCCGACGCCCCCTACCGCACGCACGAGGGCCCGCACGCCCTCTACGACCGGGGCCCGCACTGGGCCTGGCTCAAGCGGCGCGGACTGCTCGGCCGGGTCGCGTCCGTGCCGCCCGCCGACGCGACCCGGCTGCGTTTCGTGCGCGGCGGCACCCTGCGCCGCACCCCGCCCGCCGCCTTGGCCCGCATGGTGCTGCACCGCCCCGAAAAGGCCCCCGTGGACGAGGACTTCGCCACCTGGGCCGCCCGCTTCGTGGGCCCGGAGGGCGCCCGCGCCACCGCCCACTACACGGCCGTCGCCCTGTTCCACCACGACCCGGGGCGGCTGTCCGCGCGGTTCGTGCAGGAACGCCTGCGGCGCGCCGCGCGTCTGCCGCCCGAGGCGCACTACCCGGTCGGCGGCTGGGCGGCGCTGATCGACCGGATGGCGGCCCGCGCCTGGGACCTCGGCGTCCGGATGGAGACCGTCAGCCGTGTCGACACGCTGCCGGCCGGCGGTCCCGTCGTCGTCGCCACCTCCCTGGACGCGGCGCGCCGGCTGCTCAAGGACGACTCCCTGACCTGGCCGAGCGGCCGTACGGCGCTGGTGGACCTGGCGCTGCGGTCGCGGCGCGGCGACCTGTTCGCCGTCTCGGGGATCGACTTCCCGGGCTGGCTGGAACGGTTCACCGGCCCCGACCCCTCCCTAGGGCGTGTCCGCAAAGTCCCGTCTGCCCCGCGACGCCTGGCACGCACTCTCGCCGCACCGGGCGTAAGGCCAAGTACATCCAGTACGAGGCCTTGCACCCGGCACTCCCCCAGCCTCCGGCCGGGGGTACCCCCAGAGCACGCACCAGACGCCGCGGGGCCGTCCTGCGGACGACGACGGGACTTTGCGGACACGCCCTAGCCCCGCCCGGCGAGAGCCTGATCCAGGGGCAGGTGCCGCTCGCACCCGGCGAGTCGAAGGCGGACGGCATCGCGCGCGCGGAACGCCTCCTCGACCTCGCGTACCCCGCCTGGCGCGAGCGCCTGACGTGGCGGCGGGACGCGGTCGCGCAGGGACGTTCCGGCGCCCTTGACCCGGTGGGCGCGACCTGGCGCGACCGGCCCGCGATCGACCGAGGCGACGGTGTCTGTCTGGCCGGTGACATGGTCGCCGCGCCCGGCGTGCTGAGCGAGGTGTCGTTCCTGAGCGCGATCGAGGCGGTGACGCTCGCCCTCAGCACCTGGCCTGGTCCGCCCCGCACCCGGCGCGGGCCCGCCGCCCCGGCCCGCCTTGACCTCAAGCGGAGCTGAGGTTCAAGACTGGCGGTCAGGCGGCCGGGGAACCCCGCCCGCCCCCGCGTAAGAGGGAGCGCTCATGCACGCCGTCCGCCTGCACGCCTTCGGCCCCGCCGAGAACCTCGTGTACGAGAAGGCCGAGGACCCCGAGCCGGGCCCCGGCGAGGTCCGGGTCGCGGTCGCGGCGGCGGGCGTGCACCTGCTCGACACCGCGATCCGCGAGGGCGTACAGGGGCCGCTGCCGAGCCTGCCCGAGCTGCCGACGATCCCCGGCCGGGAGATCGCGGGGACGGTCGACGCGCTCGGCGAGGGCACCGATCCGGCCTGGCTCGGCAAGCGCGTCGTCGCCCACCTCGGCTTCGCCCCCGGCGGCTACGCCGAACTCACGGCCGTCCCCGCCGAGCGCCTGCACGCGATACCGCCGAACCTCGATCCCGCGCAGGCCGTCGCCATGATCGGCACGGGCCGCACCACGGTCGGCATCCTCAACTTCACGGACGTCGGCCCGGACACCGTCGCCGTCGTGCCCGCCGCCGCGGGCGGCATCGGCACGCTCCTCGTGCAGTACGTGAAGCACCGCGGCGGCACGGTCGTCGGCCTCGCCGGAGGCCCCGCCAAGCGCGCGGCCGTCGCGGCGTCCGGCGCGGACCTCGCCCTCGACTACGAGGACCCCGCCTGGCCGGAGGCGGCCCGCGCGTTCCTCCACGCGCGCGGGGTGCGCGCGAACGTCCTGTACGACGGGGTGGGCGGGCCCGCCGCCGACGCGGCCCGCGACCTTCTCGGGCCCGGCGGCCACCATGTCGTCTTCGGCTGGTCGGCGCGCGGCATCGGCGCGGACGGCGGGCCCGAACTCCTTGACGAGGACGAGCGGGAGCGGCGCGGCATCGTGCAGGAGGTCGTCCTCGGCCCGGCGATGATGCGCAAGGCGGGCGGCGGCGACAACCCCGTCCGTACGCTGGAACTCGCCGCGCTCGACCTCGCGGCCCGGGGCGTGCTCGCCCCCGCCGTGCGGCGCTTCCCGCTGGCCCGCGCCGCCGACGCGCACCGCGCGCTCCAGACCCGCGCGACGACGGGCAAGGTCGTCCTCGAACCCTGAGCGCGCCAGGCGGGCCCACGCTCACCCCCCACTCCCCCGCTCACGCTCCGCTCACGCGGCGCCGAGGCCCGCCAGCGCGTCGTCCGTCAGCCGGAACACCGTCCACTCGTCCTGCGGCCGCGCGCCGAGCGCCCGGTAGAAGGCGATGGCCGGCTCGTTCCAGTCGAGCACCGACCACTCCAGGCGCTCGTAACCGCGCCGCACGCAGATCCGCGCCAGCTCCGTCAGCAGCGCCTTGCCGTGCCCGCCGCCGCGCGCCTCGGGCCGCACGTACAGGTCCTCCAGATAGATGCCGTGGACGCCGCGCCAGGTCGAGAAGTTGAGGAACCACAGCGCGAACCCGACCGGCTCCCCGCTCTCCTCGTCGACGGCCATGTGCGCGTACGCGGCGGGCCGCTCCCCGAACAGCGCCTCCCGCAACTGCTCCACACCGGCCCGCGCCTCATCGGGCGCCTTCTCGTACGCGGCCAACTCCCGCACCATGGCGTGGATCACGGGAACGTCCTCGACAACAGCCTCACGAATCATCCCCGCACCCTAGAGCCTGCCGTTCACGCCCTTCCGAGGAGCCGTCCCGCCAGCTCCACGTGCGCGGGCGCGGGGGGCCGCCCCTCGGCCGTGTCCCACAGGGCGTTCTGCAGCATCCGGGCCAGCGTCCACGCGCGCGCCCGCGCGCGGTCCAGGCCGAGGAGCGCGGTCAGGGCGTCGAACCGCCAGGTCACCTCGTCCGTGTCGAAGCGGTTGACGAGCGCCGGCCACAGCTCGAAGCCGGGGTCGCCGGCGAGCGGCTTGGGGTCGATGGCGAGCCAGGGCTCACGCTCGGCCGCGAGCACGTTCTCGTAGTGCAGGTCCCAGTGCAGGAGCCGGTCGCCGGGCTCGTCGGCGACCTCGCGCAGCGCGGCGGCGCAGTCCGCGACCACCCCGCGCGCCACCGGATCGGTGATCCGCCGCAGCGCTCCCGGGGTCCGCGCCAGCATGTCCGCCGCGAGGTCGCCGAGCCGCCGCAGCCCCTCGGGCGCCGCCCGGTCCGTCAGCCGCGCCAGCAGCTCCCCGATGATCCGCACCGCGTGCCGGCTGTCCCGTACCGTCGTCAGCGTCCGCCGCTCGTCGAGCCGTTCGAGCAGCATCGTGCCGGTCGCCGGGTCGTGCGCGAGGAGGCGGACCGCTCCGGCGCCCGCCCAGGCCCGCAGCGCGACGGGCTCGCCGGCGGTCTCCTCGTCCACCGCCTGGAACTTGAGCACCGCCGCGCTCCCGTCCCCCCGCCGCACCACGGGCACCACCACCGCGACCGCTCCCCGCATCGCGGGCCCGGCAGGCGTCAGCTCCCACCGCCCGGCGAACTCCGCCAGGGGCACGCCCCGCCCGGCACCGTCCAGCACGTCCGGAATGTCGCTCACCCCGCCGACCCTACGCCCGTGCCTGAATGCGGACATGCGCTCTTTTCTCCGTCGTGCCCGCGCCGCCGTCCGCGCCTATGTGCGCAGCGCCCCCGGCACGTACATCTGGCTCGCCGCGCTGTTCGTGACGACCGTCGCCATGCATCACATGAGCCCGGAGTTCGAGGAGGCGTTCCTGCGGAAGCGGTCGACGAACCTGCACGAGCTGGCGCAGAACCCGGTCCGCGTCCTCGTCGCGTCCGCGCTGTGGATCGACGGCGCGACCTGGTGGCCGTACGCGATCCTCTACAGCCTCTTCCACGCGCAGGCGGAGCGCTGGCTCGGGACGGTGCGGTGGATCGCGGTCGCCGCGACCGCCCACGTCTGCGCGACGCTGCTCAGCCAGTGCGCGCTGCTGTGGGCGATCCGCCACGGCCACGCGCCGCTGAGCGCGGTCAGGACCACGGACGTGGGCGTGAGTTACGCGCTCGCGGGCGTCGTCGCCGTCCTCACGTTCCGCATCGCGCGCCCGTGGCGGTACGTATATCTGGCGGCCGTCGTCGTGTTCTACGCGGTACCGCTCGGCACCGGACACACCTTCACCGACCTCGGCCACTTCAGCGCGGTCCTCATCGGGCTCGCGTGCCGGCCGCTGACGCGGGGCTGCGGCGAGCCGTTGCGGCCCGCCGATCTGGTCGCGTCAGTACGGGCGGCCGTCAGCCGATCCCGGCGCTCTTGAGGACCTTGGCGAACGCGGCCTCGCTGTACATGGCGTCCTCGGGACCGCCCGCCTTCTTGCCGTCGATACGGACGGTCGGCGTGCCCTGCACCCCGTCCTTGCGGAAGGAACTCATCGCCTCGGCGACCCAGTCGCCGTGCGCGTCGCCGTTCACGGCCTTGTCGAAGGAGGCGGAGCGCAGCCCGTCCACCTTGTCGGCGATCTTCAGCAGGAAGGCGTCGGTGTAGGCGTCGTGGCTCTCGTCCTCGGGCTGGTTGGCGAAGACGGCCGCGTGGTACTGGGGGAACTTCCCGGCGTCCACGGAGGCGCGCAGCGCGTTCGCCGCGCGGACCGAGCCGGAGCCGCCGAGGTTCTTGTCGAGGAACGACGCGACCGTGTACTCGATCTTGACGTCACCCTTCTTCGCCGGCCCGAGCAGCGCCCGCGCCCCGCCCTCCTCGAACCGCTTGCAGAAAGGGCAGCGCGGGTCCTCGTACACCTGGACGGTGTGCGGCGCGTCCGGCTTGCCGACCGTGATCACCGCGCCGTCCACCCGGGCCGGCAGCCCGGCGAACGCGGACGCGTCAGGCACCGCACGCACCTCCGCCTCCGCGCTCGCCGAGCCCTTCAGGGTGCCGGCCGACGAGGATCCCTGGCCCGAGGACGAACAGGCGCCGAGCGTGAGCCCGACTCCCAACGCGACGACCGCCGCACCGACACCGCGCGTCCCCAGCCTCATGCCACAACCCTTCCGGTTCGACCGAACACCCCCAAACTACGCAGATCGCCGCGCGGGCGGCGACGGCGAAGGACCCGACCGGCCGGGACCAACGGCCTTCACCCCCTCCCGCGCCGCCCCCGCTGCCAGTAACGTCCACCGCCATGAGCAGCACGAACAGCAGTCACGGCGGCACGGTCAACGGCGGCATATCGTTCTGGTACGCGGACGACGGCCTCCCCCGCTACCGCGAACCCCTCCCCGGCGACGCCACCGCCGATGTCGTCATCGTCGGCGGCGGCTACACGGGCCTGTGGACCGCGTACTACCTGAAGAAGGCCGCGCCCTTCCTGCGCATCACGGTCCTGGAGCAGAAGTTCTGCGGCTACGGCGCCTCCGGCCGCAACGGCGGCTGGCTCTACAACGGCATCGCGGGCCGCGACCGGTACGCGAAGCTCCACGGCCGCGACGCCGCCGTCCGCCTCCAGCAGGCCATGAACGACACGGTCACCGAGGTCATCGACGTGGCCCGCGCCGAGTCCATCGACGCCGACATCCACCACGGCGGAGTCCTCGAAGTCGCGTACACCCCGGCCCAACTGGCCCGCCTGAAGGCGTTCCACGAGACGGAACTCTCGTACGGGGAGAAGGACCGCACGCTGCACGGCGCCCGCGAGACCGCCGACCGGATCCGCGTCGCGGGGGCCGTCGGCTCGACGTGGACCCCGCACGGCGCCCGCCTGCACCCCGTGAAGCTCGTCAAGGGCATCGCCGCCGCCGCGGAGGCGCTCGGCGTCACCATCCACGAGTCGACGCCGGTCACCGAGATCAAGCCCAAGCACGCCGTCACCCCCTACGGCACGGTCCGCGCGTCGTACGTGCTGCGCTGCACGGAGGGCTTCACCGCCTCCCTCAAGGGCCAGCGCCGCACCTGGCTGCCCATGAACTCCTCGATGATCGCCACCGAGCCGCTGACCGACGCGCAGTGGGAGTCCATCGGCTGGGAGGGCCGCGAGACCCTCGGCGACATGGCGCACGCCTACATGTACGCGCAGCGCACCGCCGACGGCCGGATCGCGCTCGGCGGCCGGGGGGTCCCGTACCGCTTCGGTTCGCGCACCGACAACGACGGCCGCACGCAGGCCCGTACGGTCGAGGACCTGACCGAGATCCTGACCCGCTTCTTCCCGCAGCTCGCCGGGGTCCGCGTCGCCCACGCCTGGTCCGGCGTCCTCGGCGTGCCCCGCGACTGGTGCGCGACGGTCACCCTGGACCGCTCCACGGGCCTCGGCTGGGCGGGCGGCTACGTCGGTTCCGGCGTCGCCACCGCGAACCTGGCCGCCCGCACCCTGCGCGACCTCGTCCAGCAGGACTCCGGCCAGAGCGGCCCGACCGACCTCACCGCGCTGCCCTGGGTCGGCCACAAGGTCCGCAAGTGGGAACCGGAACCGCTGCGCTGGCTCGGCGTCCACGGCATGTACGCCACGTACCACGCGGCGGACACCCGGGAGCTGACCACGCCCACCGCCACGTCCTCCCGCCTGGCCCGCCTGGCGGACAAGGTGGCAGGCCGCAACTGACCCCCCGCCGCCCGGACACACCCGCCCCGGACACCACAGCGCCCCGGACCGATCCACAGTCCGGGGCGTTCACGCGGTCCCTCACCAGAGCCCCCTGTCGGATTCGAACCGACGACCTTCGCTTTACAAGAGCGGCGCTCTGACCAGCTGAGCTAAGGAGGCAGCCCGAGCAGTGTAACCAACGCGGGGAGCGGCGCCGTCGGGAACTTCGGCGAATCTCACAGGGGCCGGAGTACTGACAGATCGGGCGCCCCCCGGGTACGGTCCGAGCAGTTCACCCGTGTGGACTACACCAGTGCGGCGATCGGCCGCAGTGGCTCACCCGCTTTACAACGGATCGTCCGGCACGTTCCTGCCGGTGAAGGGGGCTTCACAGCCATGGCTTCTGTCACGTTCGACAAGGCGACCCGCGTCTACCCCGGCTCCGACAAGCCCGCGGTGGACGGGCTCGACATCCAGATCGAGGACGGCGAGTTCCTCGTGCTCGTCGGCCCCTCGGGCTGCGGCAAGTCGACCTCCCTGCGCATGCTCGCCGGCCTGGAGGACGTCAACGGCGGCGCCATCCGCATCGGCGACCGCGACGTCACGCACCTGCCGCCCAAGGACCGGGACATCGCCATGGTGTTCCAGAACTACGCGCTCTACCCGCACATGACCGTCGCCGACAACATGGGCTTCGCGCTCAAGATCGCCGGCGTCAACAAGGCGGAGATCCGGCAGAAGGTCGAGGAGGCCGCGAAGATCCTCGACCTGAGCGAGTACCTGGACCGCAAGCCGAAGGCCCTGTCCGGCGGTCAGCGCCAGCGCGTCGCCATGGGCCGCGCGATCGTGCGCGAGCCGCAGGTCTTCCTCATGGACGAGCCGCTGTCGAACCTCGACGCCAAGCTCCGCGTCTCCACCCGTACGCAGATCGCGAGCCTCCAGCGCCGCCTCGGCATCACCACCGTGTACGTCACCCACGACCAGGTCGAGGCCATGACCATGGGCGACCGCGTGGCCGTGCTCAAGGACGGTCTGCTCCAGCAGGTCGACTCCCCGCGCAACATGTACGACAAGCCGGCGAACCTGTTCGTGGCCGGCTTCATCGGCTCGCCCGCGATGAACCTCGTCGAGGTCCCGATCACGGACGGCGGCGTGAAGTTCGGCAACTCGGTCGTCCCGGTCAACCGCGACGCGCTCAAGGCCGCCGCCGACAAGGGCGACCGCACGGTCACCGTCGGCGTCCGCCCCGAGCACTTCGACGTGGTCGAGCAGAACGGCGAGGTCGCCAAGACGCTCACGAAGGACACGGCCGACGCCCCGGCGGGCCTCGCCGTCACCGTCAACGTCGTCGAGGAGACCGGCGCCGACGGCTACGTCTACGGCACGGTCGAGGTCGGCGGCGAGAAGCGCGACCTCGTGGTCCGCGTCAGCAGCCGCGCCGTCCCCGAGAAGGGCGCCCTGCTGCACGTCGTGCCGCGCCCGGGCGAGACCCACGTCTTCTCCACGTCGACCGGCGAGCGCCTCACCGACTGACGCACCGGCCGGCCCGCGGGCTGACGCACCGGCCGTCCACCGGAAGACCCGCCGCGTGACCCGCCAGGCGTACGCGCGCCGGTTCGCCTGACAGCGGACCGGCGCCGGCGGCACACTGGCACCCCCGGCGTCCGCAGGGGCCCCGCGCACACCCGCGCGGGGCCTTTCGCGTGCCCGCGCAACGATGTCGACAAATACCCCGGCAATTAGGACAATTCACTCCGCTGCGTCAACACGCTTGCAACGAAACCCCGTTGCCCGTCCCTCGTCAGAGTGACTAAATGTCGCCAAATCATCACCGACCGCTACGCTCACTCGCGTGACGCACTCCGCTACCTACACCCAGAAGTCGCGCCGAGTTCGGGGCCAGGGCCCCGCCCGCCGCGCCGCCCGCACGCTCGCCTTCGTCCTGCCGGTGATGCTGGTGCTCTCCGGGACCCTCGCGGTCACCCGGGTCAACTGGTCCGGGAGTTCCTCGGACTCCATTCTGACGGCTTCCGCGCAGGACGTCTCCGCGCGCGCCACCTCCCGCGCCCCGCAGGACGTGCTGCGCGACCGGCTGCTCCAGGAGCTCCAGGAGAAGGACCCCGGCACCGCCCTCACCCACCTTCAGCAGGAGGTCGACCGCCGCCCCTCCCTCGCCAAGCACTGCATGTCGATCGCCAAGGCCCTCGGCCGCGCGGCCGTGCAGGCATACGGCCCGGCGCGCGCCCAGTCGTACGCCCGTCCCGTCTGCGACACCTCCTTCGCCTCCGGGGTCGCCGGCTTCCGCGGCTGACCCCGTCCGCGGGCCTCACGGGCCGTGCGCACGTACAGTTCCGGTCATGACGACCGCTGAACCGGCCGCGCACGGCCCGCACTCGTACGCCCACCGCGGTGCCCACCGCCCCACCCAGGCCGTCGTGCTTGCGGGCGGCCAGGGCTCGCGGCTGCGCCCGTACACCGACGACCGGCCCAAGCCCATGGTGGAGATCCCCGGCACCGGCGTGCCGATCATCGGCCACCAGCTCACCTGGCTCGCCGAGGAGGGCGTCACCGACGCCGTCGTCTCCTGCGGACACCTCGCCGAAGTCCTCCAGGAGTGGCTGGAGAACGCCGAGTTGCCGCTGCGCGTGACGACCGTCGTCGAGAAGGAACCCCTCGGCCGGGGCGGCGGCCTCAAGTTCGCCGCCCGCCACCTCCCCCACCCCGACCAGCCCTGGTACGCGACCAACGGCGACATCTGGACCCGGTTCTCGCTGCGCGAGATGGCCGACTTCCACCATGAGCGCGAGGCGACCGCCACCCTCGCCCTCGCCCGCCCGCGCATCCCCTGGGGCGCCGTCGAGACCGACGCGTTCGGCCACATCACGGACTTCGTCGAGGCGCCCCCGTCGCCGTACCTGATCAACGCGGGCCTGTACGTCTTCTCCGCCGAGTTCGCCGCGCTGCTGCCCGACGTCGGCGACCACGAGCGCACCACGTTCCCGCGCCTCGCCCGCGCCAAGCGCCTCGCCGGCTTCCCGCTGCCGCAGGGCGCGTACTGGAGGGCCATCGACACCGCGAAGGACCTCACGGAAGCCGCCAAGGAGCTGGCCGCCCAGGGCCGTTGACCCGCCCCGGCGCCCCCGCCCGCGCGGGGCCACGGCAGTGACGTACGAGAACGGCCGTGACGTACCGGAGGGTTGCCGTACGAGACGGTGACCGTACGCGGAAGGGGCCCGCGCGTCCATGACGTGCGGGCCCCTTCGTGCGGGCGGGCGGGTCAGCCGAGGAGGCCGCCGACCAGGCCCGGCTTGTGACCGGGGTTGTCCGCGCCGCCGCCCGTGCCGCCCGTGGAGCCGCCGGACGTGCCGCCGCCGCCCGAGGACGAGCCGCCGTCGGAGGTTCCGCCGCCGCTGCCGGCACCGCCGGACGTCGGCGCACCGCCGGTCGTCGCCGGGGGCTGGCGCGGGGTCGTCTGCCGCGGCGGCACCTGACCGGCCGTCGCGCCCTGCGTCTGGCTGGGCGTCGTGGCGCCGCTCGTCGCGCCGGCCGTCTCGCGGGCCGCGCTCGGCGCACCGGACGGGCTCGCCGTGGTGCCCTGCGTCGGCGTGCCGGGCGCGGACGGGCTGGACGACGCGCGGTGCGGCTTGCGGTGCGCGGGCTGCGAGGGCAGGGGCGAGCCGGGCAGCTCGTTGCGCGGGGCGTCGCCGGGGCCGGGCGCGGTGACCCGGTCGGCGTCGCGGACCGCGCCGCCCAGCAGCGAACCGGTGAGCAGCGTGAGGCCGATGACGATGGCCGCGACGAGGCTGCCGCGCCGCAGCACGTACCGGCGCAGCTCCCACAGCGCGGCGCGCGGACCGAGCCGCCGCCAGGCGCCCCCGGCGAGCCGGCCGTCGATCGAGTACACGGGCGCCCCGGCGATGATCAGCGGCGACCACGCGGCGAGGTAGATGATGTCGGGCGCGTCGTAGGCGGGGACCGACTTCCAGCTCACGGTGACGAGGATCGCCGCCGACAGCAGCGCGCCGACCGAGGCCGCGACCCGCTGCCACAGGCCGAGGACGGTGAGCACGCCGACGATGACCTGGAAGAACGCGATGGCGAGCCCGGCACCCACCGGGTGCTGGAGCGCCCAGTCGCGCAGCGGCTCCGCGAGCGCCCACGGGTGCAGCGAGTGGAGCCACTTGACCATGGAGCCGCGCTCGCCGCCGTCGAAGTAGACGGGGTCGCACAGCTTGCCCATGCCGGCGTAGATGGAGATGAAGCCGAGGAAGACGCGCAGCGGGAGCAGCACGACGCCCAGGTTCATGCGGCGGCCCGGGTAGTAGGCGTGCCGGACCGGGCCGTAGCGGCGGGCGGCCCGCGACTCGGTGTCCGGCTCGTCGTCGTCGCCGAACTCGTCGTCCTCGTAGGGCAGTCGGCCCAGCTCGCCGGTCTCCTCGAAGGCGCTGCCCGCCTGCCGCATACCGTCCGGCAGCATCCGGCCGCCCGCGTCGGCGCCGCCCTGGCGGGGCGCGATGACGACCGGGGTCTCCTCGGTGGGCTCGCCCTCGTACAGCTCGTCGGCGAGGTCGCGGTCGAGGTCGACACGCGGGATGACCTGCGTGGCACCGCCGTCGTCGGGCGCCCCCGCGCGGCGCGCGCCCGCGAGCAGGCCGCTCGCGGCGAGGTCCGACGCGCCGCTCATGACGACGCGGCGGCGCCGGGCGCCGGGCGTGCCCGCGGCCGTGATGACAGGGATACCGGCGGCACCGGCTCCGGAAACGCCCAGGGCGCTCACGTGCCGTGCGATGCGCGGGAGTTGCGTCTGCTGCGCCCTGGGGAGCTGCACGCGGAAACTCGCGTGGTTGACGATGACCTGCGCCGGGTCGCACGGAACCTTCACCATGCTCAGCGCGGGAGCGTCGTCGAAGCCCGACGAGCGGTCCCCCGAGGGTGTGCGGGGCGTTCTGGTGTCCACACTCATCTAACCGAGTGATGTGTGTTTAGGACACTGCCTTGACCCGAGGGAAATGTCCGGGCCCCGTCAAGATCCCCGACGCGTACGGAAATCCCGGCGGGGCCCCCGGATCAGGCGCGGCGGCGGGCCGCCTCGTACAGCACGACGCCCGCGGCGACACCGGCGTTCAGCGACTCGGCGCCGCCCGGCATCGGGATGCGGACGCGGTAGTCGCACGTCTCGCCGACCAGCCGCGACAGGCCCTTGCCCTCGCTGCCGACGACGATGACGACCGGGCCTTCGAGGGCCGCCAGCTCACCGACCGTGTGCTCGCCGTCGGCGGCGAGCCCGACGACGGCGATACCGGCCTTCTTGTACTGCTCCAGGGCGCGCGTGAGGTTCGTGGCGCGCGCCACCGGCGTGCGCGCCGCGGTGCCCGCGGACGTCTTCCACGCGCCGGCGGTCATGCCGGCGGCGCGCCGCTCGGGCACGAGGACGCCGTGGCCGCCGAACGCGGACACGGAGCGGACGACCGCGCCGAGGTTGCGCGGGTCGGTCACGCCGTCGAGGGCGACGATCAGCGGGTCCTGGCCCTCGTCGAACGCGGCGGCGACCAGGTCCTCGGGGTGCGCGTACTCGTACGGCGGGACCTGGAGGACGAGGCCCTGGTGGTTGAGGCCGTTGGTCATGCGGTCCAGCTCGGGGCGCGGGGCCTCCATGAGGTGGATGCCGCCGCGCTCACCGGCGAGCTGGAGCGCCTCGCGGACGCGCTCGTCGTTGTCGATGAACTGCTGCACGTACAGCGTCACCGCGGGCACGCCCTCGCGCAGCGCCTCGACGACCGGGTTGCGGCCGACGACCATCTCGGAGGTCGCCTTGCCGCGCGGGCCGCCGGTGCGGTTCGTGGGCCGGCCGCCCGTCGCGCGCTTGGCCTTGGCCTGCGCGGCGCGCTGCTTGACGTGTCCCTTGCGCATCTCGGCGGGCGGGGTCGGGCCCTTGCCTTCGAGGCCGCGGCGTCGCTGCCCGCCGCTGCCGACCTGCGCGCCCTTCTTCCCGGACATGCGGCGGTTGCTGTTGGCGGCCATGACCTACCTGCTTCTCTACGTCGGTCCGCCGCCCGGACCTGATCCGGGCGACGGTGTGTGTGATGCGTACGTCTATGCAGTGTGCCGCCCGACGGGCCGGGCGGCACACTCACGGGCGGCTCAGCGCGGGCCGAGGCTCCAGCGGGGACCGCTCGGGCTGTCCTCGATGACGAGCCCGGACTGCCCGAGCCGGTCGCGCAGCGCGTCGGCCGTCGCCCAGTCCTTACGGGCCCGGGCCGCCTCACGCTGGTCCAGCACGAGCCGTACGAGCGTGTCGACGACCCCGTGCAGATCCTCGCTGCGGTCGCCCTCGCCGGCCCAGTGCGGGTCGAGCGGGTCGAGGCCGAGGACGCCGAGCATGGCACGGACCTCGGCGAGGCGGGCCACGGCGGCTTCCTTGTCGTCGGCCGCCAGCGCGCTGTTGCCCTGGCGGACGGCCGTGTGGACGATCGCCAGCGCCTGCGGGACGCCGAGGTCGTCGTCCATGGCCTCGGCGAACGCCGGGGGCACCTCGTCGGCGGGCGCGACCGTGCCGCCGGCCAGCTCGGTGACCCGCTGCACGAAGCCCTCGATCCGCGCGAACGCCGACTCGGCCTCGCGCAGCGCGTCCTCGCTGTACTCGATGGTGGAGCGGTAGTGCGGGGTGCCCAGGTAGTAGCGGAGCACGATCGGGCGCCAGTGCTTGACCATCTCGCCGACCAGCACGCTGTTGCCCAGGGACTTCGACATCTTCTCGCCGGACATGGTGACCCACGAGTTGTGCACCCAGTAGCGGGCGAACTCGTCGCCGTACGCCTTGGCCTGCGCGATCTCGTTCTCGTGGTGCGGGAAGATCAGGTCGATGCCGCCGCCGTGGATGTCGAACGCCGGGCCCAGGTACTTGTGGGCCATCGCCGAGCACTCCAGGTGCCAGCCGGGGCGGCCCCGGCCCCAGGGCGTCTCCCAGCTCGGCTCGCCGGGCTTGGCGGCCTTCCACATGGCGAAGTCGCGGGGGTCGCGCTTGCCGGTCTCGCCCTCGCTCTCGGGCTGCAGCAGGTTGTCCAGCTCCTGGTTGGACAGCTCCAGATAGCCCGGGAAGGAACGGACGTCGAAGTAGACGTTGCCGTCGGCCTCGTAGGCGTGGCCGCGCTCGATCAGGCCGCGCATCATCTCGACCATCTCGGTGACGTGGCCGGTGGCGCGCGGTTCGTAGGTGGGGGGCAGGCAGCCGAGCGCGGCGTACGCGTCGTTGAACGCCCGCTCGTTCTCGTACCCGATCGACCACCAGGGGCGGTTCTGCTCCGCCGCCTTCTTGATGATCTTGTCGTCGATGTCCGTCACGTTGCGGATGAACGTGACGTCGTAGCCGCGGTACGTGAACCAGCGGCGCATGATGTCGAAGTTCAGGCCGGAGCGGATGTGGCCGATGTGCGGGGCCGCCTGCACGGTGGCGCCACACAGGTAGATCGAGACGCAGCCCGGCGTGAGGGGCTCGAAGTCACGGATCTGCCGGGCGCTGGTGTCGTACAGGCGAATAGTCACCCCTCCAGGTTAGTGCCCCGCGCGACAACTCCGTCACCAGTCCCGCCAGGGCTTCGGCGCGCTTCTACACCCCGGCGCCTGACGCGGCTCCCCGCGTGGTCGGGCGGGTTCTTCGGCCTCGACTCTCGTCGTGGCTGGTCGCGCAGTTCCCCGCGCCCCTGGAGGGACGACTACGTCGCCACCTCCCCCGGAGGGAGCGGGAGGGGCGGCTTCGCCGCCGCCCCCGCCGGGGAGCTGGGGCGAAGCCCCGCTTCCCTCTGGGGAAGCTGCACGAAGTGCATGCTTCAGGGGCGCGGGGAACTGCGCGATCAGCCCCCACCGGGCCGCAGGTGAACGACCACGACCAGGGGCAGCGCCCCGTCAGGGGCGCGGGGAACTGCGCGAGAAGCCCCACCGGCGGAGAGCCGAGCAACGGTCCAGAAGGCGGGCCGGAGTCTGAGGGCCCCGCGCTCAGAGATGTCCCGTCCGCCGGAGGCTAGAGGCTGCCTACGACCTTGCGCCCCACAACCCGCACGACAACCCGCTCCCCGTCATCCACGGACCCCGGATTGAACTCCGCGTACCGCTTCCCCGTGTACTTCACGGACAGCTCGTCGATCAGCTCCTGCCCACCCTCGGAGGTGATCTCCGCGACCCCCCGGATCTCCGCGTACGTATAAGGACTGTCCGCCGGCTGCACCAGCACCGTCACCCGCGGATCCCGCCGCAGGTTCTTCTCCTTGCGCCGCCCCACGGTCGTGGAGAACAACACGTCGTCCCCGTCCCGCTTCACCCACACGGGTGAAACCTGAGGACTCCCGTCAGGCTGGATCGTGGCGACGGCGATGAAGACCTTGCTGTCGAGCAGCGCCTTGAGTGCGTCGGACAACTGTGCGGACATGGCGTCACTTCTCCTTGGAGGGGAGGGATCGGGCCCCGGGACCGAACAGCCCCGGAGCCAGTTCTCACGTACCCGATCCTCCACCGCCACACCACCCGCCCCGGGGATTTCGGGGCGCGGGGCGCCGCCGGTTCAGCCCTGGACGCGTACGACGAGAGCCGTGGCGATGCCCATCAGGCCCTCGCCGCGCCCGGGGAACCCGAGCCCGTCCGTGGTCGCCCCGGACACCGACACGGGCGCGCCGACCGCGTCGGACAGGACCTTCTGCGCCTCGTCGCGCCGCTTGCCGACCTTGGGCCGGTCCCCGACGACCTGGACGGCGACGTTCCCGATCTCGAAGCCGGCCGCGCGCACGATCCGCGCCGCCTCCGTGAGCAGCGTGACCCCGCTGGCGCCGGACCATTCGGGCCGCCCGGTGCCAAAGTGCTGCCCGAGGTCGCCGAGCCCGGCGGCGGAGAACAGCGCGTTGCACGCGGCGTGGGCGACGACGTCCGCGTCGGAGTGCCCGGCGAGCCCGGGCCCCTGGTCCTCCCACCGCAGGCCGGCGCACCACAGCTCGCGCCCGTCCTCGAAGGCGTGGATGTCGGTGCCGATGCCGACCCGCGGCAGTGGCCAGGGCAGGGAGGCGCCGGCCGGGGCGGTCTCAGTAGCCATCGTTGGCCCTCCTGCGGGCGAGCACGGCCTCGGCGAGTACGAGGTCGAGCGGCCGGGTCACCTTGAACGCCTCCTCGTGCCCGGGCACGAGCACGACCTGGAAACCGAGCAGCTCGACCATGCCGGCGTCGTCGGTGACGTCCTCGGTGACGTTGTCGTGGGCGCGGCGCAGCGTCGCGTGGTCGAAGCCCTGCGGGGTCTGCACGGCCCGCAGCCGCGCCCGCGAGGGCGTCGCCACGACGGCCTCGGGGCTGCCGTCGGTGGTCGGCACGACCTCCTTGACGGTGTCGGCCAGCGGCAGCGCGGGCACGACGGCGGGGGCTCCGTCCCGTACGGCCTCGATGACCGCGTCGACGGTGTCCACCGGGACGAGCGGGCGGGCGGCGTCGTGCACGAGAACGATGTCGATGTCGTCGGGCAGCGCGTCGAGGCCGAGCCGTACGGACTCCTGCCGGCTCTCGCCGCCGGGCACGACGACGAAGTCGGTGCGCTCGGGCAGGGCGTAGTCGGCGAGCAGGTTCTTGACCTCGGCGGCGCCGTCGGGCGGCGCGACGACCACGACGAGCCGGACGGAGCGGGACGCCGCCATGGCCCGGACGGCGTGGATGAGCATCGGTGTGCCGCTGAGCGCGCGGAGCGCTTTGGGGGCGCCGGGGCCGAGGCGTACGCCCCGTCCGGCGGCGGGGATCACGGCCGCGGTGCGGGCGCCGCCGGTGCCGGCGCGCGTTTCGTCAGACATCGGTTCCGTTCAGGTTTGTACGCTCGGGGGGCGTGGGTATGGCCTCATCGTGCCGGGCGCGAGGCTTGACCGGCCCCTTCCGTGACACCGGTCGAGCCGCTTGCCCTGTACGCGTGGCACCTAGGTGATCAGGCTTTTCGTACCCGTACCGCGGTGATGTCCGATGTGCGGGTACGCAACATGCCGCAGCGCCCGGCGACACCATCAGGGTCATCGGGCACCACGGCATGTGTTCACTACGCGGCGGCAGTGCGCGTCAGGACGCGAGGACCTCGTCGAGCAGGGCCTCGGCCTTGTCCTCGTTCGTGTTCTCCGCGAGCGCGAGCTCGCTCACCAGGATCTGGCGAGCCTTGGCCAGCATGCGCTTCTCGCCCGCGGACAGTCCGCGCTCGCGCTCCCGGCGCCACAGGTCGCGGACTACCTCCGCGACCTTGATGACGTCGCCGGAGGCGAGCTTCTCCAGGTTTGCCTTGTAGCGGCGCGACCAGTTCGTGGGCTCCTCGGCGTACGGCGCGCGCAGTACCTCGAAGACCCGGTCAAGCCCGTCCTGACCGACCACATCACGCACGCCGACGAACTCCGCATTGTCCGCTGGCACACGTACCGTCAGGTCGCCCTGGGCGACCTTCAGCACCAAGTAGGTCTTGTCCACGCCTTTGATCTGGCGAGTTTCGATAGCCTCGATCAGCGCGGCCCCGTGATGGGGATAGACCACGGTGTCGCCAACCTTGAACGTCATGTGACAGGTACCCCTTCCGTGGCTATCCAGGGTAACACGGAAACGGCGGGTTCTGAATGGCGTTTTCGCAGGTCAGGGCATATCTCGGGGCTTGACAACAACAACAGGAACGTGCTGCGGAGGGGTTCCGGAGGACGGTATTCGCAGGTGGGAGCCACTGTCCGGTGAGCCGGAAACGAGGCGGCCGCAGCCGTCGACAGCCGCTCAGCATGTGCGTAATGTCCTAGTTTGCTCGGGTGGAAGCGGTGAACTTCCGCTACTCCGTTCGATGACACGCGCCCGCGTTCGAACCGATTCCGGAATTGATCATCGCGTTTCCCGGCGCCGCGTGATCGTTTTTCCGTACCCTCCCGTATTCCTTACGGGAAAACCGCGCGCGCCTCCCACCAGGCGATATGTGAATGGTGAACAGGAGGCCAATGGGGTCTGTGATGCGTGTGTGACGCACGGGGTCGGCCGGAAACGCCGTCCGCGCGGGTCCGGGAGTCTCCGGGCGGGCCCGGAAGGGTCCGGGAGCCTCTAGAGGCGGGTCGGGTGCGGCGGCGCGGGAACGGCTCGGTAACCTAAGGCCGCTGACAGACCCTTAGGACGGCTTTACACCGAGCCGTTCGCTCCGCCCACGTTCAAGGAGTTGCCGCCGCCGTGAGCAGCAGCCTTCGACGCGGCGCCCTCGCCGCCGCCGCCCTCGCGTTCTCGATCGCCTCGCTCGCCGCGTGCGGCGCCGGCCACAACGCCCAGACGCTCGAGGTCAAGCCGGACAACGCCGCGACCTCCGTCGGTGACGTCAAGATCCAGAACGCGCTCGTCATCACCCAGCCGGACCGCTCGTCCAAGGGCCCGGCCGTGGTCACGGCCACCCTCTTCAACAACGGGACGAAGTCCCAGACCCTCGACTCGGTCACGGTCGACGGGGTCGGCAAGTCCGCGAAGCTGACCGGTGCCAAGGGCGGTTCGTCCATCACCGTTCCGGCCGGCGGGTCGGTCGTGCTCGGGGGCAAGGGGAACGCCACCGCTGAGCTGCCCAACAGCCGGACCGCGGTGCTCGACGGGAACGCACAGGCCATCACCTTCACGTTCAGTGAGACCGGGGCGGTCAAGCTGAAGGCGTTCGTGGTGCCGGCCGAGAGCTACTTCCAGAAGTGGGGCCCGACCCAGGCCCCGACGCCCTCCGCGTCGCCCTCCGCCTCGACGTCGACGTCCCCGTCCGGCTCGGCCGGCCCCGGCGAGACGACGACGTCCCCGTCCCACACAGCAGGCCACTGACCCAAACGAAAGGGCGGCTCCCACCGGGAAGCCGCCCTTTCGCTATACCCCCTAGGGGGCGCGGGGAACTGCGCGACCAGCCACGACGACGCCGCAGGCGACAGGGCGGCGGGGGCGGGGGCGCCTAAGAAGCGCCGGGGTTGGCAGCCCCGTCAGGGGCGCGGGGAACTGCGCGAGCGGCCACGACGCACCCGGCACTCTGGGGCGCTGCCCCAGCCCCCGCTCCTCAAGCGCCGGAGGGGCTGGGGATTGGCGCTGGGGCCCGCCCCATCAGGAACCCGGCGCCAGCGCCGGAGGGGCTGGGAGTTGGGGGTGGGGCAGCCTCGTAAGGATCCCGGCGTTGAGGGGCCCCGCGCTGGACCCCGGGCATGATGAGCCGCGCCCCCCGCCGGAGGCTTACGGTTCGAACTTGTAGCCGAGCCCCCGCACCGTCACGAGATACCGCGGCGCCCCAGGATCCGGCTCGATCTTCGCCCGAAGCCGCTTCACATGAACATCCAGCGTCTTGGTGTCACCGACATAGTCGGCCCCCCACACCCGGTCGATGAGCTGCATCCGCGTAAGCACCCGCCCCGCGTTCCGCAACAACATCTCCAGCAGATCGAACTCCTTCAGCGGAAGATCGACCTTCGACCCGGACACGGTCACGACATGCCGGTCGACATCCATCCGCACGGGCCCCGCCTCAAGGGCCTGCGGCGCGACCTCCTCCGGCTCCCCGCGCCGCCGCAACACGGCCCGGATCCGGGCGACCAGCTCCCGCGAGGAGAACGGCTTGGTGACGTAGTCGTCGGCCCCTATCTCCAGCCCGACGACCTTGTCGATCTCGCTGTCCTTGGCGGTGACCATGATCACGGGAACGTTGGACCGGCCGCGCAGCTGTCTGCAGACCTCCGTGCCGGGCAGCCCCGGCAGCATCAGATCGAGCAGAACGAGATCGGCACCGTTGCGCTCGAACTCGTCGAGACCGTCGGGCCCGGTCGCCGCGATGGCGACCTCGAAACCCTCCTTGCGCAGCATGTAGGACAGGGCGTCGGAGAAGGACTCCTCGTCCTCGACGACGAGCACTCGGGTCACGGAAGGACCTCCGGGGCGGGGGGAACGGATACGTATGCGGTGGTGGCGTCGGGCCCGTGTGCGTCGTCTTCGTCGCGTACGTGTCGAGGGCCTGAGGCGTCGGAAGTGGCTGAGGGGTCGTTCTTGTGCGGGCTGCGGGCCGCTTCGGGCAGCCGCAGCGTGAAGGTGGAGCCCTGGCCTTCGGAGCTCCACACGGTGACCTCGCCGCCGTGCGAGGCGGCCACGTGCTTGACGATGGCGAGGCCGAGCCCCGTACCGCCGGTGGCGCGGGAACGGGCCGGGTCGACGCGGTAGAAGCGCTCGAAGATGCGCTCCTTGTCCTTGTCGGAGATGCCGATGCCCTGGTCGGTGACGGCGAGCTCGACGAGGTCGCCGCCGGGCGCGGCCACCCGCCGCGCGGCTATGCCCACGCGCGTACGGGCCGGTGAGTAGTTGACGGCGTTCTCGACGAGGTTGCCGAGGGCGGCGGCGAGCTGGCCGCGGTTGCCCCAGACGCTGAGGTCGGCGGTGCCGCCTGCGGCCATGGTGATCTGCTTCGTCGCGGCGGGCTGCCGGCAGCGGTCGATGGCCTCGGCGACGAGTTCGTCGACGCGGACCGGTTCGGCGTCCTCCAGCGGGTCGTCGTTCTGCACCCGGGAGAGGTCGATGAGTTCCTGTACGAGATTGGTCAGGCGGGTCGCCTCGATCTGCATGCGGCCCGCGAAGCGCTCGACGGCCTCGGGGTCGTCCGAGGCGTCCATGACGGCCTCGGACAGCAGGGACAGGGCGCCCACGGGCGTCTTCAGCTCATGGCTGACGTTGGCGACGAAGTCGCGTCGTACGGCTTCGATGCGCCGCGCCTCCGTCAGGTCCTCCACGAGCAGCAGCACGAGCCGGGAGCCGAGCGGGGCGACCCGCGCGGACACGGCGAGCGCGTCGCCCCGGCCGGTGCCGCGGCGCGGCAGGTCCAGCTCGACCTGCCGTATCTCGCCGTCGCGCCGGGTGTCGCGGGCCATCTGGAGCATGGGCTCCACGGCGAGCTTCCCGCCGCGTACGAGTCCGAGGGCGTACGCCGCCGAACTGGCCTTGACCACGCTGTCCGCCTCGTCGAGGACGACGGCGGACGAGCGCAGCACGGACAGCACGGTGTCCACGCCGGGTGGGAGTACGGGGTCGGTGTGCAGGGAGGTGCGGGTCGGGCGTTTCTGGTCGCGTTCGCTCCAGCGGAACGCCAGCATGGCGATCACGCCGGTGCACACTCCGGCGATCGCTGCCGCTGCGGCGACCGCCGCGTTCACGTCCATGTCTTCAGGTTATGCGGGCGGGACCGGTACTCCACAGCCGTCCGGGTGGCCGCTCGAACACTCGTCGCCCAGAGTTCACCTTGGATACGGGGTTGGTTCACTTCGGGTGCCGGATTCCGACGCGTACAGGGCCGAACGTGGGACCGTGGGGCTGCCCCGGCCTCACGGAACGAGAGGGAACGTCGTATGCGTGACGCGTACCACGAGGAACTTGACTCGATCGGCGACGGCCTGGTCGAGATGGCCCGCCTGGTCGGGTCGGCGATCGGGCGCGCCACCACGGCCATGCTCGACGCCGACCTGAAGCTGGCGGAGAACGTGATCGCCGCGGACCAGAAGGTGGACGATCTCCAGCACGATCTGGAGGCCCGCGCCATAGCTTTGCTCGCGCGGCAGCAGCCGGTGGCGACGGATCTGCGGATCGTCGTCACGTCGCTGCGGATGAGCGCGGACCTGGAGCGCAGCGGTGACCTGGCCCAGCATGTGGCCAAGCTCGCGCGGCTGCGGTTCCCTGACCGGGCCGTGCCGCACGATCTGCACGCGACCATCCTGGAGATGGGGCAGCTCGCGCAGCGGCTGATGGCGAAGGCCGCGGAGGTGATCATCACCAAGGACGTCGATCTGGCGATGCAGCTCGAGCAGGACGACGACGAGATGGATCTGCTGCACCGGACGCTCTTCCAGCATCTGATGGACGAGAAGTGGCAGCACGGGATCGAGACGGCGGTCGATGTGACGCTGCTCGGGCGCTACTACGAGCGCTTCGCTGATCATGCGGTGTCGGTGGCCAAGCGGGTCGTGTATCTCGTCACGGGTGAACACGCGGACGACGTCTCCGCGGCAGCCGATTCCTCCTGACCCAGACGCCGGGCGGGCGGTGGTGGGTGGCTCCGGCCGGTGAGGATCCGCGACTCTCGCCGTGGCCACTCGCGCAGTTCCCCGCGCCCCTGAGGTGAGCGGGTGGCTCCGGCCGGTGGAGACCCTCGACATTCGTCGTGGCCGATCGCGCAGTTCCCCGCGCCCCTAAGCGAGTGGGCGGCTCCGGCCGGTAGGTTTCCTCGACATTCGTCGTGGCTGATCGCGCAGTTCCCCGCGCCCCTAAGCGAGTGGGCGGCTCCGGCCGGTAGGTTTCCTCGACATTCGTCGTGGCTGATCGCGCAGTTCCCCGCGC